>NZ_JBMRBK010000015.1:0-81644 GCF_057351765.1 Trinickia sp. | reverse complement strand
CAGCTCGCCGCGGACAGCACCACACTCATCTGATGCCAGCGGTCGGGAATGGCATGGCAAAACGCATGAACGGCCGAGGCCGGATTCGGCAGGAACCGATCTCCGACGACGCATAGCACCCCGGACGTACCGAGCGAGACGAAACCGTCGCCCGGCTCCGTCGCACCGATGCCGATGGCGCTCGTCGCGTTGTCGCCGCCACCGGCCGCAACGACGATCTCGTTCGAGGCAAGCCCCCATTCATGCGCGAGTTCGCGCCGCAGCACGCCGGACGGGGCGCTGCCCTCAGCCAAGCGGGGCATTTGCGCGCGTTTCATATCGCATGCGTCGAGCAGTTCGTCGGACCAGTCGCGCCGTGCGACATCGAGCCAGAGCGTCCCAGCGGCGTCCGATGGATCCGAGACCTTGTCGCCCGTCATCATGAGGCGCAAATAGTCTTTCGGCAGCAGCACGGTAGCAGTACGGCGAAAGAGCTCGGGTTCGTGGCGCGCGACCCACAACAGCTTCGGCGCCGTAAAACCGGGCATGGCCAGGTTCCCGGCGATTTCATGCAGCCGCGGCGCGCGCGCGGTCAGCGCTTCACATTCGTCGACGCTGCGCATGTCGTTCCAGAGAATCGCGGGGCGCAGCACGCGGTCCTGCTCGTCGAGCAAGACGGCGCCATGCATCTGACCGGAGAGTCCGATGCCGCGCACCTGCGAAAACGCTTCGCGGTGCGACTCGCGCAGCTTCGCGAGCGCAATGCAGGTGCCTTCCCACCAGTCGGCGGGGTTCTGCTCGGACCAGCGCGGATGCGGCCGCGAGACGGAAAACGGCGAGCCGGCCGTGCCGAGCACGTGCCCGTTCGGGTCCAGCAGCAAGACCTTCACTTCGGACGTGCCGAGATCGATGCCGAGATACATGGCTGTGAGCCCTTCAGATTCGGAGTCGAAAAGCGCGATGCGCTACTTTAGCCGGGCGCAATGATGCACTGCAATGGGGGTGAGCCCTGCCGACATCGATTCAGCGAGAGGCGAGCCAGCCGTCGACACGTTCGAGCGCGCTTCGCAACGCGGCCAGGAGGGGCGGAGTGTCGGCCAGCCCACCCCACAGGAGCCGGGATGCGCAAAAAGCGGCCAGTGGATCGGGCGCGTCGAACATGCCGCGCGCGGCGGCCTCGTCCATCACGCCATCCTGATAGGTATAGGGCAACGCGCCTTGGCGCCAGCGATCGAGAAAGCGGAAAAAGAGCGCGGGCAGGACCGCCGTGGCGTTGGGCTCGGCGCCGCGCGCAAAGGATTCAGACAGCGTCGGCGCGATGAAGCCTGGAATCTTCGAAAAGCCATCGGCGGCCACGCGTTGATTCGTGTCCTGGATATACGGGTTGCCGAAGCGGTCGAGCACGACGTCGCGATAGCGGGCGAGATCGAGCGGACTCGGCGTGAGACAGGGGATCACGTCCTCGGTCACATAGTCGTACGCGAACCGGCGGATTCGCGCGTCGTGCGTGCCTTCATGAATGAACGTCAGCCCCGCGAGCGTGCCGGCCCATGCGATGCAGCTGTGGCTCGCGTTCAGGATGCGGATTTTCGCTTCCTCGTAGGGCAGCACCGATTCGACGAGTTCCGCACCGACGCGCTCCCATGCCGGACGCCCGGCGCAAAAGCGATCTTCGATGACCCACTGGATGAAGGCCTCGCCCATGACGGGACAGGCGTCGTCGACACCGGTCGCCGCCTTCACGCGTTCGCGAACTTCGGGTGTGGGGCGCGGGGTGATGCGATCCACCATCGAATTGGGGCAGGACGTGTTGGCCTCGAACCACTCGGCGAGCGCGGTGCGGCCGCTCAACTCGAGAAACGAGCGCATGCCCGCTTCGAACCTCTCGCCATTGCTGCGCAGGTTGTCGCAGCTTTGCAGTGTGACGGGGCCGGCATTGCGGGATTGGCGGGCTTCGAGAATGGCAGCGAGCGCACCGTAGATCGTGGTTCGCCCGCCGCGCAGATCGGCGGCGAGGTCCGCATTGGCCGTATCGAGCCGGTCGTGTTCGTCGAGGTAATAGCCGCCCTCGGTCACCGTGAACGAGACGATCTTGCATGCCGGATCGGCACCCGCTTCGATGAGCGCCTCGAGCCCGGGCGACCACGGCAGCACGCGGCCGATCGAGCCGACCGTTTCGTAGGCGCGCTCGCCTTGCGGCGTGACGGTCTCGAGCGTATAGCGCCCGTGTTGCGCCGCCAGCGCGTCGAGCACGGCATTCATGTCGCCGCGGATATTGCCGACCGTGAGCGACCACTGAGGCTCGCCCGGCGCGCTGGCCTGCTGCAGCCGATGCAGATACCACGCCTGATGGGCGCGGTGAAACGATCCCGCGCCGAGGTGGACGATTACATTTGAAGCGCCGCGCTGCGCATTGTCCATCGCTTGTCTCCGATCCAGTCAGATATGACCCCAATCGCCGATTCAATGCGATGGGTCGATCTTTTGTTCTGCAGATGAGCGAATGATCGGTTTGCGCGGAGTGAAAGTCAAGATCGGCGTCGCGCGAGCAGACTCGCCAGATAGACGAGTGCGGCGAGGGCGGTGATCCAGAAGCTCGTGGGCCAATCGGTATAGAACGCGAGCGTCACGCCGAGCCACGCCTGTGCCAGCGCAAACGCCGCGGCGAGTGCGATCCCGCTGCGAAGGCGCGTCGAGATGTTCTGCGCCGCGGCGGCAGGGCCGACCATCAGCGTGAAGACGAGCAACACGCCGACGATCTGCGTACAGGCGGCCACGGCGAGCGCGGCGATCGTCAGGAACAGCATCGATACGACGCGCAGCGAGACTCCCTTCGCTTCGGCGAGCTCGGGTTGCAGCGTCGCAAAAACGAGCGGGCGCATGATTGCGCCGAGCGCGACGAGGCTCGCCACCGCGATGCCGGCCAGTATGGCGAGCGTCGTATGCGTGACGCCGAGCACGTTGCCGAACAGCAGTGCCGTGATTTGCGTGGCGTACGCCGTGAAGAAGTGCAGGAACAGCAGTCCGCAGCCAAGCGAAAGCGAGAGCACGACGCCGATGGCGACATCGCGTCCGGCCAGCCGCTCGCCGAGCGCGCCCATCGAAAGCCCCGCGGCCAGCGTGAACGCAATCATCCCCCAGAGCGGCGAGACGCCGATCAGCGCGGCGCCCGTCGCGCCCGTGAAGCCGACGTGCGACAGGGCATGCCCCGCGAATGTCTGCTCGCGCATGACGAGGAAGTAGCCGACGATCCCGGCCAGCACCGCAACGATGCCCGATGCCGCGAACGCGTTGACCATGAAGTCGTATTCAAACATCGTGCGTATGCCCGTGAGAATGGACGTGGCCGTGCCCGTTGCCGGCTCCCGGCTCGCCCTCGTGCGCGTGATCGTGTTTTTCGATTTCGACGTCGCCTGACATGACGAAAATGCGGCCGTTCACGCGCATGACGTCGATCGGCGAGCCATAGAGCCGGGACAGCACCGGCCGAGTGATGACTTCGTCGACGGTGCCGAGCGCAGCGGAACCGTTGCCGAGATACAGCACGCGATCGAGCGCGCTCAACAGCGGGTTCAGCTCGTGTGCGGAAAAGAGCACAGTGATGCCCAGCTCGCGCTGCACGCGGCGCACGAGTTCCACCACGCCGCGTTGATGGCTCGGATCGAGGCTGATGAGCGGCTCGTCGAGCAGCAGCAGGCGCGGCTGGCCGAGCAGGCATTGCGCCAGCAAAAGCCGCTGCCGCTCGCCACCCGAGAGCTCGGACAGGGGGCGCTCGGCCAACGCGTGGCCGTCCACGAGATCCAGGACCCGCTCGACTTCGGCGCGCGTGGCCGCATCGGTACGCGGCAGGCCCCAACGATGTCCGTCCGCCGCCATGGCGATGAAGTCGCGCCCGCGCAGCCGCCGGCCGGCAAGCGCGCTGCGCACTTGCGGCATGTAGCCGATGCCCGGGTTGCCGCGGGCGATCGGCTCGCCCGCGATGCGGATCGTTCCGTGCGCGAGCGGGACCAGCCCGAGAATCGCGCGCAGCAGTGTGGTTTTGCCCGCGCCATTGGGGCCGAGCACGCCGACGAATTCCCCCGCGCCAACGGAAAGATCGGTATCGGCAAGGATCGTGCGCCCGCCCAGCGCGATCGTGACGCGCTCGAGTTCGAGTGCGCAGCCGCGGGCCGACGCCATTGCCGTTGCCATTGCCTCGATCATGGTTGTTTCGCGTCGAGCGCAGCCTCGAGCGCGCCGAGTTGAGCGAGCATCCATTGCTGGAAGGTCTTGCCCGCCGGTTGCGTTTCCGTGACGCTCACCGTCGGCACGCCCGAGTGCTTCGCGAGCTGGAGCATCCTTTTGGTCAGCGCTTCCGTTGCCTGGCTGTTGTAGATCAGCACGCGGACTTTCCGCTCGCGCAGATCGCGCTCGAACGTCGCGATGTCGCTGGCGCTCGGTTCCGTGTCGTTCATGGCGGCCAACTGAAAGCGCATGTTGCGCATATCGAGGCCTATCGCGTCCGACAGATAGCCGAACACGGGCTCCGTTGCGGTCACCGGCGTGCCGCGATAGCGCTCGCGCAACTGGGCGACCTTCTGGTCGATCGGCTTCAGCGCATCGATGACGGCCGACAGATGCCGGTCGTAGTCGGCCTTGTGCGTCGGGTCGGCCGTAACCAGTGCCGCCTCGATCTTGCGGGCGACGGCCGGCATCGTCTGCGGGGCGTACCAGAGGTGCGGGTTGTCGCCGCTCTTCTTGCCGACGAGTTCGGCCGCGACGATGGTCGTGCGCTGGCCGCCCTTGGACGCGGCGAGCAGTTTTTCCATCCACGGATCGTACGCGGCGCCGTTGTAGACGACGATCGCGGCGTGCTGCAGCGCCCGCGCCGTCTTCGGGCTGGCCTCGAACAGATGCGGATCCTGATCGGGATTGCTGAGAATGCTCGTCACGTCGACATGCTCGCCGCCGATTTGCCTCGCGATATCGCCATAGAAATTCTCGGCCGCCACAATGTTGACTTTGACGTCGCCGGCCGCGAACGCGGCTGCGCTCATCGACAACGCGGCGAACCCCGCCGCGACGGCTTTCGCGATGGCGACGGTCCGGCTATTGCGGCCGATGCGCCGAATCCTGGCAATCGAATTCATCAATATTTTTCCTTGGTATCGACGTTACGAAGAGCGCGGCGGCGCGGACCGGCCCTGCGCCTTGCATTCGCCGCACAGTCCGCTCAACTCGACGACTTGCTTGTGGACTTCGAACCCGTGCGCAGGCGGCGTCGCGGACAGGCGCTCGGCGAGCTCGTCGCCGGGAATCTCGACGGTTTCGCCGCAACGCTCGCAAATCAGGAATTGGCTCTGATGCGGTTTGCCGACTTCGCAGCAGGCGACGAACGCATTGCGCGATTCGATTCGATGCACGAAGCCGTGCTCGACGAGAAAGTCGAGTGCGCGATAGACCGTGGTGGGCGGCACCCGTCCGCGCTCGGGTTCGAGCGCCGCGAGGAGGTCGTAGGCGCCGATCGGCTTGCCCGCACCCGCAACGAGTGCATAGACCTGCCGACGCAGCGGAGTCAGCGCGAGGCCGTTCTCGGCCGCGAACGCATCGGCGCGCGCGAGTCGATCGGCGACGGAATGGGAGTGAGCGGCAGCGGACATGACGTCGGTCCCGATTGAGTATGGGTGACATGATATAACATATCATCCGCTCAGCCGGAAAACCGCTTCGCTACGCGGGGGTATCGGCAAGGCGCCGCGGCAGCAACGGCGCTTCCTCGTTTCAAAGCACGGTGCGCACGTGCCAAAGCTCGGGGAAAAGCACGACGTCGAGCATCTTGCGGAGATACGGGGCGCCCGCTGTGCCGCCGGTACCTTGCTTATAGCCGATGATGCGCTCCACCGTCGTGACGTGACGAAAGCGCCACTGGCGAAATGCGTCCTCGAGATCGACGAGTTCCTCGGCCATCTCGTAGAGCTCCCAGTGCTGCGACGGGTTGCGATAGACCTCGAGCCATGCCGCTTCGACCGAAGCGTCGTAGGCGGTGGGCGAGGTCCAGTCGCGCTCGAGCCGCTCGGGTGCGATCGCGAAGCCGCGTCGCGCAAGCAGCTTGACCACTTCGTCGTAAAACGAGGGGGCCTCGAGCGCCGCGCGCACGGCCGCCAGGATGTCCGGCCGATGCTCGTGCGGCTTGAGCATCTGCGCGTTCTTGTTGCCGAGCATGAATTCGATTTGCCGGTATTGATACGACTGAAAGCCCGACGACCGGCCGAGATACGGGCGCATGGCGGTGTATTCGGACGGTGTCATCGTGGCCAGAACATTCCACGCCTGAACGAGCTGTTCGAGAATGCGCGACACGCGCGCGAGCATCTTGAAGGCGGGCGGCAGGGCGTCGCCCTTCACGCAATCGAGCGCCGCGTGCAGCTCGTACAGCGCGAGCTTCATCCAGAGTTCGCTCGTCTGATGCTGAATGATGAACAGCATCTCGTTGTGGTCGGGCGACAGCGGATGCTGCGCGGACAGCAGCGATTCCAGCGACAAGTAATCGCCATAGCTCATCGATTGTGAAAAATCGAGCTTGGCGTCATGCCAGCCTTCGCCGTTGCGCGCGCTTGCGCTGCCGGCTTTCGCGGTACCGGCGCCGGATACGTCCGGCAACTCGGGCAGCTCCATGTAATCGGTCATGTCGAATTCCTCTCCATCCTTTGCAATGCGGCCGATCGTCGATCCGCACCGCACCGGCGAACATCGGTTCAAGTCACGGTATGGCGCGCGGCGAATTCGGGCGCCCGCCACGTTTGGCGCTCGAGAATGTCGCGCAGGGTTTCGACGGCATCCCAGACGTCGACGAAGCGCGTATAGAGCGGTGTGAACCCGAAGCGCAGCACGGACGGTTCGCGATAGTCGCCGATCACGCCGCGCGCGATGAGCGCTTGCATCACTTCATAGCCGTGCCGATGTTCGAAACTCACGTGCGAGCCGCGCTGCGCATGCGCGCGCGGCGTGACGAGCGAAAGCGCCTGGCCCGCGCAGCGCGATTCGACAAGCGCGATGAATTGATCGGTGAGGGCGAGCGACTTGCGGCGCACGGCGTGCATGTCCGTCTCGAGAAAAACGTCGAGCCCACTCTCGACGAGCGCCATCGAAACGATGGGCTGCGTGCCGCAAAGGAACCGTCCGATGCCGTCGTCGGGCGTATAACGCGGGTCCATCGCGAACGGGGCGCGATGTCCCCACCATCCGGAGAGCGGCTGCGAGAGCCGCGCCTGATGGCGCTTGGGCACCCACGCGAAAGCGGGCGAACCCGGGCCGCCGTTCAGATACTTGTACGTGCAGCCGACCGCGAAATCGGCATTGGCGCCGTGCAGATCGACGGGCACCGCGCCGGCCGAATGCGCGAGGTCCCAGAGCGCGAGCGCGCCGGCACGATGAGCGATCTCCGTCATTGCGCCCATGTCGTGCATAAGGCCCGTGCGATAGTTGACGTGCGTGAGCATGACGACGGCCGTTTCGCCGTCGATCGCGGCGGGCAGATCCGCGGGGTCGTCGACGAGCCGCAGCGTGTAGCCGCGATCGAGTTGTTCGATGAGCCCCTGTGCGATATAGAGATCGGTCGGGAAATTCGCGCGCTCGGAGACGATCACGCGGCGGCTCGCATCGCGCGCGTCGGCTTCGCGTAACGCCGCCGAGAGCAGTTTGAACAGATTGATCGAGATCGTGTCGGTCACGACGGTCTCGCCCGCCGCGGCGCCAACGAGTGGCGCGAGTTTATCCCCGAGCCTGCGCGGCAACGCGAACCAGCCTGCGCCGTTCCAACTGCGTATGAGCCCGCCGCGCCATTCATCGTCGATGACCGCGCGTGCGCGCGCCGCCGCGGCGACAGGCGGCACGCCGAGCGAATTGCCGTCGAGATAGATCGTCTGCGCGTCGAGCGCGAAACGGCTGCGCAGGTGCGCGAGAGGGTCGCTGCGGTCTAGCGCGAGCGCTTCGTCACGGGTTTTCATGATGTATGGGCGGCAGGAAACGAACGGGTCGGAAGGCGGATCGATCGATAGACTTTAGCCGCGCTTGTCGGGCAACGCGCGCAAGACCGCGCGCACGGGGCTTGCGTCGAGCGTCGTCAATTTGAGCGGCAGCGCGATCAGTTCGTAATCGCCGGGCTCGATCGCGTCCAGCACGAGCCCTTCGAGAATCGCCATTCCGTGGGCGCGCACGCGTCCATGAGCGTCCATCGTTTTGGATGTCTGAGGGTCGAGCGACGGCGTATCGATACCGATCAGCATCACGCCGCTTTGCGCGAGCAGATCGAGCGTCTCCGGCGCCACAGCGCAAAACGCATCGTCCCATGCGTCGACAGGTGCCCGCTCGTAAGTTCGCAGCAGCACGCGCGGGGGCGTGCCGTCGAGTTGCGCCGCCAGATGCGCCGGCGTCACGAGCGGCGCGGCGCCTATGCAATGGATCACCCGGCAAGTGCCGAGGTATGGCGCAAGGCCAACCGCCCCGATCGGGGCGCCGTGAGCGTCGTAGTGCAGCGGCGCGTCCGCGTGCGCGCCCGTATGCGGTGAGAGGGTCATCCGTGCGACATTGACCGGCGAACCCGCGTCCATTTTCCAGACGCGTTCAATCGTGACCGGCGTATCGCCCGGCCAGACCGGTGTGTGTGCTTCGACGGGCGGCGAAATATCCCAGAGCCTGCGATTGTCCATTTTGGCGGGTGGTGAATAAGAACGGATGCTTCGATGATAAGCGCCCAGGCGCGCAAGGTGCTTGCGAAATCATCGCGCCAAGCGCGCTAGACTAGAAGATAATTCGATATAAGCATCGAAATGGGGGCAAAAATGAACGCGATCTCGCTCGACGCCACGGATTGCCGCATTCTGAGTGTGCTGCAAAACGAGGGCCGCATCAGCAATCTCGATCTCGCGGAAAGAATTTCGCTATCGCCGTCAGCGTGTTTGCGCCGGTTGCGTTTGTTGGAGGAGCAGGGCGTCATCGAGCGTTACCGGGCGTGTCTGAACCGCGAGGCGCTCGGGCTCGAGCTCGAGGCATTCGTGCAGGTTTCGATGCGCAACGATCAGGAGAACTGGCATGAGCGCTTCGCCACGGCCGTGCGCGAGTGGCCCGAAGTGGTTGCGGCCTTCGTCGTGACGGGCGAGAGCCATTATCTGCTGCGCGTGCTCGCGCATAGCCTCAAGCATTACTCCGATTTCGTGCTTTCGAAGCTCTACAAGGCGCCCGGCGTGATGGATATCCGGTCGAACATCGTCCTTCAAACGCTCAAGGAAGACTCCGGCGTGCCGGTGACGCTGACGCCGACGCCGACGCCGCCGCACTGAGCGAGGTCGCTGCCGCGGAGCGGTCATTATTCACGCCGATATCAGACCCTCGCCGAGGTTTGAAGGCGTTGTCGCGCCGTGTTTCAACGCGGCTTCAATCCGTGGAATGCACCGCCGTGGAAAACGAGCGGGGCCATGCTTTCGGCGTCCGGATGGACGCCGCAGCGCTCGACTTCTCCCACGAAAATCACGTGGTCCCCTTCGTCGTAGCGGCTGCGGTTATGGCATTCGAACCATGCGAGCGCGCCGTCGAGCACGGGCATGCCCGTGCCGCCCGCCGCGTGCGACACACCCGCGAACCGGTCGCCCTTGACCGTGGCAAAGCGCTGACAGAGATCGTATTGCGTTTCCGATAGCACGTTGACCACGTAATGGCTATTGCTGCGAAACACCGGCATCGATGCGGACCGGGTCGCGAGACTCCAGAGCACGAGGGGCGGATCGAGCGATACCGAATTGAACGAACTCGCCGTGATACCGATCAACTGGCCGGAGGGGGCGCGGGTGGTGATGACGGTGACGCCCGTGGCGAACTGTCCAAGCGCGCGGCGGAACATTCCCGAATCGAAGTCGGGTGGGCTCGCATGCTTCATCGGCGTGACTCCCGGCGGCGGGATCGTGGACGAGCTTGTGGCGTGGACAGGCGGGGAAGGAACAGCTGGAGTGAAGAGTCGAAGGTCATGGTGCGAAAAGGCGAATAGGCGAAATTCTAATGGAATCCGGACATTTCGCCGCGCATTCGGGTCAGCCGGGGGCTCGAGCGCTCCGCCGCACATAAAACGCACTAAGCTTTTAGAATCCGTTTGTGAGCGAATACACCGAAGCGCATACGCTCGTCGACAGGGAGACAGTCATGACTGAGCCGATGGAAACCGCTACGTTGGGCGGAGGTTGTTTCTGGTGTCTGGAAGCGGTTTATGTCGATCTCGACGGCGTCGTTTCCGTCGAATCGGGGTATGCGGGCGGCAACGTCCCGCGTCCGAGCTACGAGCAGGTGTGCGACGGCGGGACCGGCCACGCCGAAGTGGTCAAGGTTCAATTCGACCCCAGGAAGATCAGCTACCGCGAGATCCTCCAGGTATTTTTTTCGATCCACGATCCGACGCAGCTCAACAGACAGGGCAACGACGTGGGGACGCAATATCGATCGATCATCTTCACGCACTCCGATACGCAACGCGACATTGCGCGGGAGGTCATGGACGAACTCGAGCAGGAGCACGTGTATGACAAACCGATCGTGACCGAAGTCCGCTCCCTCGACGACAATTATTGGCCCGCCGAGGCCTATCACCAGAATTACTTTGCGCAACATCCCGAGCAGGGGTACTGCGCGTTCGTCGTGGCCCCGAAAGTGGCCAAGTTCCGGGCCAAGTTCGCCAGCTGGACACGCTCCGGCGCTTGACGGCAACGGCTTGGAGGTGCGAACGATTCGTGCCGGTGCTGACGCCGTCGTCAGCGCTCGCTCTGCTCGACGCCCGCGTTCCCACCAGTCCTTTCTTCGCGCAGTCGCTCGCAAGCCGCTGCTATCTCTCGAGCAAGCGCAGCGCACGAAAGCGGGGCGGAGCCCTCCGCCTTGTTGTTGACGATGATGAGTACCGGCTGGCCGGCCAACGCATAACGCGCGGCCAGCTCCGCGAGCGAATGCCGCGTGGCGGGGTCTTCGTCGACGAGTCGATTGAACGGCTCGTACTTTGCCTTCGCCTGCTCGTATTTGAATCCGCTGTGCAGGCTCCAGCGAACGACGAGCGGGCCGGCTGGCTCGTCGCCGTCCATGAGGGCGAGGGCCGCGGCCTGGCGCAACGCCTCGGGCATGCGCGCGTGCAGCCCGACGCAATAACGCACACCGCGCTCGCGCAGCATGCGGATGAGCCGCGGCGTCAACAGGCACGCATCGCGTATCTCGAGCGCGTAGCAAGGGCCCGGTGCTTCATCGGTACCGCTGGGTAGCGGCGGCAACGCGGCAAAGAAGGCGGCGAGCCGTTCGACCCATGCCGCCGGCTCGGCGAGCATGCGTTCGGGCATGGGCGAAAACTGAAAAACAAGCACGCCGGCTTTGGCGCCAAGGCCGGCCAGGCACGGCTCAACGAATTCGCGAGCGGCCAGGCCCGCATCGAGAAAGCAGGGATTGTCGGCGACGGGCTCGCCGCGTTCGCCCCGCACCGTCGCATCCGTCACCGATGCCGGTGCCTTGACGATGAAACGAAAATCGTCGGCTACTTGCTGCGCGTAACGCAGATAGTCGGCGATGGAAAGCGGCGCGTAAAACGATCGATCGAGGCTGACCGTGCGTAGCAGCGGATGGATGCCGTAGGCGGCGAGCCCGTCGCGGGAGAGCTTCGAATCGCTGTAGGCTTCGCCGTAGACGATGCCTTCCCAGCCCGGAAACGACCACGAGGATGTTCCGAGGCGAATCTGCGGCGGCAAGCTGCCAGCCAGCTCGCCGAGCTCGGGCGGGAGCGCGGCCGGCAGCACGGCCCGCGCGCGGCGCCCGCCCTTGGAGGGAGTCGCGGCGCCGGCGCGAGCCGGTTCGGTATGGTCAGGCTCCCCCGAGGTTCGCGGCGCGCCGTCGGGCGCCGGCAGTGCACCAAAGAGATCGAATTGTGGGTCTTCTTTGCTATCGTCCATCGATGGCCGCAACGGGCGCGGTACTCGTACGCGTTTCTCCAAGCGGCCGATCGTACATGTAGCGGCGGGACCACGGCAACGTCTGCGCGCTGCGTCCGGCTCGGCGGCAGACGATTTGATAGATCGATACGTCGTCGTGCTCGAACGCATAGGCGCAGCCGGCGAGATAGAGCCGCCAGATGCGGAATTTCTCGTCATCGACGAGCTTGCGCGCTTCGTCCGCGTAGGTCTCGAAATTTTCGGTCCAGATGTTGAGCGTGCGTGCGTAGTGCCGGCGCAGGCTTTCGATATCGACGGCTTCGAGGCCGCCGCGCTGCAGCGATTCGAGCGCGAGGCTGATATGAGGCAACTCGCCGTCGGGGAACACGTAGCGATCGATGAATTCGCCGCCCCCGAGTGCGGTTTCGCCGCTATCGTAGTCCGTCGACGTAATGCCGTGATTCATGGCGATGCCGTCTTCGGCGAGCAACTCCCGAACCTTCGCGAAATACGTCGGAAGATTCTTGCGCCCGACGTGCTCGAACATCCCGACGCTCGTCACGCGATCGAACTGTCCCGGGATGTCGCGGTAGTCCTGCAGACGAATTTCGATGCGATCGACGAGGCCCGCCGCTTTGACCCGTTCCGTCGCCAGATCGAACTGGTTTTGCGACAGCGTCACGCCGACGCACTTCGCGCCGAACTTGCTGGCCGCGCGCAGCACGAGCGCCCCCCATCCGCAGCCGATGTCGAGCAACCGCTGCCCTGGCTGCAATTGAATCTTGGTGAGGATATGGTCGATCTTCTTCAACTGTGCCGTGGCGAGATCCTCGTCGCCGTTTTCGAAGTAGGCACACGAATAGACCATGTTCTCGTCGAGCCAGAGCTGATAGAACGCGTTCGAAACGTCGTAATGATATTGAATGGCCTTTTTGTCCGACGATTTCGTGTGATTGAAATAGCGCCGCACGCGAGCGAGCTTACTGGCGCCCGTAATGGTGTTTTTTGCGAGCGAATAGCCGATCGAAATGATGTCCGAGAGTTTGCCCTCGATATCGATCTTGCCCTTCACATACGCTTCGCCGAGGTTATCGAGACTCGGTTCGAGCAGGAGCGGCAATGCCGAGGCGTGGTTCACCTTCAGCGTAACTTGCGGCGCGGCGAAACTGCCGAAGTCGTGCTGCTGCCCATCCCAAAGAACGAGGCGCGCGGGCAGATTCGTCGTCGCCCGCACGTCTTCCACCCACTGCGCCAGCTTCTTTTCCCAGAACATGCGAGATTCTCCGTGTCCGTTGAAATGAATAGCAAAGCTAAGCAAAACAACCATGTCCGGCGCTCGGAGCATCGGCATGGTCTGGACTTCGAAAACACTCCGTTTCAATCTTCTGTCATGGCGACAGGCGTGAGATCTGCCAGCTCGCGTCGGCATTGCGCGTGTACACAATGCGGTCGTGCAAACGAGACGGTCGACCTTGCCAGAATTCCATCCTCGCCGGCACGACGCGGTAGCCTCCCCACTGCGGCGGGCGCGGGGGATTGTCGCCGAATCGCTCGGCAAACGCTTGTTCACGCTCCTCGAGCACTGTCCGGCCGGCGATTTCGCGGCTTTGCTCGGAGGCCCATGCACCGATGCGCGATCCGAGCGGGCGCGACGCGAAATAGGCATCGCTCTCCTGCGCGCTCGTTTTCTCGATCGTGCCTTCGATGCGCACCTGACGCTCGAGCTCGATCCAGTAAAAAAGCAGACTTGCCCGCGGATTGATCGCCAGATCGTGGCCCTTGCGGCTTTCGTAATTGGTGAAAAAGACGAAGCCTCGCTCGTCGGCACCCTTCACAAGCACGATACGGGCCGACGGCTGCCCCTGCTCGTCCACGGTGGCAAGCGTCATCGCGTTCGGCTCGGGCACCTGGGCGTCGAGGGCCTGTTGGAACCAGAGCTGGAACTGGCGGATCGGATCGGGCTCGACATCGTGTTCGTCGAGCGATCCGCGCGCGTATTCGTTGCGAAGTTCAGCAAGAGTGATCATCTTCTTATGTGACCGCTTCAGTCGACTCAAGTATAGCCAAGGCCGAAAAAACGTGCGCGACCGTGCTCGTGTCGTCTGTTCGAAGCAACGGCCGGGGCACGCTATCGGGCACAATAGACCCCTCGAGCGCAGTCTTTCTCCGTAATTTCGACCGCGGTTTTCACGCAGCTTTCACTTTACGCATCATGTCCGCCACTCAGGGAACGAGCCCAGATCTTATCCATCCCCCGCGCACCGAGCATGATCTCGATCATGCGGACCGTGCACGGCGCTTCGGCGGGGTGGGGCGGCTCTACGGCGCTCCCGCCCTGGCCGCATTCGAGCGGGCGCATGTGGCCGTCATCGGGATCGGCGGCGTGGGCTCGTGGGTGGCGGAGGCGCTTGCGCGCAGCGCGATCGGCACGCTTACGCTGGTCGATCTCGATAACGTGGCCGAGAGCAACACGAACCGCCAGATCCATGCACTCGACGGCAATTTCGGCAAGCCGAAAGTCGAGGCGATGGCCGAACGCATCCGCCTCATCGACCGGGCTTGCGACGTGCGCCTCGTCGAGGACTTCGCCGAACCGGACAACTTCGAGACGCTCTTCGGCGGCAGGCTCGATTACATCGTCGATGCCATCGACAGCGTGCGCACCAAGACGGCGCTCATCGCCTGGTGCGTGGCCCGCGGACAACCGCTCATCACCGTGGGCGGCGCGGGCGGCCAGCTCGATCCGACGCGCATTCGCATCGACGATCTCGCGTCGACGGTTCAAGATCCGCTGCTCTCGAAAGTGCGCGCGCAATTGCGCAAGCACCACGGTTTCCCGCGCGGACCGAAGGCGAAGTTCAAGGTCAGTGCCGTCTATTCGGACGAGCCGCTCATCTATCCCGAGGCGGCGGTATGCGACATGGACGATGTCGCCCAGCATCTGGAAGCGTCGCCCGGGCATGCGGGGCCGATCGGCCTGAATTGTGCCGGATTCGGCTCGAGCGTGTGCGTGACCGCGAGCTTCGGTTTTGCGGCGGCCGCGCACGTGCTGGCGGCGCTTGCGAAGGCCGCTGGATAGGCAAAGCGGCGGCGGCTGCCAAAGGGCGTTCCCGCGCCGCGCCGCCGCAGCGCCTTTCGTTAATGGAGGGCCGCGCTGAGCTTACGCCGCCATTCGGCCACGAGCTCGGGCTGGTGCGCAGCGAGATCGAAGACCGAGAGCATCGTCTTGCGTCCGATGTCGTCGCGGAACGTCCGGTCCCGCTTGACGATCTCGAGCAAGTGCGCGAGCGCCCCACCGTAATCCCGCCGCGCGATCAGCGCGCTCGCGAGGTCGAAGCGGGCTTCGAGATCGCCCGGATTCGTCGCGATGCGCGCCTCCAGTGCATCGGTCGGCGGCAGCTCGGCTGCCGCGTCGAGCGCGTCCAGCCGCGTTTTCACCGTGTTATACCGCACGTCGATGCCTTGCTTCGTCTTGTCCGAAAGGCGCTCGACTTCGGTACGCGCCTCGTCGATGCGCTCGTCGTCGAGCAGTACCTGGATCAAGTCCAGCCGGGCAGAGTCGTTGCCGGGCTCGAGTGCCAGTGCGGTTTGCAGGTGATCGATCGCCACGTCGCGCTGACCGTTGCTCAGCGCCGCGAGCGCGCGCTTATGCTCGGTTTGCGCCGCATTGGGCACGAGCCGATCGAGAAATGCGCGCAACTGACTTTCGGGCAATACGCCGATGAATTGGTCGACAGGCTGACCATCGGCGAATGCCACGACATGCGGAATGCTGCGCACTTGAAAGTGGGCCGCCAGTTGCGGGTTTTCGTCGACGTTGACCTGCACGAGGCGCCATTTGCCGGCGTAGTCCTGCTCGAGCTTTTCGAGCAGCGGGCCGAGCGTCTTGCACGGACCGCACCACGGCGCCCAAAAATCGACGAGGACCGGGACGAGCTTGGACGCCTCGATCACATCCTGTTCGAAAGTGGCCAAAGTGGTGTTCATCGCATCCTCGTTTGCAGTGGACCTGCGGCTCAGATTGGGACCGGGCCCCCGCATTTCAACCCTGCGCCCACCGCCTCACCGGTGCGGGCGCTCGGGAAGCGGGATCCACTCCGTCTCGCCTTCGATGCGGCCCATCGTCTGCTCGCTCCATGCGCGCTTGGCGGCCTCGATCTTTTCGCGCGAGCTGGCCACGAAGTTCCATTCGATGAAACGCTCGCCCGTCAGTTTCGCGCCGCCAAGCAGCATCGCGGTAGCCCCGCCGGTGCTGGCAAGCGTCGCCGTCTCGCCGGGGCTCAGCACCGCCATATGGCCCAGCGGCAGCGGCATGCCGTCGATCGCGAGGTCGCCGTCGACGAGATAGACGCCGCGCTCGTCGTGCTCGGCGTCGAGCGCCAGTGCGCTTGCGGGCGCGAAGCGCGCCGCCGCGTACAGCGTGGGGGAGAACGTGCGCACGGGCGAGCGCGCGCCGAAGGCAGAGCCCGCGATCACATCGAGCGTGACGCCGCCGCGCTCGATACGCGGCAGTGTCGCGGCCGCGTGATGCTCGAATGCAGGCTCGATCGTTTCATGCTCGAGCGGCAGCGCCACCCAGGTCTGAATACCGTGCATGCGCGGTCCGCGGGCTCGCTCCTCGGGCGGGGTCCGCTCGGAGTGGACGATGCCGCGTCCCGCCGTCATCCAGTTGACGTCGCCCGGCACGATCGTCTGCACGGAACCGATGCTGTCGCGATGAACGATGGCGCCTTCGAACAGGTAGGTCACCGTCGCAAGACCGATATGCGGGTGGGGGCGCACATCGAGGCCCGCGCCGGGCGCAAGCGCGGCAGGGCCCATGTGATCGAAGAAGATGAAGGGACCCACGAGCCGCGCGGCGAGCGCGGGCAGCACGCGCCGCACGGCGAAACCGCCGATGTCGCGCTGCGAAGGCTTGAGGACCGCTCTGACCGACTCGGGCAGCGGTGACGATTCCGGTACAGGCGACATGGCAGGCTCCGTGGCGACACGCCGTTGCGCGACGACGTCATTGTACCGGGGCGTCTGTGTCGACTGTGTCGATCAGGTCATGCGGCTCTTGGCGAGCGGCGGATTGGCCGCGAAATAGCGTTTGATGCCTTTCAGGATCGCGCTCGCCATTTGATTGCGATAGTTCTCGTCGTTCAGGCGCGCTTCTTCCTCGGGATTGCTGATGAAAGCCGTTTCGACGAGGATCGAGGGGATATCGGGCGCCTTCAGTACCGCGAAGCCGGCTTGCTCGACAGCACCCTTGTGCAGCTTGTTGATGTCGCCGATTTCGCGCAGCACGAAGGACCCATAGCGCAGCGAATCGCGGATCTGCGCCGTGGTCGACATATCGAACAGCGCGCGATTCACGGTTTCGTCCGCTGTCTTGACGTTGATCCCGCCGATCAGATCGGACGCGTTTTCCTTGTTCGCCATCCAGCGTGCCGCCGCGCTCGAGGCGCCGTGCTCCGAGAGCGCGAACACGGACGAGCCGCGCGCCGCCGGGGTCGTGAATGCGTCGGCGTGGATGGAGACGAAAAGATCCGCGCTGACGCGCCGTGCTTTTTGCACGCGAACGTTCAGGGGCACGAAAAAGTCCGCATCGCGCGTCATCATCGCGCGCATGTTGGGCTGCGCGTCGATCAGCGCGCGCAGCTTCTTCGCGACGTCGAGTGCAATGTGTTTTTCGTAGGTGCCCGCGCTGCCGATCGCGCCTGGGTCTTCGCCGCCATGGCCCGGGTCGATGGCGACGGTCAGCAGCCGAACCGTGCGTCCGGGTTTCGGCGTCGAAAACGGGTAGGCTTCGTCCCCCAATCCGTCATCGCCATTGCGCGCAAGCGCGCTGTCCGAGCCATCGCCAGTCGCCTGGCCGCCGCTGGCTTCCTTGCCGCTCTTGCCGTGAGTGAAGCTGCCCGGCTTGCGCCCGGACGGTGCGTTACCGCTGCCGGCATGTCCTTCCGGCGGCAGGTTCTGGGCGTAGCGCTCGAAGAACGCATCGCTGTTGTCGCCGGGCGCGGGCGGCGCGCTGGGCCCCCCGAGCGGCGCCGGCGCGAGCGGCTCGTTGCCGGGCTGGTTTTCGCCGAGTTGCTTTTCCTTGCGCTCCGTCTGCGCGAGCAGGTCCATGAGCGGATCGGGAGCGACGGTCGGGTACAGGTCGAGCACGAGCCGGTAGCGATAGGTCCCGACGGGCGGCAGCGAAAAGACTTGCGGTTTGACCGAGCCCTTGAGGTCGAACACGAGCCGCACGACGTGGGGCTGAAACTGGCCGACGCGTACCGAGCGGATCTGCGGATCGTTCGGTGCGATCTTCGAGACGAGATCGCGCAACGCCTGATCGAGATCGAGCCCCGAGAGATCGACGACGAGCCGGTCCGGCCCCTGCAGCAGTTGCTGCGTGTTTTGCAGCGGCTGGTCCGATTCGATCGTCACGCGCGTGTAATCGCGCGCCGGCCAGACGCGCACGCCGAGCACCGAGCTCGCAAGCGCGTTCACCGGCGCGAGCAATGGCGCAGCGAGCCCGAGGAGCAGCGTCGAGGCGCCGGCGCGCAGCACCTTGCGCCGGCGCCAGCTCGGCGCCGCCGTGGCGGCCGATTCGATCGAATGGAACGGCTTGATCAACATCTTTCTAGACATGCTTTTCCTGATTCGCTGTAGGCGCGCGCATCGAGCCGACGGCGCTCGCCCTCGGTTTCGAGCGCGAAGACCAGATCGGGCACGCCCAACAACTCGCCGGCCTTTTCCGGCCATTCGACGAGGCAGACCGCACCCGAATCGAAATACTCGCGAAAGCCGGCGTCGGCCCATTCGGCCGGGTCGGCAAACCGATAAAGATCGAAGTGATAGACGTCGAACTGGCCCCCCTCGCGCGGCAGCGCATACGGTTCGACGAGTGTGTAGGTGGGACTCCGCACGCGGCCCCGGTGTCCGAGCCCTGCAAGGGTGGCACGCACGAGCGTCGTTTTGCCGGCGCCGAGATCGCCGAGCAGTTGCACCTGCAGGCCCTCGAATGCAGGCCTGACGCGCACCGCTTCGATCGCCGTAGCAAAACGTGCGCCGAATGCTTCGGTGGCGGCGAGGTTCTCGAGCGCGAAAGTGCGCTCGAGCAGGACGCTCGCGGGCGGATGAAGCGACGAATCGGGCGCCACGGGCATTCTCGTAAAATAGCGTGATGAACGATGCACGGAACACGCCGCCATGAGCAGGAAGACGTCCGAAGCGGCAGGCGCTTCGCAGGACGCTTCGCGTCGCGAAGAGAGGGTCGCCCTTGGCTCGCGTCTCGACGATGCGGCGCTGGCGGCGCTCGCACAGCGGATCAAGGCATGGGGCAGCGAGCTTGGCTTCGGTGCGATCGGTATCAGCGATATCGATTTGTCCGAGGCCGAGGCTGGGCTCTTCGCCTGGCTCGAGGCGGGGTGCCACGGCGAGATGGATTATATGGCCAAACATGGGGTGAAACGCGCGCGGCCGGCCGAGCTTGTGGCCGGAACGCGACGGGTGATCACCGCGCGCATCGCATACATGCCGGCCGCGGTGCTCGAATCGCGCAAGGTTGAAAGCAGCTCGTCAGGCGAGGTGCCGGGCGGGCCGACCGATTCGAGCGTCAAATCGTTCAGATCGTCCATTCCGCCCGAAGACGCACCGGCCGACTGGCGCGCGCGCGAGCAAGCGCGGCTCGCCGACCCGTCGGCGGCCGTCGTGTCGATCTACGCGCGTGGCCGGGACTATCACAAGGTCATGCGCCAGCGGCTGCAGCAGTTGGCGGAGCGCATCGAGCGGGAGATCGGCGAATACGGTTACCGTGTGTTCACCGATTCCGCGCCGGTGCTCGAAGTCGAGCTCGCGCACAAGTCGCGCATCGGCTGGCGCGGCAAACACACGCTGCTGCTCGAACGCGATGCGGGCTCGCTCTTCTTTCTCGGCGAGATCTATGTGGATATTCCGCTGCCCGTCGATAGCAGCGAACCGTCCCGGCCGGCCGGAGCGCATTGCGGCCATTGCACGCGCTGCATCGATGCCTGCCCGACCGGGGCGATCGTCGCGCCGTATCGGGTCGATGCGCGCCGCTGCATCTCTTACTTGACGATCGAGCTGAAGGGCAGCATCCCCGTCGAAATGCGACCGTTGATCGGCAATCGCGTCTACGGTTGCGACGATTGCCAACTCGTGTGTCCGTGGAACAAGTTCGCGCAGGCCGCGCCCGTGGACGACTTCGACGTCCGCCACGGGCTCGATCGAGCGACGCTCGTCGAGCTGTTCGCCTGGAGCGCCGATGACTTCGATCTGCGCTTGCAAGGCAGTGCGATTCGGCGTATCGGTTACGAATGCTGGCTACGCAACCTGGCTGTTGCGCTCGGCAACGCGTTGCGCGTCGAAGGCGGCGCGGCGCTCGATGCGGCCGCTCGCGAGCGCATCGTCGCCGCATTGCGCGCGCGGGCCGGCGACGCGTCGGCGCTCGTGCGAGAGCACGTCGAATGGGCGCTCGAGGCGGCATGAGCAAAGGGGAGGGACTATGTTGAGCGCCGTGATGGACGCGCCTTTCGGCAAGGTGGGCATTCGCGTGAACGATGCGACCGGCGTCGTCGAGCTGATCGAATATCTGCCCGCGTCGGCCGAGCCGCGTGCACCGGTCTCGCCGCTGGCCCAGCGCGCCGTGGCGCAAATCGCGCGTTATTTCCAAACGGCCGATGCGTCGTTCGATCTGCCGCTTGCGGATGTCGGCACGCCTTTTCAGCGGCGCGTCTGGCAGGCGATGTGCGCGATTGCCCCGGGCGAGACGCGCACTTATGGCGACCTTGCGCGCGAGATCGATGGCGTGCCGCGCGCCGTCGGCCAAGCCTGCGGCGACAACCCGTTTCCTATCGTGATTCCGTGCCATCGCGTGGTGGCGGCGAACGGCCTCGGCGGCTTCAATCATCATGCCGGCGATGGTTTCTACCTGCGCGTCAAGCGCTGGCTCCTCGCGCATGAAAGCGCACAGCAGGCGCTCGCGCTATGAGCGAGCTTGCCGATTTCGACGCGGCGCTTCCCGCGGACGACGCGCCGGCGCCCGAAGCCGTGGCGAGCACGCAGTCGATCGACGCATTTTGCGATGCGCTCTGGCTGGAGCAAGGGCTGGCCCGCAATACGCTCGAAGCCTACCGGCGCGACTTGCGCCTGTTCGCGCAGTGGCTGGGCCGAGAGCATCGGCTGCGCATCGACGAGGCGGCCGAGCTTCATGTCAACGGCTATCTCGCCGCGCGCAGCGACGGCAAGGCGACATCGGCGAACCGGCGCCTTTCCGTGTTCCGCCGTTTTTATGCGTGGGCCATGCGCGAGCATCGCGCGAAGGCCGATCCTACACTGCGGATCCGCTCGGCTAAACAGCCGCCGCGGTTCCCGTCGACGCTGACGGAAAAGCAGGTCGAGGCCCTGCTGGCCGCGCCGCAGATCGATACGCCGCTCGGCCTGCGCGATCGCACGATGCTCGAGCTCATGTATGCGAGCGGATTGCGTGTGAGCGAGCTGGTGACGCTCAAGACTGTCGAGGTAGGGCTGAACGAAGGTGTCGTGCGCGTGATGGGCAAGGGCTCGAAAGAGCGGCTCGTTCCGTTCGGGGAAGAGGCGCACGGCTGGATCACGCGCTATCTGCGCGATGCGCGGCCTGCCTTGCTCGCGGCGCGCGGCGCCGACGCCCTTTTCGTGACCGCGCGCGCCGAGGGCATGACGCGCCAGCAGTTCTGGAACATCATCAAGCGCCACGCGCGCGCGGCCGATATTCGCGCCCCGTTGTCACCGCACACGCTGCGGCACGCGTTCGCGACGCATCTGCTGAACCACGGCGCCGATCTGCGCGTGGTGCAACTGCTGCTCGGCCACGCCGATATTTCGACGACGCAAATCTACACGCATGTGGCGCGCGAACGACTGAAGACGTTGCACGCGGCCCACCACCCGCGCGGTTGAACCGCGTGCCTGTCGGTCGCCGTACAATGCGCCGATGAACAAAACGAAACATGTGTCCGAGACCCCCGCGACGCAGTTGCTGCGCCGCCACGGCATCCGTTTCGGCGAGCACCCTTACGATTATGTCGAGCACGGCGGCACCGCCGAATCGGCGCGCCAGCTCGGCATCGACGAACACCACGTCGTCAAGACGCTCGTCATGGAGGACGAGCAGGCCAAGCCGCTCATCGTCCTGATGCACGGAGACCGCACGGTGTCGACCAAGAATCTCGCCCGGCAGATCGGCGCGAAACGTGTCGAACCCTGCAAGCCCGAGGTAGCGAGCCGGCATTCGGGCTATCTCGTCGGCGGTACATCGCCGTTCGGCACGAAAAAGTCGATGCCGGTCTATGTCGAAGCCTCGATCCTCGAACTCGATTCGATCTATCTGAATGGAGGCCGCCGCGGCTATCTGGTGAGCCTCGAGCCCCGCGTGCTGACCGCATTGCTCGATGCAAAACCGGTCCACTGCGCGAGCGTCGATTGAACGGGCGGCCGTGTTCGGTAGAATGTGCGCCGCACTCGGCCTTACGCGCACGTCACTGTTGAAAGAGCCTCTCCATGGAAATTCTCGTTGCCGCCGTTCTTGCCTATCTGATCGGCTCCATTTCGTTTGCCGTCGTGGTCAGCGCCGCGATGGGCCTGGCCGATCCGCGCTCCTATGGCTCGAAGAACCCCGGTGCGACGAACGTGCTGCGCAGCGGCAACAAGGTCGCGGCCGTGCTGACGCTGGCAGGCGATGCGTTCAAAGGCTGGCTCGCCGTCTGGCTCGCAGCGCATGTGGGTCCGCGCTACGGCCTCGATGACAATGCCGTCGCCGCCGTGGCGCTAGCGGTCTTCCTCGGCCATCTGTACCCGGTGTTTTTCAGGTTCAAGGGTGGGAAAGGCGTCGCCACGGCCGCTGGCGTTCTGCTTGCGATCAACCCGGTGCTCGGGCTCGCGACGGTGCTGACCTGGCTCATCGTTGCGTTCTTTTTTCGCTACTCGTCGCTGGCCGCGCTCGTGGCCGCCGTGTTCGCCCCGCTTTTCGACGTCTTCCTGTTTGGCCCCAACGTCGTGGCCTGGGCCGTTTTTGCGATGAGCGCGCTGCTGATCTGGCGCCATCGCGGCAATATCGGCAAGCTGATTGCCGGCAAGGAAAGCCGTATCGGCGAAAAGAAGACGCCGGCGGCGCCTGGCTCGCACGCGCACCCGCGCAAACACTGACGCGTGCTCGCGCGGCTGGCGAGCACGAGCGGGTTCAGTCGCGGAAGTTGTTGAAGTCGAGCGGCGTATCGGTCACGTCCTTGCGCAGCATCGCGATCACGCTTTGCAGATCGTCGCGTTTGGTGCCCGATACGCGCACCGCATCGCCCTGAATGCTCGCCTGGACCTTGATCTTGCTGTCCTTGACGAGTTTGACGATCTTTTTCGCCAGATCGCCCGAGACGCCCTTTTTGATCGTGACGATCTGCTTGACCTTGTCGCCGCCGATTTTCTCGATCTTGCCGTAGTCGAGAAAGCGCACGTCGACATTGCGCTTGGCCATCTTCGCGATGAGCACGTCTTTGAGCTGGCCGAGCTTGAACTCGTCATCGGCGAACATCGTCAGCTCGCGCTCTTTTTGCTCGACTCTCGAGTCGGAGCCCTTGAAATCGAAGCGCGTCGAAATTTCCTTGTTCGACTGTTCGACCGCGTTTTTCACTTCGACCATGTTGGCTTCGCAAACGACATCGAACGACGGCATAGAGTTTTCTCCCAGGGTTTGAAGCATCGGCGACGCGAACCGCGTGGCGCGGGCGTCACTCGCTATAATCACGGACCGACTGCCATTTTACCGATCCCATTCTCATTTGCCCAAGCTGCGGCGTGTCGCCGCCGCCAGGGGCCCTGCCGATGTCCGCTACCGATCCCGTCGCCTTTCTCGCGAACTACCCGCTGCGCGCGCACAACACGTTTGGCTTCGACGTCCGCGCGCGCCTAGCCTGCCGCATCGAACGCCCGGAGCAGTTCGCGCTTGCCGCGCGCGATCCCCGTGCGGCGGGCATGCGCACGCTCGTGCTTGGCAGCGGCAGCAACATCGTCTTCACGGACGATTTCGACGGACTCGCGATGATCGTCGAGCTGACCGGCAAGCGGCTCGTGCGTGAGGACGACGAGGCCTGGTACGTCCAGGCGCAGGCGGGCGAAAACTGGCACGCGTTCGTCGCGTGGACGTTGTCGATGGGCTGGCCGGGGCTCGAGAATCTCGCGTTGATTCCGGGCACCGTCGGCGCCGCGCCGATCCAGAATATCGGCGCTTACGGGCTCGAGATGTGCGAGCGGTTCGCCGCGCTGGAAGCGGTGGAACTCGCGACAGGGGCTTGCGCCGAATTCGATGCGAACGCGTGCCGTTTCGGCTATCGCGACAGCGTGTTCAAGCGCGAGGGGCGCGAGCGTTTCGCGATCGCCTCGGTCACGTTCCGTTTGCCGAAGGCGTGGACGCCGCGCGTCGATTACGCGGATCTCGCGCGCGAGCTCGACGCGCGTGGGGCTGCCCCGACTCCTCAGGCGGTGTTCGAGGCCGTGGTGGCCGTGCGTCGCGCGAAACTGCCGGATCCGCTCGTGCTCGGCAACGCGGGCAGTTTTTTCAAAAACCCGGTCGTCGACGCTTCGACCTTGGAAGCCCTGCGGGAGAAGGCGCCCGATATCGTGGCCTACCGCCAGGCTGACGGCCGGGCGAAGCTTGCGGCCGGCTGGCTCATCGACCGATGCGGCTGGAAAGGCAGGGCGATTGGGGCAGCGGCCGTACACGAGCGCCAGGCGCTCGTGCTCGTCAATCGCGGCGGGGCCACCGGTGCCGACGTGCTGGCGCTCGCTCGTGCGATTCAAGCCGATGTGCGCGAGCGGTTCGGCGTCGAACTCGAGCCCGAGCCGCTCGTGATTTGAGCATTTGAAGGCGGCGGCCCTTCATCGGGCCGGCGCATGAGGCTCAGTGATTGAGCTTGCCGAGCAGCAGGAACTCCATGAGCGCTTTTTGAACGTGCAGCCGGTTTTCGGCCTCGTCCCAGACGACGCTTTGCGGGCCGTCGATGACTTCCGCGCTGACTTCCTCGCCGCGGTGAGCCGGCAGGCAATGCATGAAGAGGGCATCGGCTTTCGCGCGACCCATCATGTCCGTGTCGACGCACCACTCCGCGAATGCGGCCTTGCGCACCTCGTTCTCCGCTTCGAAGCCCATGCTCGTCCAGACATCGGTCGTGACGAGATCCGCACCGCTGCACGCTTCGTTCGGATCGTCGAACTCCTCGTAAAACGGCGCGCTTTCAGGCGCGACGAGCGAGCGCTCGAGCTTATAGCCGGCCGGCGTCGAAACGCGTAGCTTGAAGCCGAGAATCTGGGCCGCCTCGATCCACGTATAGAGCATGTTGTTCGCATCGCCCACCCATGCGACGACCTTGCCGGCGATCGGCCCGCGGTGCTCATAGAACGTGAAGATATCGGCCAGCACCTGACACGGGTGGTATTCGTTCGTCAGCCCGTTGATGACGGGCACCCGCGAGTTTTCGGCGAAGCGGTGGAGGATGTCCTGCCCGAACGTGCGAATCATGATGATGTCGACCATCCGGGAAATGACCTGCGCCGCATCCTCGAGCGGCTCGCCGCGGCCCAGTTGGGTATCGCGCGTGCTCATGAATACCGCGTGACCGCCGAGCTGGAAGATGCCGGCTTCGAACGAGAGCCGCGTGCGCGTCGAATGCTTCTCGAAGATCATCGCGAGCGTGCGGTCGTGCAGCGGGTGATAGGTCTCGTAGTTCTTGAACTTGCGCTTGAGAATGCGAGCACGTTCCAGCACGTATTCGTACTCGTCCAGCGAGAAATCCTTGAACTGCAGATAGTGGCGGACTTTTTTGTCAGACATAAAGCAAATACGGCGGACTGGGCCGGCCGGAAGGGGTCGGGCGGTGCCGCCGTGCAATGGATAACCTGATGCAGCATAAAGGATTTCCCGCCGTTTGACGAGTCGGCGGCAGCGTCACGGTACGCCCTTTGCTTCTTGTGTGCGGTGCGGAAGAAAGTCCGTTCCGGTATAATCGACAGGTTTCCTCAAGCCCGGCGGGCATGCCAGCTTCGGGCGCCTCACATGGGTTTCTTGCATGGTCGAAGCACCCTTCATCGAGTATTTCATTCAGGGCATCACCCATGACGGGAAGAAGTTTCGGCCGAGCGATTGGTCGGAGCGTCTGGCCGGCGTCATGGCCTGCTACGGTCCCGGCGTGCGGGGTCCCAATGCCCGGCTCCAGTATTCGCGTTATGTGCGTCCGACGTTGCTTGGCGATCTCAAATGCGTCATTCTCGACTCGCGCCTGCGCGAACTCGAGCCTATGGCGTTCGATTTCGTCATGAACTTCGCGAAAGATAACAACCTCGTCGTCACCGAAGCCTGTGAATTGCCGGAAGACCATGGCGCGATGAAGCGCGGCGGCTGAAACGTCGCGCCCGACGGTCGCCTAAGGCCGTCCTCGGGTGTGCGACGAGGCAAGCGCCGAGGGAAAGAAAGACGCATAGCAAAAAAGCCCGCAACGTTCGTTTGCGGGCTTTTTTTCGTCCTTACGTGCGCTCGATCATTCCGCGCCATTCGAGATGGCTCGGACCGTGATGGCCCAGGCCGTATGGCCCAGACGTAAAGCGCCGCTTCGGCGCTCGAGCGGAACGGCTGACTGCGAGGTTACTGCGCAGCGGGCTGCAATGCCTTGAGGGCAGCGGCCAGGCGGCTCTTGTGGCGAGCGGCCTTGTTCTTATGCACGATTTTCTTGTCGGCGATGACGTCGAGCGTCTTGGCCGAGAGGCGGAAGACTTCGGCAGCCTTGGCTTGATCGCCGGCTTCGATCGCCTTGCGGACAGCCTTGACCGCCGTGCGGTACTTCGAGCGAAGCGCCGAGTTGTGCGAGTTCGCTTTCGCGGCTTGGCGGGCGCGCTTGCGTGCTTGTGCAGAGTTAGCCATGAGAGTTCCTTGTCCTGTACTGTTTTGCCGGTGCCCGGCCGAATCTTCGTTCAGGCACCGTTTTTCGATTCAACCGCCGGGAACGGTTGCCCGGGGCGCAAAAACCGTTGGCGAAGCGAGACAGAGCTTCGAAACGCGCGAGTATAGCAACAAAATCAGGGACCTGGCAAATTTCACGCCGCAGCGGAGAGAACATCGGCTGTCCGTATAATAGGCGCCCCATGAATCTCTTCCGAGCCCTGCTGACGGTCAGCGGCTTCACGCTGCTCTCCCGCGTGACCGGCCTGATCCGCGAAACGCTGATTGCCCGAGCCTTCGGTGCAAGCCAGTTCACCGACGCCTTTTATGTCGCTTTCCGCATTCCGAACCTGCTACGGCGCCTCTCGGCCGAGGGGGCATTTTCGCAAGCGTTCGTGCCGATTCTCGCCGAATTCAAGAACAGCGAGGGGCATGATGCGACGAAGCGGCTAGTCGACGCCATGTCGACCGTGCTCGCCTGGGCACTCGCGGCCATCTCGCTCGCGGGCGTGGCGGGGGCCTCGTGGGTGGTGTTCGTCGTCGCGTCCGGGCTGAAGAACGATGGCCAGGCATTCTTCTTCGCCGTCTCGATGACGCGGATCATGTTCCCGTACATCATCTTCATCTCGCTGACGACGCTGGCTTCCGGTGTGCTCAACACCTACGGAAACTTTTCGCTGCCGGCGTTCGCACCCGTACTGCTGAATATTTCGTTCATTGTGGCGGCCCTGGCCGTCGCGCCGCATCTGAAAGTACCCGTGTTCGCGCTCGCGTGGGCCGTCATCGTGGGCGGCGTGCTGCAATTCGCCGTGCAATGGCCTGGGCTGCGCAGAATCGACATGATGCCGCGCATCGGGCTCAATCCGATCGCAGCGCTCGCCCATCGCGGCGTCAAGCGTGTGCTCGTCAAAATGGTGCCGGCCACTTTCGCCGTATCCGTGGCCCAGTTGAGCCTCATCATCAACACGAACATCGCATCGCGGCTCGGGCCCGGCGCCGTGTCCTGGATCAACTACGCCGACCGCCTGATGGAGTTCCCGACCGCGCTGCTCGGGGTCGCGCTCGGGACGATCCTGCTGCCGAGCCTCTCGAAGGCCCACGTCGACGCCGATACCCACGAGTATTCGGCTTTGCTCGATTGGGGATTGCGCGTGACGTTTCTACTCGCCGCGCCGAGTGCGCTCGCGCTCTTCTTTTTCGCCGAGCCGCTGACCGCGACGCTATTCAACTATGGCCGGTTCGACGGTTTTTCGGTCGTGATGGTCGGACGCGCACTGGCCGCCTATGGGGTCGGACTCGTCGGGCTCATTCTGATCAAGATTCTCGCGCCGGGCTTCTATGCGAAGCAGGATATCAAGACGCCGGTGAAGATCGGGGTGGGTGTGTTGATTGCGACCCAGATCGGCAATCTCGTGTTCGTGCCGATCTTCGCGCACGCCGGACTGACGCTGAGCGTCGGGCTCGGTGCTTGCGTCAATGCGTTGTTGTTGTTCGCCGGGTTGCGCCGGCGCGGCATTTATACGCCGTCGAGCGGATGGACGTTGTTCCTGGCTCAGTTGGCCGGTGCGTCGCTCGTGCTGGCCGGCGCGATGCACTGGTGCGCGGCGAACTTCGACTGGATCGGCATGCACGCGCGGCCGCTCGAGCGCATCGGCTTGCTCGCCGCCTGCAGTGTGCTCTTTGCCGCGCTATATTTCAGCATGCTGTGGCTGATGGGTTTCAAATACGCGTACTTCAGAAGGCGAGCCAAGTGACGATCATGACATCGGTTCTCGATTACTTCGCCAGCCTGGTTGCGGAGGACGACGGCCTGCCGCTCACCGAGACCGCGCTTGCGATCGCGCAGGATGCTTATCCCGACGTCGATTTGCAGGCCACGCTGGCCGAACTCGACGAACTCGCGTTGCGGCTCAAGCGCCGCTTGCCCGCCGAGGCGGGGCTGACCGAAAAAATTGGCGCGCTGAACCGATTCTTTTTCCGCGACCTTGGGTTCGCCGGCAATCTGAACGACTACTACGACCCCGACAACAGCCATCTCAATACGGTGCTCAAACGGCGCCGCGGCATTCCGATCACGCTGGCCGTGCTCTATATGGAGCTGGGCGAGCAGATTGGCGTGCCCGTTCATGGCGTTTCGTTTCCGGGTCACTTCCTGATGCGCGTGACGTTGCCGGAGGGCGATGTCATGCTCGATCCGACAACGGGTCAGTCGCTCTCCGAGGCGCAGATGGTGGAGATGCTCGAGCCCTATCTTTCGCACGTGACCGAATCGCTCGGCAGTGCGCTGCGCATGCTGCTTCAGCCGGCTACCAGCCGCGAGATCATCGCGCGCATGCTGCGCAATCTGAAGGCGATTTATCTGCAAACGGAGCGCTGGCAGCGCTTGCTTGCCGTGCAGCAGCGGCTCGTCATCTTGCTGCCCGAGGACATCGAAGAGGTGCGCGATCGCGGTTTCGCCTACGCGCGGCTGGACTACCTGCGGCCCGCGCTCGAAGATCTGGAGCACTACCTGAACGATCGCCCCGATGCGGAAGACGCGATGACCGTGGAAACGCAACTCCAGGAGTTGCGTCAACGGACGGATCAGGGCAACGGCTGAGCGCATCCGCCGCGGAGTCTGCGCTCTCCCGCGTGACCGAACGGAGCGCCACGAACAGTCTGGAAACGCCCGCAAGCGCGATGCGCGCTGCGGGCGTTTTGCCGTTCGGCCCCCGTTATTTCGGCTGCATCCGAATGGCACCGTCGAGCCGAATGACCTCGCCGTTCAACATCGGATTGTCGAGAATCTGCTTGACCAGCATCGCGTATTCGTCCGGTTTGCCGAGGCGCGACGGGAACGGCACCATGGCGCCGAGCGAATCCTGTACTTCTTTCGGCATGCCGAGCAGCATCGGCGTCTCGAAGATGCCCGGCGCAATCGTCATCACACGAATACCGTTGCGCGCCAAGTCGCGCGCGATCGGCAACGTCATGCCGGCCACACCGCTTTTCGATGCGGCATAGGCGGCTTGGCCGACTTGACCGTCGAACGCGGCGACCGAGGCCGTATTCACGATCACGCCGCGCTCACCGCCTTCATTGGGTTCGTTTTTCGCCATTGCGGCGGCGGCCAGGCGCAAGACGTTGAACGTACCGATCAGGTTGATCTCGACCGTGCGGCGAAACGCCTCGAGCGGGTGGGGGCCGTCCTTGCCGACCGTCTTGACGGCCGGCGCCACGCCGGCGCAATTCACGAGGCCGACGAGCTTGCCGAGTCCGAGCGCGGCATCCACGGCGCGCTGCGCATCTTCTTCTCGGCTCACGTCGCACTTGACGAAGGTGCCGCCGAGTTCGCCCGCAAGCGCATTGCCCGCCGCTTCGTTCAAATCGGCGAGGGCCACCTTGCCGCCTTCTCGTGCGATCAGGCGTGCCGTCGCGGCGCCGAGCCCCGATGCGCCTCCGGTGATCAAAAATGCGTTGCCGCGAATTTCCATGCTGTGACTCCTTGGCGTGTTGACTGGATGGCGGCCCGCACCGGCGCGGCTCGTGACCGCGGGGCGATGGACCGCAGCAGATTGTAATCGCTTGTCGCGGGCGCAAAAAAACCCGCCGGCGAGGGCGGGTCTTGCGCGGTTGCCGAGCGCTCGTCGCGCGACGAGATCGAGCGTGCGCGTTATACGAGCGCCTCGAACACGCGCTGGCGAATGTCGTCGACCGAGCCGAGTCCCGAAATGCGGCGATATTGCGGCGCTTGAAGTCCGTTCTCGGCTCCGCGCTGTGCCCATTGCTGGTAGTACTCGATGAGCGGCTTCGTTTGCGCTACGTAGACATCGAGACGTCTTTTCACGGTCTCTTCCTTGTCGTCCTCACGCTGGATCAGTGCCTCGCCCGTTACATCGTCCAGGCCTTCCACTTTCGGCGGATTGAATTTCACGTGATAGGTACGGCCCGAGCCCGGATGGGTGCGTCGGCCGCTCATGCGCACGATGATTTCGTCGAACGGCACATCGATCTCGAGAACATAGTCGATGGCGACGCCGGCCTGCTTCATCGCTTCGGCCTGCGGCAGCGTGCGCGGAAAACCGTCGAACAGATAGCCCTTCGCACAATCGGGCTCGCGGAGCCGTTCCTTGACGAGATCGATGATGAGCGCATCGGGGACGAGTTCGCCCGCATCCATGAAGCGCTTGGCTTCGACGCCGAGCGGCGAGCCGGCTTTCACCGCCGCCCGCAGCATATCGCCGGTCGAAATCTGCGGAATCCCGAATTTTTCCTTGATGAAGTTGGCTTGGGTACCCTTTCCGGCGCCGGGCGCACCCAACAGGATCAAACGCATGGTGATATCTCCGAATTGTATGGAATGCTGCGGCGCGAAGTTCGAGCGAATCGGCCATCCCCGCGGACACCCAGCGGCGGTGTCCCGCCGGCGGCACGGCCCATCGGGCATCGTGTTCGCGAAGGCGGGCGGCGAAGCAGGCGGGAACCGGAAGCCGAGTGTTGCGAATGCTCGCGCTTTTCGGGCCTGATTATGCCACGCCCATCAACGCTCCAAGCTAAAAAGCAGGCGCACGCGCTCGAGGTCGGCGGGCGTATCGACGCCGGGCGCGGGCGCATCGGGTGTCACGAGCACGGCGATGCGTTCGCCGTGCCACATCGCGCGCAGTTGCTCGAGCATTTCGGTCTGCTCGATCGGCGCTTGCGCGAGAGTCGGGTACGTGCGCAGAAAGCGCGCGCGGTAAGCGTAGAGCCCGATGTGACGAAAGACGGTATCGGGCGGCGGCGACGGCATCGCCGCCACGTCGAGTGCGGCTGTCGAGCAATGCGGCTGATAGGCGTCGCGCATCCACGGAATCGGCGCGCGCGAGAAGTAGAGCGCCCGGCCGCGCGCGTCGAGCACGACCTTGACGACGTTCGGGCTGAAGACCTCCGCGGGTTCTCCGATCGGGTGGGCCGCCGTCGCGATAGCACAGTCGGGATGGGCTGCAAGATGCGACGCCACGGCGCGGATCAACGCGGGATCGATGAGCGGTTCGTCGCCTTGCACATTGACGACGATGGTGTCGTCGCTCCAATTGAAATGCGTGGCGACCTCGGCGAGCCGGTCCGTACCGGACGGGTGATCGGCACGCGTCAACAGTGCGTCGATCCCCCACACGCGGGCGGCGTCGATGACGCGCGCATCATCGGAGGCGATCAACACCTGTGACGCGCCCGCTGCGCGCGCGCGTTCGGCCACACGCACGACCATCGGTCTGCCGGCGATATCGGCGAGCGGCTTCTCGGGCAAGCGCGTCGAAGCGAGGCGCGCGGGCACCACTGCGACGAAAGACGCAGAGTCGGGCGTTGGGGAGTCGATCATCGAAGGAGGTGCTGCTGCGGATGGGAAGGGATGCTCTCGGTCTCGGCGGCCTTTCGCGGCCTCATGCGCTGCCTGCGGGATCGAGCGGTTCGACGGGGGTGCCCTCGACCGTTTGTCGGGCCTCGTCGACGAGCATCACAGGGATGCCGTCGCGAATCGGATAGGCGAGCTTGTCGGCCTGACAAATCAATTCCTCGTGGGCGCGATCGTAGCGCAGCGGCCCCTTGCAAATCGGGCAGACGAGAATTTCAAGCAGGCGAGCGTCCACGGAGTTTCTCCACAACGAGTGCGATAAGGCGGCCAGGTAGCGTGGCTTCGACAGGAACGACCCAGATTCGCGCGTCGTGCCGGGAGCGCAATTTTACCGCATCCTTTTCGGTGATCAGAATGATGTCGGCGCGCGTGTGCGCAAATGGATCGTCGCGAAAGGCGTAGTGATCGGGCAGCGCGAGCGTTTCGGGGGCGAGCCCCGCGGCGCGCAGCGTCGCGAAAAAGCGCTCGGGCGAGCCGATGCCTGCCGCGGCGAGCACCCGCTCGCCGGCGAATTGCGAAAGCGGTCTGCGCAGCGCCGGATCGGCGAGATGCCAGGCGTCGCCGGGCGCGATCGCGAGGGCGAACGTGTCGGGCCAGGGCGGCGGCGTCCGGTTGAATGGATCGTTGACGAGCGTGGCGTCGCGTCTGCGCGAGAGCGGCTCGCGCAATGGGCCCGCGGGCAGCGGCAAGCCGTTGCCCGCCAAGCGCTGATCGAACACGACGATCTCGATGTCGCGCGCGAGCCGGTAGTGCTGCAAGCCATCGTCACTGACGATCACGTCGACATCGCGGTGCGCTGCAACGAGTGCATGGGCCGCCGCGACGCGATCGGGGCACACCCAGACCGGTGCGCCGGTGCGACGCGCAATGAGCAGCGGCTCGTCGCCGGCTTCGTCCGGGCGTGAGGCCGAGGTAACGGCCCGGGGGCGGCGAAGCTTCGCGCCGTAGCCGCGCGAAACTACGCCCGGGGTGAATCCGGCCGAGCGCAGCGCGTCGACGAGCGCGATGACGGTCGGCGTTTTCCCCGTTCCCCCCACCGTCAGATTGCCGACGATGACGACGGGCACTCCGACGCGCACGCGCTCCCGCCAGCCGAGCGAGAAAGCGATGCGGCGCAGGGCCGCGACGGCGCTGAACACGCAGGCCAACGGTATGCATGCGATCGCGAAAATGCCGCGGCGTTGCCATTGGCGGGCGACGTACGCTTCGAGCCGCGCTAGGGTTCTCTCGGCGAATCGGGTAAGAACGCGCATATCGTCGGTCGGTTGGGCTCGCATCGCTGCAATGGGAACCCGGCACTCTAGCGCGCCCGTATGGCGCCGGGCAAGGCCCGGCTGGAGCGGGGGCGCTGGGTGCAACGCGCGACGGCTGTGGATAACTCTGTGAAGAACCCCCGTCACAAACGACGCAAAGGCCGATAAATCAAGCATCTCATCGGTGACCGTGTTTGTGTGATAAAATAAAATCCATTATTAATCAATGACTTGTGACGCTTGGCCGCGCTCGCGCGCCATGCGCACGCCGCGAGACGCGCACTGCTCGATATGTGGGAAACCTTGCATCGCGTGGCCCAATTTCGGCTGGACGTAGGTCAGGCGGCGGACTATCGTCTGTCCAGGAAAAAACGGGACTTCGAATGCATTCATTTTCTTCATCCGGATTACCGGGCGGGGGGCTCGACGGCGAGCTGGCCATCCCCGTGTCGGTGCTCAACCGGGCTGTCAGCACGATGCTCGAACGTTCGTTTCCGCTGACGTGGGTGGCGGGAGAGGTATCGAACTTCACGCGGGCGGCGAGCGGGCATTGGTATTTCTCGATCAAGGATGCGCAGGCGCAGATGCGCTGCGTGATGTTCCGGGGCCGCGCGCAGTACGCCGAGTTCACGCCGCGCGAGGGTGACAAGATCGAGGTTCGCGCGCTCGTGACGATGTACGAGCCGCGCGGCGAACTTCAGCTCAATGTCGAGGCGGTGCGCCGCACGGGCGTCGGCCGGCTCTACGAAGCGTTTCTGCGATTGAAGACGCAGCTCGAAGCGGAAGGGCTTTTCGCCGCCGAGCGCAAGCGAGCGTTGCCAACGCACCCGCGGGCCATCGGCATCGTGACATCGCTACAGGCGGCCGCCCTGCGCGATGTGCTGACGACGCTGGCGCGGCGCGCGCCTCACGTGGCGGTCATCGTGTACCCGGCGCCCGTGCAAGGCGCGGGCGCTGGCGACAAGCTCGCGGCGATGGTCCGGCAGGCCAACGCGCGGCGCGAGGTCGACGTACTGATCGTGTGCCGCGGCGGCGGCTCCATCGAAGATCTCTGGGCTTTCAACGAAGAAGTGCTTGCCCGTGCGATCGCGGCAAGCGATCTCCCCGTGGTGAGCGGCGTGGGCCATGAGACGGATGTGACGATTGCCGATTTTGCCGCCGACCTGCGCGCGCCGACGCCGACCGGGGCGGCCGAGCTCGTCAGCCCGCAGCGTACTGTGCTGCTGCGCGAACTCGATCAGCGCGTCGCCGCGCTGGCGCGCGGCTTCGGCCGCCTGATGGAGCGCCGCGCGCAGCAACTGGATTGGCTTGCACGCCGGCTCGTGAGTCCGGCCGAGCGCTTGCGGCGACAGCGCGTGCATCTCGAGCAATTGCAGGCGCGACTCGCCGCGGCGGGAGGACGGCCGGTGCGCGATGCGCGAGCACGCTTTGCCGTCGTGCGTCTTCGCTGGCAGCGGTGGCGGCCCGATTTGGCGGCCGAGCGCGCCGCGCTGACCGGATATGCGCGCCGCCTCGATGTCGCGCTCGCGCGCCTGGCCGAGCGGCAGGAAGCGAAACTGGGCACGCTTTGCGCTCGCCTCGAAGTACTGAGCCCGCAACGCACGCTCGAGCGCGGCTATGCGGCACTGCTCGACGGCGAGACGGGGCGGGCGATCCGCAGCCCGAGCGCGGTGAAACCCGCGCGTCGCTACACGGTCCACCTCGCGCAAGGGGCGGCGGATGTATCGTTCGCTGATGTGCAGCCGCGCCTGACCGATGGTTTCTGAAGGACCGTGGCGAAGATGCCCGGGCAGGTAGCGGGCTTTCGAAAGATGCGACCATAGGCCGCGATCTCAGCATTTTTTACGTCGTTGCGTCGCGGGTGCGCTCAATACTGCGGAAAAAGGGCTACTGATTTGTGGGGTTATTCCAAGTCGCCTACAATCCAAGCCTCGGAAGCGTAACCTGCGACAAAGTACCCCACACCCGATCAATCGATAGAAGGAACTGCACCATGGAACATAAGCTCCCGCCGTTGCCGTTCGACAAGAAAGCGCTTGCGCCGCATATGTCGGAAGAGACGCTCGAATTCCACTACGGCAAGCATCACCAGGCCTACGTCACGAATCTGAACAATCTGATCAAGGGCACGGAATTCGAGAATCTCTCGCTCGAAGAGATCGTCAAGAAGTCGTCGGGCGGCGTTTTCAACAACTCCGCACAAGTCTGGAACCACACCTTCTTCTGGAATTGCCTCTCGCCGCAGGGCGGCGGTGCGCCGAAGGGCGCGCTGGCCGACGCGATCAACGCCAAGTGGGGCTCGCACGATGCCTTCAAGGAGGCGTTCTCGAAGGCGGCCGTGGGTAACTTCGGCTCGGGTTGGACGTGGCTCGTGAAGAAGGCGGACGGCTCGCTCGATATCGTCTCGACGAGCAACGCGGCCACGCCGCTCACGACGGATGCAAAGGCGCTCCTGACGATCGACGTCTGGGAACACGCCTACTACATCGACTACCGCAACGCGCGTCCGAAGTTCGTCGAAGCGTTCTGGAACATCGTGAACTGGGATTTCGCCGGCAAGAACTTCGCGTAAAGACGGTACATCGTCTCCTCGGAAAACCCCCGTTTTCGGGGGTTTTCTTTTTGGGGCGCTTGAACGGCGAGGGCATCGACCGAACCCGATTGCGCGGGGCAAACCGAGAATTTTCCAGATAGCTATGTCAATATAGCTATGTTACTGTAGCTACATGGAAAATTCGGACGAACTGTTGACGCGGGCCACGCGCTTGCGCGGCCAAATATCGGGATTGGCGCGGCGTCTGCGCCAGGAAGCGCAGGTGGATCCCGTCCAATTTTCGCAGTTGGTCGTCATGGGCGCGATCGATCGTCTGGGCGACGGCGTGAGCCCCACGGAGATCTGTGCGGCCGAGCGCATCCGTTCCTCGAATCTGGCCGTGCTGTTGCGGGAACTCGAAGCGGCCGGCTACATCAAGCGTCAGGCCGATACGCTCGACCGGCGGCGCACCCGGTTGTCGCTGACCGCGAAGGGGCGGCGCGTCCTGCACGGCAACCGCACGCTACGAGGGAAATGGCTCGCGCAGGCCATGCTCCAAAGCCTCGACGCCCGGGAGCGCAGCGTCGTGCTCGAAGCGGGCGAACTGCTCGAGCGGCTCGCCCGCTTCGATCGAGAAGGGGCCGCACCCGAAAGAGGTTCCGCGCGGAAGGCACCCGCTTGAACTTCGTACGGATGGCTCCGCGTGCTGCGTTCAAGCATTGCGCGCATCGAATGCATCGATCGCATTGATCGTATCGGCGAGGAGGAGGGCAGCAGATGGCAACGGGTTCTCGAGTGTCGGCGGCAGACGGGCGCGAAGTCGGCGTAGGCGAATTGTTCGTCGGCTTTCTCGGTCTCGGTCTGATCTCGTTCGGTGGCGCACTGCCTTTCGTACGCCGTGCCGTGGTGGAGCAGCGGCGCTGGCTGTCGTCCGAAGAGTTCATCGATCTGCTCGGCCTGTGCCAGTTTCTACCGGGCGGTAATGTCATCAATCTGTCCGTTGCGATCGGCATGCGTTTTCGCGGAGCCATTGGTGCGCTTGCCGCGATAACAGGCTTCATCGCGGTGCCTTCGTTGATCGTCATCGCGCTCGGCGTCGTCTACGCCAAAACGCAGCACGATCCCATCGTTCACCACATGTTCGGCGGCCTCGCCGCAACGGCCGCGGGCCTGTTGATCGCCATGGCGATGAAGGTGGCCAAGCCGATTGTCCGCTCGCCCGAAGGCATCTTCGTCGCGGCGGTCATATTCGCGGCGATCGCGCTCGTGCGGCTGCCGCTTTTGCCGACCATGCTCGTGCTGACGCCACTGAGCATCGCGCTGGCATGGCGCCGGCAGCGCAGCGCATTGAGCGCCCACAAGGACACAGTGAAATGAGCGCGACGCTCGTCGCATTGGCGACCATCTTCTCCCAGCTCTCGCTGCTCGCTTTCGGCGGCGGCAACACGATCCTGCCCGAGATGCAGCGTCAGGTCGTCCAGGTGCATCACTGGATGAGCGCGGAACAGTTCACGGCACTCTTCGCGCTCGCCCAGGCTGCACCGGGCCCCAATATGATGATCGTGACGATGATCGGCTGGCATGTGGCCGGCTGGCCCGGCTTTATCGTTTCCACGCTGGCCAAGTTCGGGCCGTCGTCGCTCGTCACGGCCGCATCGCTGCATGCCTGGGAGCGTTTCAAGGACCGCCCCTGGCGCCGGTACGTACAGTCCGGTATGACACCGGTGACGGTCGGGCTCGTCGCGGCCAGCGCGGTATTGATCTCGCATGCGTCGAATCAGGCGGCGATTCAATGGGCGATCACGGCGGCGTGCGCCGCGCTCGCTTTTCGAACGCGCATCCATCCGTTATGGTTGCTTGCCGCGGGCGCCGCGATCGGTGCCACCGGCTTCGGCCAGATCTGAACGCACCGCGCATCGCGCACCGCGCGCCGGTGAAAGCGTCATCGCACGGTGCGTCGTGCGATGTCGTCGAGCACCGATCGCTCGGCGAGCACCTCGTCGATCAACCCATACGCCTTCGCCGCATCCGCCGACATGAAGTTGTCGCGATCGGTGTCTTTTGCGATTTTTTCGATCGATTGACCTGTCCGTTCGGCGAGAACCTGATTGAGCCGTTCGCGCAGGAACAGGACTTCCTTCGCCTGGATTTCGATATCGGCGGCGGTTCCCTGGCTGCCGCCCGAGGGCTGATGAATCATGATGCGCGCGTTCGGTAGCGCGTAGCGCTTTCCTTTGGCGCCCGCGGCCAGCAAGAACGTACCCATGCTGGCCGCGAACCCGGTGCAAAGCGTCGAGACTTGCGGCTTGATGAACTGCATGGTGTCGTAGATGGCGAGGCCGTCGTAGACCGAGCCGCCCGGCGAGTTGATGTAGAACGAGATATCCTTGTCCGGGTTCTCCGATTCGAGAAACAGCAACTGCGCGACGATGAGGCTTGCGGTGTCCTCGTTGACGGGGCCCACGAGAAAAACGATGCGCTCGCGCAAAAGGCGCGAATAGATGTCGTAGGCGCGCTCGCCGCGGCCCGTCGTTTCGATGACGGTCGGCACGAGCTGGCTGTAAGGGTAAGGGGGACGATGTCCGGACATGGCGTTCCTCGCACGAATGATGTCGCGGGCATGCGCGGCATGCCCTTCGATCCTGTTGACGCACGGCGTGTCTCTATTGTGACAAGTCGGCCCGGCTCGTGCAGCCGCCCGCCGAATAAAAATGGGTCGGCGGTTGTCACGTTTGCTCCCCGCCGATCGTCAATGAATAGGGGACACGGCGCTCACGCGCGAGAACGCACACTACTGCTGGAGCATGGACTCATGACGCATTCATCCATCGACAAGACCGCTGAATTCCAGCGCATGCGTGCGCGGCTCACCTCGATCGTGGCCCGCATGCTCGCAAGCCGGGCGGAAGCTGAGGATGTCGTGCAGGAAGTGTGGCTCAAATGGCAGGCGGCGGATGCGGCGGCACTGCATACGCCGCCCGCCTGGTTGACGACCGTCGCCACGCGTCTCGCGCTCGACCGGTTGCGGCGCCTGGCTGCCGAGCGCGCCGCGCGCGAGAGCGAATGGATCGCCGAGCCGTGGCGCGACGAGTTCGCGCCATCGGCGGAGGAAGCGGCGTTGAAGGCTTCGTCGCTCGATGCGGGATTGATGCTGCTCGTCGAACGGCTTTCACCTGACGAGCGGGCTGCCTTCATTCTTCACGAGGCGTTCGATTGCGACTATGCGTCCATTGCCGATGTCGTTGGCAAGACGCCCGCGCATTGCCGGCAGCTCGTGCACCGCGCGCGCGAACGTCTGCATCGGGAACCGGATCGCGCGGGGAGAAGGGGGGCCGACGAGCCGCGGCGCGGCACGCTCGATCGCCTGTCCGAAGCGCTCGAAACGGGCGATGTGGGGCTGGCAATGCAGGTTTTCACCGCAACCTCAACTTTGAGGATCGATGGGCGCGAGGCTTTGCGCGCGGACGCCGAAACGCCGATCGCTGCGGCCGCAACGACGGCGATGGCGCTCGTCGAGGAGAGCCGGGCGCTTTGCGGCGGCACCGTCTGTGCGCATCCATTGGCGATCAACGGTGCGGGCTACCTTGCGCTGTCGGCGCAAGGCGAGATCGTCGCGCTCGTTACCGTTTCGTTCGCGGACATGGCGATCGGCCATGTGGAAATCAGCACCGATGGCGCGATCGTCGCCGCGATGAACCGCGCCTTCGGGCTGCATGCCGTCGAAGCATTGTTGGCTGCCGTCCGGCGGCAGGGGTTCGCTGCTCTGGCCGTTGCTTGAACCGTCCGGCGACGGCAATCCGTCAGAACCCGGTCGCTTCGCAGTTGATGTCCACGCACAGCACTTGCAAACCCTTGTCCGTTTGCGCGGCAATCGATGCGGTCACGCACAAGTGCGCTTCATTGATGGACAGATAAGGTGCGGTCAGGTGCGCGTGCCCGGGCGAGCGCACGGCCGCCGTGAAATATGGCCGGCGTTCCCAGCTGGCGCCCTCCGAGTGCAGTAGCGGACTGAACCGCTTGGCACGGCGCGAAATGCGTCGCCCGAGCGGCACGAGGTTGTCTCCGATTTGCCGGCCCTGCGCATCGAGCAAAAACGTGCGAGCCGTTTCGGGCAACGCGAGTAGCGGCTGGGTGGCTGCCTCGAGCATCTCCCCCGCGACGAGGCGCGCGCACGCTTGCTCGAGCGCGGCCACATAAGGTGCAAGGCGCTCGGCTTGCAACCGCTCGCGCGCGCTGACGCGTTCGCGCAACGCGGCCGATAGCGCATCCATCGCGCTTGCGGCGATGCGCGGGTCCACGGGTTTCGTGCTTGGACCGGCGAAGTAGGCGCCCTGCATGAAGTCGACGTTGCATTCGAGCGCGATCAACGCTTCGCGCTCGGTCGACAGTCCGCCCATCAGAACCAGTTGCCCCGATTCGTGCAGCAGCGAGACGAGTCCCGGCAAGACGCGTTCGATATGCGAATGCTCGCTCGCCTGCGCGAGGATCACGCGATCGAGCGTGACGATGTCGGGGCGCAGATGCCAGACGCGATCGATATTCGAATGTTTGGCGCCGAAGCCGCCCAGTGCGATCAGAAAGCCCGACTTGCGCAGCGAATCGACGATCTCCGCGAAGCGACCGGTTTCGCCACCGGCCTGCTCGGGCACCTCGAGCACCACGCGCTGCGGCGGCAGGCCAAGTGCTTTCAGCCCGGCGAGCATCGCGTCGCCGTAGCTCGTATCCATCAGCGCGGCGGGATGCAGACTGAGAAACAGCCATTCGTCATTGGAGTCGAAGGCGCTGAAGTTGCCCAGGTGCAGCGATTCGGCGAGCCGTCCGAGTTCGAGCAGATCGCCTCGCCGCGCTGCCTGCGTGAACACTTCGTGCGAGGGCACGTGCCGCTCGTCTTCGTCGTGCGCGCGCAGCGACGCGTGATAGCCGATCGCGCGCCGATGCGAGACGGAGAACACCGGTTGAAACACGCTGAATACGGTGTAGCTGCCGTATACGACTGTGTGCTGCGAGCCTGCATCGCCCGCGACGGGGCGCGGCGGATGGAAGCCGGGAGGATCGAGATCGATCATGCTGTTTAGGAGAGCGTAACGGGGGCCACTGGGCGGCGGCGCGATGCCAAAAGCATATGGATTCTACTGTACGGCATGTGTCAGCAAGAACTATGCGCAATGTCGAATGTCCGGCGTACGCGGCTGGAGCGTGTGCTGGGGACGCGGCACCGGCCGGATTGCACTGGCGCGGTGCGGCGCATGCCCCGGCGTGGGTCGCGCCGGGCGCGCTCGTTCAAGGCAGCGACGCGCGCTCGGCCTCGCTCTCGGCCTCGCTTTCAGCCTCGCGATCGGACGCGAGTGTCATTGCGCGCTCGAAAAAAGTCTGCGCGCGCGGGTCATCGGCATAGGCGGCGTTGATGCGCAGCCACGGGCTCGTCTGGCCGTGCGGCCGGAAGTAGCTGCCCGGCGCGACCGTAACGCCGCACGACGATGCGCATTCGACGAGCCGCTGTGAATCCTTGATATGGGGTGTGCGTGCCCAGACGAACTTCCCGCCCACGGGCGCGGTAAAAAGCTGCCAGCCGGACGATTCGAGCGTGCGCGCCGCGGCGCCTAGCGCATCGGTCATGCGCCGGCGCAAGCGCTCGAGGAACTTGTGATACGCGCCGCGCTCGAGCATCGCGAGCGCGACGGCCTCCGCAAAGAGCGAACCGCCGACACTCGTCAGCACCTTGATGTCGGCCAGGTCTTTCACGGTCGCGCGATCGGCCACGATATAGCCGATGCGCAGCGAAGACGAAAGCGTCTTCGACAGTCCGCCGATATAGACGACCTGCTCCAGCCGGTCGAGCGCGGCGAGCCGGTCGCTCGGGCTGGATTGGAAGTCCGCGTAGATATCGTCTTCGATGATTTTGAAGTCGTACTCGCGAGCCAGCTGCAGGAGCCGGAATGCGACCGACGGCGCGACGACGGTGCCGGTCGGATTGTGGAACACGGAGTTCACGAAGAACGCACGCGGCCGATGACGGGCGAGCTCTTTTTCCAGCGTATCGAGATCGGGGCCGGTAGCCGTGCGTGGAATACCGACCATGTTGACGCCGTGCAACTTGAGGAGTCCGAACAAATTGTAGTAACCCGGGTCCTCGACGAACATCGTGTCGCCGGCTTTCAGCAGGTAGCGCACGAGCAGATCGACGGCCTGACTCGCCCCGCAGGTGATGAGCACTTGCGATGCGTCGGCATGAATGCCGAGCTGAGCGATCCGTGCTTGCAGATGTTCGCGCAGCGCGGCGTTGCCGAGCGGCGTGGCATAGTCGACCGTCGCAAGACGATCGGTGCGCGTGACGTGGCGGATCGCCTGTGCGATCCCTTCCATGTCGCGCCAGGCTTCGGGGATGAAGCCGCTTGCGAGCTTGAGCGTCCCTCCTGGATGGTGGAACTCCTCCATGATGTAGTTCGATTCGTCTTCGGCGCGGCGCGGATCCGAGGCACCGCCACGCTCGAGCGCGGCATGACCGCGCGCGCTCACATAAAAGCCGGAGCCGTGCCGCGACTCGACATAGCCGAGCGAGACGAGCCGGTCATACGCCTCGATGACAGGAAAGCGGCTGATCCCGTATTCGGCCGCGAACGCGCGGATCGACGGTAGTTTCGCACCCGCATGCGCTTCGCCCGACCGAATCCACGACTCCATGCCTGCGACGATCTGATCCGTGAGCGGCACGCCGTTACCGCGATCGAGTTCGAGCTTCATCAGCGTTCCTTTTGTCGCCTGCCGTGTGTCCAGCAGCAGCGACTGTTCGGTAATTCGACTGCACAGTTTTGTCAAAACTGTTCAGAACTGTGCATGTGATTGCCCTGACGTTATCGCAATAATGCAGTGACGGCAATGCTTGATGAAAGGGAGGCTGCGATGCGTGAAATCCGTATGTTCGAAATGGAAGAACACGAACCCGCGACCGTCTGGCGGGTCAGCCGCCCGCTCGTGATCAACGTGACGTCCGGGCAGCTTTGGCTGACCGTCGAGCACGATAGTGAGGACTATTGGCTCGAAGCGGGGCAGTCGTTCACGTTGGCAGCAGGCATGCGCGCCTGGGTCGGGCCCAGTCGCGGGACTGTGCGCATGACGGTGACCGACGAGGGTCCCCATCGGGTGTCGGGTGAGCGTTCACGGCGTAGCTGGCGGCCGCGGTGGTTGCTGGCCGCATAGCGTGGCGCGATCTCGGTGCTGCGGCCGTTCGCGTTATCGAGCCGGGGACGGCTCCGGGCCCACGTAGCGCGCACGAGGACGAATGAGCCGCCCGTCGTCGATTTGCTCCATGGCGTGCGCGATCCATCCGGCGGCGCGGCCTAGCGCGAACAGTACGAACGCCGCGCCTGAGGGCAGCGCCAGCACGCGTTCGATCGACGAAAGGGCGAAGTCGATCGTTGGCGCAAGGCCGGTCGTGCGGCGGGCGACATCGACGACAGCCTCGATGCTGCGCAGTCTCGCCCGCTCGACGGTGCGCACACCGGTGCAGGCGTCGAGCATCGTCATCAAAAGCGCCGCGCGCGGGTCGCCGTCGGGATACAGCGGATGGCCGAAGCCTGGCAACACTGTGCGCGCGCGAGGATCGTCGTATGCCATGTGGCTCATGACATGGTGCTCGACGTCTCCGGCTAGGGCGGCCTCGGCAAGCATGGTTGAGACGCGTACCGTCTCTCCGCAATGACGCGGGCCGGCGAGTGCGGCCAGACCGCCCGTGACGGCGCCGAAGAGATGCATGCCCGTCGAGGCAATGCATCGCACTGTGAACGCGGATGCGTTCAGCTCGTGGTCCGCACAGACGACGAGCGACGCGCGCAGGAGGTCGAGGGGACGCCGGCGCGTGATGCCCCACGCTTTCGCCAGTTGCCGATGCAGGGGTTCGCGCGAGGGAGCCGATGCGGTCAACGCCGCCGCGAGCACACGTAACAATGCGCCGGCGGTTTCGATGCGGCCTTGCCGATCGAGTGCCCAAATGCCGGGCAGGTGCGCGGCGGCGATGGGCAGCATGACGAGCGCGCGCTGGTGCGGGGCTTGCCGGCGCGTCAGCTTCAGCGCCGCGTTCCACTGAGTTGCCGGGAGCGGAACATCGGGCGTCGCGTCGATCAACTCGCGCTCGCACTCCCACAACAGCGCAGCGGTATCTTCGAGCGTGGCCGTTGCCGCCCACGCCAGCGCATCGTGGCCTCGATAAAAAAGCCGGCCGTTCGCGATCGATGTAATGCGCGATTCCAAAACCGGAACACCCCAATCCAGGACCTTTTGCGCGACTTTGCCGGCTCGCTTGCCGTCGGCCTTGCGGCGTGCGAGGCGACGTACATCGTCGGCCGCGTAGCCATGCCGCTTCCCGTCCATGTCGGGCGTCGAATTGAGCAAGCCCCGGCTCACGTAGGAATACAGTGTCGGCACGCTGATGCCGAGCGTCGATGCGGCTTCGGTGGCGGTCAGATAAGTGGGCATGGCACCAATATACGTTGATTATTGCAATCAAGATTGATCGATATGGCTGCTGATTCTAGACTCGTTTTCACCATCAACACCGGTCTCGCCGATCATGACACCGCATCTCGCACTCGAGCACCTTTGGTCGCTGGCCGCCTGTGCACCTGACGCATTGGGCGATATTCATTTCCAAGATCAGGATCCGGGACTGCCCTCCGTTTATCGGGTGGGGACGCTGGCCTGCGCGACAATCGGCGCCGCGGCGCTTGCCGCCGCCGAATGCCATGCGCTGCGCACGGGGCGGCGTCAGCGCATCGACGTCTCGATGCGGCGTGCCCTTGCGGTGTTCCGCAGCGAGCGCTATCTGCGGATCGACGACGGCCCCGCGCCTGAGTTGCGCGATCCGTTGATGGGTTTTTACGAAACGCGGGACGGACGCTGGATTCAGCTGCATACGAACTTCCCCCATCACCGCCTGGGCGTCGTGAAGGTGCTCGGCTGTGCGAACGATCGCGATGCCGTCGCCGCGGCGATTCGTGGATGGGAGGGGGCCGAGCTCGATCGTGCGCTCGCCGACGCCGGCTTGTGCGCAGCACTGATCCGCTCGCCTCGCGAGTGGCAGGACAACGAGCAGGCTGCCGCCGTGGCCGCGCTGCCGCACTTCGAGATCGAGCGCATCGGACCCGCCGCGCCGATGCCGATCGGCAGCGATGCGAACCCGGTGACCGACCGGCCGCTCGCCGGCACGCGCGTGCTGGATCTGAGCCGCATCATCGCGGGCCCTGTCGCTGGCCGCACGCTTGCGCAGCACGGCGCGCAGGTGCTTCTGATCAACGGTCCGCATTTGCCGAACATCGCGCCGCTCGTGATCGATAACGGCCGCGGCAAACGCTCCGCGCTACTCGATCTGCGCGAGCCGACCGACGCCGATCGGCTACGCGAGTTGGCGGCCGGCGCGGATGTGTTTCTGCAAGCCTACCGGCCCGGCGCACTCGCGGCGCGCGGCTTTGCTCCCGAGGATCTCGCACGGATCCGCCCGGGCATCGTCTACGTGTCGGTGAGCGCCTACGGACATCAGGGGCCTTGGTCCCAGCGCCGGGGCTTCGACAGTCTCGTTCAGTCGGCGAGCGGGATTGCCTGGACCGAGCGCGAGGCCGTCGGCGGCACGGCGCCGAAGCACTTGCCCTGCCAAGCGCTCGATCATGCGACGGGCTATCTGGCCGCCTTCGGGGCAATGGTCGCACTGCTGCGCCGAGCGCGCGAGGGAGGCAGCTGGCACGTGCGTGTCTCGCTCGCGCAAACGGGGCGCTGGCTGCAATCGTTGGGCTTGCTGGAGGGCGGATGGCGTGCACCCGATGTCGGTCTCGACGATGTTCGCGACCTGATGCAGACTATGGCATCGCCGTTCGGTACGGTTCTCGCGGCCGCGCCGGCTGAATCGATGTCGCTCACGCCAGCGCGCTTTGCGTCGCCGCCTCATCCGATCGGCGCCGACGAGCCGTGCTGGGTCGAATCGTAGCGTGACGCGCTGCGTGCGCTACCGCGCTACTTGCGCAACTCGGCGACGAAGTCGTAGTAATCGTTGCGGCAGTAGGTATCGGTGAGTTCGATGGCGCGCTGGTCGGCCGTATAGCCGATACGAGTAATGAGGAGCAGCGCGTCGTGCGGTGCGATGCTCATTTGGCGCGCGATTTCGTCGCTCGCATTGACCGCGCGGAAGTGCTGCAGCGCGCGTACGATCGCGAGACCTCGCTGTTCGAGATAGCTGTAGAGCGAATCGCCGATTGCATTGGGATCAGGTATGACGGATGCCGGCAGCGTCGAGTTCTCGACCGCCATGACGATGCCATCTGCAAGACGCAGCCGTTTCAAGCGCGTAACGGCGGCCGCCGGAGACAACCCCAACTGGATCACCTCGTCGCGGCTTGCGGGCTGAATATCGCGCGAGAGCCATTGCGAGCTCGGCGTGAAGCCTCTGCGCCGCAGCATCTCGCTGAAGCTCGACAACTGCGAAAGCCGTACGTCGTAGCGCGGCGTGATGAAGCTGCCGGCGCCTTGCGAGCGACGAATGAGACCTTGCTCGACGAGCAGCGCGATGGCTTTGCGCGCGGTAATGCGCGAAACGCCAAGCGCGTCGGACAACACGCGTTCGGACGGCAGTGCTTCGCCTGCGTTCCAGCGGCTTTCGTGGATGGCCTGCCCGAGCTTGCGGGCGAGCTGGAGGTAAAGCGGCGTATCGTTTTCCGGGTCCGGACGCAGATCGCGCCAGCGGTCTTCCGAGGGTGCATTCATGGCCTGTACGCGGCGAGGGGCAAGCGGTGATTTTATGTCATCGCCGCGTCGCGGGCCATGTTATGCGAAGCGAGCACACGTTTTTCGGCTCGGGGCTACACTCCCGTTGATCTTCAAAAGCGTTGGGGAGAGGGCAATGGAACGTAACGATGCGTGGGTGACGCTGCCGGACGGCGAGCGTATCGCGAAGCTGGGGCTCGGCACATGGGAGATGGGCGAGCGGCGTTCCGCGCGCGAGGCGGAAATCGCCGCGTTGCGGGAAGGCATCGAACTCGGCATGACAGTCGTCGACACCGCGGAAATGTATGGAGACGGTGCGACCGAGACGCTCTTGGGCGCGGCGCTCGCCGGGTTGCGTGAAAAGGTATTTCTCGTCAGCAAGGTCTATCCGCACAACGCGAGCCGACGCGGCGTGGTCGCCTCATGCGATGCGAGTCTCGCACGGCTGAAGACGGACCGCCTCGACCTGTATTTGCTGCACTGGCCCGGTGCCGTTCCGTTGGAAGAAACGGTGGAAGGTTTCGAATCGCTGCGGCTTGCAGGCAAGATTCGGCATTGGGGCGTGAGTAATTTCGATGTCGATGAAATGGACGCGCTTTTCGCGGCGGGCGGTACCGCGTGCGCCGCAAACCAGATTCTCTATAACGTCGCGCGGCGCGGGCCCGAATTCGATCTTCTGCCATGGATGCGCGCGAGAAAGATGCCGGCGATGGCCTATAGCCCGATCGATCATATGCGCTTGCCGCAGGGCTCGGTGCTCGACGATATCGCGCAAGCGCGCGGCGTCTCGTCCGTCAGCATCGCGCTTGCATGGGTGCTCGAACAACCGGGTGTTTGTGCGATTCCCAAAGCGGGGAACATCGAGCATGTGCGAGAGAATCGCCGGGCGCTCGATATTCGACTGACCGACGACGAGCGCTCGCGCATCGATGCGCGGTTCAAGCCGCCGCGATCGAAGCGCGCGCTGGAGATGTTGTAACGCAGTCCGTTAGGCCGCACGTCTCGACGCGGCGGAGCGTCCGCCGCGTCGATTGGTGGGTATCAGTGATTGCCGCCGTGCCCGCCGCCGTTGCTTCCGTTGCCTCCACCGTTGCCGTGGCCGTTGCCGCCGTTGCCACTGCCTTGCCCGCTGCCGTTACCGCCGCCGTTGCCGGCACCGTTACCGCCGTTGCCACTGCCGTTGCCGCCGCCGTGTCCGCCACCGGTACCGCCGCCGTTGCCTCCGCCGTTGCCTCCGCCGTGTCCGCCGCCGTTGCCACCGCCGTGTCCACCGCCGGTACCGCCGCCGTTACCACCGCCGTTACCACCGCCGTGTCCGCCGCCGTTGCCACCGCCGTGTCCGCCGCCGTTGCCGCCGCCGTTGCCACCGCCGTGTCCGCCGCCGTTACCGCCGCCGTTACCGCCGCCGTTGCCACCGCCGTTACCGCCGCCGTTACCACCGCCGTTACCACCGCCGTTACCGCCGCCGTTACCACCGCCGTGTCCGCCGCCGTTACCACCGCCGTGTCCACCGCCATTACCACCGCCATTACCGCCGCCATTACCGCCGCCATTACCGCCGCCGTTGCCGCCGCCGTGTCCGCCGCCATTGCCGCCGCCGTTGCCGCCGCCGTGTCCACCGCCGTGTCCACCGCCGTCGCCGCCACCACCGGTGCCACCGCCTGTGCCGCCGCCCGTGCCGCCGCCCGTGCCACCGCCCGTGCCACCGCCCGTGCCGCCTCCGGTGCCGCCGCCCGTGCCACCGCCGGTTCCTCCGCCCGTACCGCCACCCGTACCGCCCGTACCACCCGTACCACCCGTACCGCCCGTACCACCCGTACCACCCGTACCACCCGTACCACCCGTACCACCCGTACCACCCGTACCACCCGTACCTCCGCCGGTACCGCCGCCACTGCCGTGGTCGCCTCCTCCAGTACCGCCACTCGAGCTACCTCCGCCGCTGCCTCCTCCCCGACTGCCCCCGCCGCCCCCGCTGCTGCCGCCGCCGTTGCCGCCAGCGAAGCCGCCGTTGTTCGAACCAGCCGCGGTAGTGCCGCTGTCAGTACCGCCCACATCGATGCTGAGCAATTTGAGACACGCTTCCGAGCTGGGGTTCGCAGCGCACGGATCCGCGGCTGCGGAAGTATCGGTCGTATCGCTTTGAGCGGCCTGCGTGTCCGGCGAAGTTTGCAAAGCGGGTGATGTAGCAGTGTTGTCATCGCCGCTCGCAGCAGCGGTGAGCAACCATCGAGCTATACCGTCATCGGGTGGCATCGCCTGTACGGGCGATCCCAAAAGAAGTGCTATTACTCCGGCCAGCGAGACTCCGATCGCTTTCGCAGATGTGTAGGAATCCTTAATATTGACGATGCTCTTCATGGTTATCCCCCGATGCGACCGGCGACCCGCTGCCGCCGTCATCTCGCGTGTAGTTGCGCGAGTACGGCAGTTCCAGCGTCGCGCGGCAAAGCGCGAATTCGCGTGATGTACGAGGGGTCTACTGCGATAACCGTGCCATCGGGCGCTAAGGCGCGCTGCACACGGCGAGCGTTCGGAGCTTGCCCGTCGCCAACGCGGAAATGCGCCGAAAACGTTTCACGTCTGATACGCGAAAGAAGGGAAGACGTGCAGCGCGGCGCGCGGCGTAGAGGCGGGAAGACGAGGCAATCGCCCGGATGCCCGGGCGTGTCAGGCGCCCTGAAGTTCGTGACGCGCCAGGCGCAGTTCTGAGACGGGGATGTGGCATCGAATCAAATGGCCGTTTCCGGCGTCCGCAAACGGCGGGTCCTGTTGCTCGCATATTGCGCCGAGCTTGCGTGGACAACGTGTCTGGAACACGCAGCCTGAGGGCCGCGCAGCAGCGCTGGGCGGTTCACCGTACAGACGGACGCGAGGGATCCGTGCTGCGGACGGATCGCCGGGCAGTGACGGTACTGCCGATAAAAGCGCTTCGGTATAAGGGTGATGGGGGCCGTCGAACACGTCGCGCGCGGCGCCGATCTCGACGAGACGCCCGACATACAGCACGGCGATTCGGTCCGACACGTAGCGCACGACGTTGAGGTCGTGAGAGATGAACACATAGCTCACGCCTCGTGCGCGCTGAAGATCGACCAGCAGATTGAGGATGGCTGCCTGCACGGAGACATCGAGCGATGACGTCGGCTCATCGCAAACGACGATGCGCGGATCGCCCGCGAATGCCCGCGCGATCGCAACGCGCTGCTTGAGCCCGCCCGATAGCTGACGCGTGCGCGAGCCGAGATATCGGCGCGGCAGGCGCACGGCATCGACGAGCGAGGCGAGCCGCGCATCGTGTGCGGTGCCGCGCAGTGCCGCGAGCTTCGATAGTGCGCGGCCGATCAGATGTTTGACCGAGTGTGCCCGATTGAGCGCGGCGTCGGGGTTCTGGAAGACGATTTGCAGCGACTTCACCTGATTGTCGTCACGTCGTTGAACGCGCGATGGCAACGCCTTGCCGTCGAGTTCGATCATAGCGCCGGGATCTGGCGCAATGAGTCCGACGATGAGCTTTGCGAGCGTGGTCTTCCCGCTACCGGACTCGCCGACCAGCCCGAGCGTTTCTCCCGCTGCGAGCGTGATCGAGACATCGTCGACGGCGCGCACGGTCTGGCCGTTGCGCACGAACGTCTTCGAGACGGACGCGGCGCGCAACACTGGCGAGCGATCCCGAACACCGGGCGGCGCTTCGACGCGATGAGCGCGATCGTCGTCGGAAGCCCCACGTTCGCGCGGCAATGCGTGGGCCTCTTCATGCCGATGGCAGCGTGCCATCTGGACACCGTTGGGTGCGTTGAACCGATGCGGAGGCGGTGCGACCTGCCGGCAGCGTTCTTCCACCAGCCGGCAACGCTCGGCGTAAGCACAGCCGCGCATCGCGGCGCCAAGCGGAGGCGGGCTGCCCGCGATCGTATCGAGACGCTCAGTATCCTTGCTTCGCGCGCGTTGGGGCAGGCAGCGCAAGAGCCCGACCGTATAGGGGTGATGCGGTGCGCGGAATACATCGGCACTCGCGCCCTCTTCGACGAGACGCCCCGCATAGACCACGCCGACGCGACTGCACATGCGGCCAACCACAGCCAGGTTGTGACTGATGAACAGCACCGCGGTGCCGAGTTCGTCGCGCAACTGCGCGACGAGCTCGAGGACTTCGGCTTCAACCGTCGCATCGAGCCCCGTCGTCGGTTCGTCGAGCACGAGCAGCGCCGGATTCGCGGCAAGCGCCATCGCGATCACGACGCGCTGCTGCATGCCGCCCGACAACTGATGCGCATAGGCTTGCATCACCTGCCGTGGCGCCGCGATATGCACGCGCTCGAGCATATCGAGCGCCCGCGCTTCGCCCTCGGCGCGCGAGATGCCGTACGCCATTTCGAATGCTTCGGACACCTGAAGACCCACGCTGAGCGACGGATTGAGCGCACGCGAGGGATCCTGGTAGACCATCGAGACCGTGTGAGCCCGCATCTTACGCAAGGCCTCGGCATCGAGCGTCGCGAGATCGCGGCCGGTGACCTCGATGCGCCCTGCCTTGATGCGACCGTTGCGCGGCAAGTAGGCCATGGCCGCGAGCGCCAGCGTGGACTTGCCGCAGCCCGATTCGCCGACGAGGCCGTAGGCCTCGCCGCGGCGCACGCGGAACGTGACGTCGCTGAGCACCTCGCGTTCGCGCGACCGTACGCGGTACGCAACGGTCAGCCCGGTGACCGCGAGCACGTCGTCATCGGCGCGTGCGGTCACATCGAGGATCGGAAAATCGTTGGGCGTGGGCCGGCTCATCGGTCGAGCGCTCCTTGCACGCCATCGGCGGCGAGGTTTACCCCGACGATGAGCGTCGCGATGGCCAGCGCGTCGAAGACAACGGTCCACCATGCGCCGCCGGTCATCAGCGCATACGATTCCGAGAGCGCGAGCCCCCAGTCCGGGGAGGGCGGCGCGACGCCGAAGCCCAGAAACGAGAGTGTGGCGACAGCGAAGATCGCGTAGCCCAGGCGCACCGTGCCTTCCACGACGATCGGCGGCAGGATGTTCGGCAAGATCTCGACGAACATGATGTAGAGCGCGCGCTCGCCGCGCAATTGAGCCGCGGCGACGTACTCGAGATGACGCTCGGCGAGCACCGCGGTGCGGACGGTGCGCGCAGTGATCGGCATGAACGTGAAGCCGATCACGAACACGACCGTGGCGCTCGATGCACCGAGTGCGGCAAGCGCGGCCAATGCGACGACGACGAGCGGCAACGCGAGCACGGCATCGATGAGGCGGCCCGCGAGCTTGTCGAACCAGCCGCCGACATAGCCGAGAACGAGCCCGAGCGCGGTCCCCGCGAGCGTACCCACGAGCGTGGCGAGCGGCGCGATTCCGAAGATATCGCGCGCACCGACGATGACCCGCGAGAACACGTCGCGCCCGAGCTGATCGGTACCGAACCAGTGCGCCTGATCGGGCGGGGCCAGCGAATTGAGCGGGTCCGACGCATAGGGATCGTGCGGCACGAGCCACGGTCCGAGGAGCGCGCAACCGAGCCAGAACCCGACGAGCAGCGCGCCGCAGATGAAGCTCGGCGAGCGCAGCAGTGCGCGCAGCGTCTCGAAGCGGGGCTCGCTGGGCGGATCGGCACGCGTTTCGGCGCTGGGCGGATGCGTGTGCGTGCTCATTGCGTGCCTGCCTTATTTCTGCGCGGATCGAGCGAGGCGAGCAGCGCGTCGGCGAGCAGATTGGCGAAGGTATAAACGATGCCCACGCACAGCACGCCCGCTTCGAGCATCGGAAAATCCTTCGCCGTCGCCGCGTTGTAGATCAACAAGCCGATGCCCTGATAGTGGAAGAGCGTTTCGACGACGACGAGCCCGCCGACCATGTAGCCGAGCTGGGTCGCGGCCACCGTGACGGTGGGCGGCAACGCGTTGCGCAGCACATGGCGCAGGACGACGACATGCGGCGGCAATCCCTTGAGGACGGCGGTGCGCGTGTAGTCCGCATCGAGCGCTTCGACTGTCCCCGAACGCGCCATCCTGGCGATATAGCCGAACAGCACTAAAACGAGCGGCAGCGCCGGCAGAATCAGATGCCGCAAGGCCGTGACGGCACTGGCGTTGGGCGGATAGACGGCTTCGGTGGGCAGCCAGCGCAGCCAGACGCCGAATACGAGAATCAGCACGATGGAGGAAACGAATTCAGGCACGACGGTGGCCGACATACCGACGATCATCAGCGTCCGGTCGGGCCAGCGTCCCTCGTGCAAGGCGGCCCAGACGCCGCTCGCGATACCGAGCGGTACGACGATCACGAACGCAAGCGCGGCGAGTTTCGCCGAGTTGGCGAGCGCATGCGCGACGAACGGCGCAACGGGCTCGCGAAACGCGTATGAGACACCCATATCGCCGCGTAAGAATCGCGAGATCCAGTGGGCATATTGCAGCAGGACCGGCTTATCGGCGCCGAGCTGGTGATCGAGCGCCGCCACGGCGCGAGGGTCGGCAAGCGGGCCGAGAATGGCGCGCCCGATATCGCCCGGCAGCAATTGACCGAGCGCGAAGACGAGCGCCGAGAGCAACGCGAGCGTGATGACCGCGAGCGCGCCACGTTCGAGCAGAAACAAGGCGATGCGCGCCGAGTTGCCGCGCGCCCGGGGGTGGCGAAAGAGGGAAGCGATGGCAGCCATGCGGTCCGATGCGAATGTGGCTGGAGTTCAGGCGGACGTCGTCGCGCGATCGAAATACAGTTGCGAGATGGCGGTATAGCGAACACCTTTGACCGATTTGCGCACCGCCGCGAGCTGGTCGAAGAAGTACGGAATGATGACGGGCGTTTCGTCCAGCAACAGCGTTTCGATCTGCTTGGCCATCCTTTTTTGCTCGGCGATATCGAGCGCACCGACGAACTTTGCGACGAGCCCATCGTACTGCGGGTTCTTGAAATGCGCCGCGTTCCAGGCGCCGTTGCTCGTGAGCGGCGCATTGAGGAAGAGATTCGGCACACCGCGGTGTCCGTAATCGGTGATGCCCATCGTCGAATCGAGCCAGTCCGATTTGCCGAACGTTCCCGAGCCGTAGTAGAGCCCCTGACTTTCGATCTTGAGATTGAGCTTGACGCCGATCGCGCGTGCCGCGTTTTGCACGACCACGGCCAGATCGGGAATCTCCATGAATTTTTCGGTCGTGAGGGTCGCTTCGAAGCCGTTGGGATGGCCCGCTTGCGCGAGCAATGCCTTGGCTCGCTGCAAGTCGACCTTGCGCTGCGCGACCGATGTATCCGACGAGGCAAACACGGGCGCGAACGGATGATCGTTGCCGAGTTCGGCCCGTCCCTTGAACAGGCCCTTGACCAAAAGATCGCGATCGAGGCAAAGCGCGAGTGCCTGGCGCACGCGCTTGTCGTTGAACGGCGCCTGATCGCAACGCATATGAATCTGACGATGTGCGCTCGAACGCACGGAGAGCACGTCGAAATCGCCGCTGTTCAGAATGCCGGCGCCGCCTTGCACGGTGAAGTCGCCCATGACATCCGCGCGGCGCCCGAGCAACGCGAGGATCTGGGCCTGTTGGTCGGCATAGAACGAAAACTCGACACGCGACGGCAGCGCCTTGTCGCCCCAATAGTCAGGATTCCGAACGAACGACGCAGCCACTTTGGGCTGGTACTTGTCGAGCTTGAACGGGCCCGTGCCGATGAAAGTCTTCTCGTATCCCCCGGTGTAGTTCGCCGGCAGGATGACCGCGTTGTAATTGTCGGACGAGACGTAGTAGGGGAAGTTGCCGTTCGGCGCATCGAGATGAAACGCGACCGTTTCGTCGTCCACCGCGCGCGTGCCGCCTTTGGACAGGACTCCCTTGAGCATGGAGAGTGCGGCCGAGCCGCTTGCGGGGTCGGCCAGCCGATCGAACGTCGCAACGACATCCTTGGCGCTCAGGATTTGTCCGTCGTGGAACTTCACGCCCGAACGCAATTTGAAGGTCCATACGTCGCCCTTTGCGTTCGGCTGCCAGGACAACGCGAGGGCGGGCCTCAAGCCGCCGTTGCCCGGCGCTCGATGGGTGGCCGCGGCGCTGCTCGCACCGCTTTCGTCGTCGACGAGGAACTCGCCCGTCTGTGCGATGAGCGCGAGTCCTGCGGCGTCGGCAACGGTGAGCGGGTCGACCGCGCCCGCCGGTGTCAAATGGGCCACGCGGATCGTGGCGCCGCCGCCGGGCGTTTGCGCCCGCGCCCGCTGCGGCAACGCCAGGCCCCCGATGGCAACCGCCATGCCGGAGAGCCCCATGACGCTCGCGTAACGCAGCAATTCGCGCCGCGTGACGCGCTGCGCGAGGTATTCGTCGATGGCGTGATTGCCGAGTTCGCCGGCATCGCGGCGCAGGGCTTCGAGGGCGTGCGGCAAGGTGAGGCGGGCTTTCATCGATGCGTATTCCGGTTCGTTTTGAAGTGCGCGCGCGGGAAAGCGGCGGCGACGAGCGGTACTGCGATGACGAGCGTGCGTGCAGTGTAACGCGAGTTGCGGATAGCGTTGCGCAACTTGTGCGCCGATGTCGACGTGGTGTGGACTTGGCTTGTCACGGCGCCGATAAAAGAAAACCCGCCGATGCACAGGTCATCGGCGGGTCGGACGAGCTGGAACGAGGCGGGTTACTTGCCCTTCGAATTGATGATGGCGTCGGACACCTGGGTCGGTGTCTCGGCGTAGTGCTTGAACTCCATCGTATAGGTGGCGCGTCCTTGCGTGAGCGAGCGCAGCGAGGTGGAATACCCGAACATTTCCGCGAGCGGCACCTCGGCGCGAATCGACTTGCCGCCCCCGCCCGCGATATCGTCCATGCCCTGCACGATGCCACGCCGGCCCGAGAGATCGCCCATCACATTGCCCATGAAATCCTCGGGCGTCTCGACTTCGACGGCCATCATCGGCTCGAGCAGCACCGGCTTTGCGCGGCGCATCGCTTCCTTGAACGCCATCGAGCCGGCCATCCGGAACGCGTTTTCGTTCGAATCGACGTCGTGGTACGAGCCGAACGTCAGCGTGACCTTGACGTCGACGACGGGATAGCCCGCCAGGACGCCACTTTTCAGCGTCTCCTGAATGCCTTTGTCGACGGCCGGGATGAACTCGCGCGGCACGACACCGCCCTTGATCGCATCGACGAATTCGTAGCCCTTGCCTGGCGGCTGCGGCTCGAGCTTGATGACGACGTGACCGTACTGGCCGCGCCCGCCCGATTGCTTGACGAACTTGCCCTCGACGTCCTCGATGCGGGTACGTACGGTCTCGCGATAGGCCACTTGCGGCTTGCCCACCGTCGCTTCGACGTTGAACTCGCGCTTCATCCGGTCGACGAGAATTTCGAGGTGCAGCTCGCCCATGCCGGAGATGATCGTCTGGCCGGACTCTTCGTCAGTCTGCACGCGGAACGACGGATCCTCCTGCGCCAGGCGATTGAGGGCGATACCCATCTTTTCCTGGTCGGCCTTCGTCTTCGGTTCGACGGCCTGCGAGATCACCGGCTCCGGGAAAATCATCCGTTCGAGGATGATCGGGTTGGTCGGATCGCATAGCGTGTCGCCCGTCGTCGCCTCTTTCAGGCCGACCGCGGCGGCGATGTCGCCGGCATAGACCTCCTTGATTTCCTTGCGGTCGTTCGCATGCATCTGCAGAATCCGGCCGATGCGTTCCTTCTTGCCCTTCGTCGAATTGAGCACCGTGTCGCCCGAATTGACGAGGCCCGAATAGACGCGAAAGAAAATCAGTTGACCGACGAACGGATCGGTCATGATCTTGAACGCGAGCGCCGAAAACGGCTCTTCGTCGCTCGGATGACGTTCGGCTTCGCGATCGTCCTCGTCATGCCCGAGGATAGCCGGCACGTCGACAGGCGAGGGCAGGTAGTCGATGACGGCATCGAGCATCGCCTGTACGCCCTTGTTCTTGAAGGCGCTGCCGCAGAGCATCGGCACGATCTCGTTGGCGATCGTGCGTTTGCGCAGGCCGCCCTTGATCTCGTCTTCGGTCAGCGAGGTGTGGTCTTCGAGATACTTTTCCAACAACTCTTCGCTGGCCTCCGCGGCCGCTTCCACCATTTTCTCGCGCCACTCGTCAGCCGTAGCCTGCAGTTCGGCCGGAATGTCGCGGTACTCGAATTTGACGCCCTGGCTTTCGTCGTCCCAGATGATGGCTTTCATCTTGACGAGATCGATGACACCCTGGAAGTGCTCTTCGGCACCGACCGGAATCTGGATCGGCACCGCGACGCCCTTCAGGCGTTCGCCGATCTGGCGCTGCACGCGAAAAAAATCGGCGCCGACGCGATCCATCTTGTTGACGAACGCGATGCGCGGCACCTTGTACTTATTCGCCTGCCGCCAGACTGTTTCGGACTGCGGCTGTACGCCGCCCACCGAGTCGTAGACCATGCAGGCGCCATCGAGCACGCGCATCGAACGTTCGACTTCGATCGTGAAGTCGACGTGCCCGGGGGTGTCGATGATGTTGATGCGGTGCTCGGGATAATTGCCGGCCATCCCTTTCCAGAAGGCGGTCGTCGCGGCGGACGTGATCGTGATGCCGCGCTCCTGCTCCTGCTCCATCCAGTCCATCACGGCCGCGCCCTCGTGAACCTCGCCGATCTTATGGCTCACGCCGGTGTAGAACAGGATACGTTCGGTGGTCGTGGTCTTGCCGGCATCGATGTGAGCGCTGATGCCGATGTTTCGGTAGCGCTCGATGGGAGTCTTGCGGGGCACGTCGATCTCCTTGCAAGTGGGCGCGTCAACCGGACCGGGCGCCATCGCCCGGATATTGCACGCCGCGTTTATTGCAGACCTAGAAGAATAGCGCCTCGGCAAGGCTTTTGCAGCGATCCCTGGAGATGGGGATGACCGATGCGGGGTTGCGGCGCCTCGGCCACGGCCCCCAATCTGGCGTCCGCCGCGGGCTCAGCCCGGCTGGGGCAGCCCTTGTATCTTCATGCCGGGCTTGATGCCCTTGGCCGCGAACCAGCCTTTGCTCATCTCGAGCGCATAGACGCCATTGTTGCGTGGGCAATGATTGTTGGTGGTTTCCGCCTGCATTTCGTCGATATCGGTAACCGTACCGTCGGCGCGCATGAACGCGATGGAAAGCGGAATCAGCGTGTTCTTCATCCAGAAACAGTGCACGGCCGTTTCGCCGAACACGAACAGCATGCCTTCGTTCGGCGCGAGTTCGGTGCGGTACATGAGGCCCTGCTCGCGGTCCGCATCGTTGGCGGCGACGGCGGCATCGATGACGAACATGCCCGCCCTCAGCTTCACGCGCGGGAATTCCGATGGCTGCTTCGCTCCGGCTGGGAGGGCTTGCGCAAAGGCGGCCGCACCGGCAAGCAAGGCGGCAGGTATGGCGAGGACCGCGATGCTGCGCGTAATCCATGAACGAAGGCTCACTCCCACGACACCCCTCCTTAGGGTCTTTGACCAGTCCACGCGCATCTTACGCGAGGGCGACAGGCCGCAGCAAAACGAAAAGCAAACAAAAAGATAAAAAACAAAAAGGCAGGCACCTTGCGGCGACCTGCCTTCGAACGCCGTTAAGAACGGCAAACTGCGTGTTCTTGACTGCGTCTTTACAACAAACTTACTCCGAAGCGGCCGAAGCGGCTTCTGCCTTCGCAGCCTTCTTGTGCGACTTCTTGTGATGCTTCGTTGCCTTCTTGGCGGGAGCCGAAGCGGCAGCCGGAGCGGCAGCCGAAGCGGCTTCCGTCGACGAAGCTTGTGCGAAAGCAGCCGTTGCGAACAGGCCAGCGACCAGAGCGGCGATCAGTTTGTTCATGTCGTAAATCCTCAGCTTTAGTTAATTAACCAAATGACCCGGTCAATGAGTCATGTCGGTAAACGTGCCATCCACCTTTCGGTTGACAGCCGCATCGAACAATTTCTTGCCGGTGCGTCTGCGCGCTGGTGCCCAGTGCGGCCGCGGACAGTCCGCAAAGCACAAGCCTTCACGCGAATGCCGGACAGCTTCGGACGGCATCTGCGTCGAATAACGTGTGACCGGCCAAAGCGGTTGACTCCATGCATTGCGAGTCGTCGATTCTGCTTGTTCGGACGGGGAATTCGTGCCGTGCCGCTTGCGAACCGCCGGAAAAAAAGTCCGGCATAACAGGGACTTGGCTCGAAAACGAGCGTTGCGGGGCGCCGCGGATCATGCGAGGCCGTGCCACGGGGCTTGCGCCGGAACGTCGCGCCATTCGCCCGGCGCGAGGCCGAGCGCGAAAAGATCGAGGGCGCCGATCCCCACCCGCACGAGCCGCAGTGTTGGAAAGCCGACGGCCGCGGTCATTCGGCGTACCTGGCGATTCTTGCCTTCGGTCAACGCCAGTTCGATCCACGTCGTCGGGATGGCCGCCCGAAAGCGGATGGGCGGCACGCGCGGCCAAAGTGCGTCGGGCGGATCGATCGCGCATACCCGGCATGCCCGCGTGACATAGTCGCCCAGATCGACGCCGCGCGCGAGCATCGCGAGCGCGTGCGCATCGGGCACGCCTTCCACCTGGGCCCAGTAGCGTTTGACGAGTTTGTGACGGGGCTCGGCAATGCGTGCCTGCAGGCGGCCATCGTCCGTAAGCAGCAAAAGTCCTTCGCTTTCGGCGTCGAGCCGTCCGGCCGGATAAACGTCCGGTACGCGCACCCAATCCGCGAGCGAGCTGCGCGTTTCATGTGACGAGAATTGGCAAAGGGTACCGAATGGCTTGTTGAGGGCGATGAGGCGCATGGGCGGGCGGCAGGCACGGCGGCTGCGCGGGCAGCAACCCCGAGCCGGCGTCTATGGCAAATGGCGGGATATTAATGCATAATACGAGACGGCAAGTCTTCTGTCTTATATAAGACATCAGAGCCAACGCTATTCCCCTCGCCGTTGCAACGCCGAGGCGAACTGCGGCGTGGTCGGCGCGCGTGGATGCCGTTCCGTGCTGCGGGCGCCGCATTTGCGACGTGGGCTAGAATAGCGAGCCAGCCGTATTTGCGCGGCTTCGTCAAGTACATCGAGACATCCGCAGCGAGCCGAACGCGGTGGAGACTGAGCCCCCGGTTTTGCCGTTTTCCGCTTGTTTTATCTGCACAGCCAACCCTGGAGTCGATCATGCCGTATCAGCACATCAAGGTCCCGACGGGCGGTGACAAGATCACCGTCAACGCGGACTACTCGCTCAACGTTTCGGACCAGCCGATCATTCCGTACATCGAGGGTGACGGTACGGGTTTCGACATCACGCCGGTGATGATCAAGGTGGTCGATGCGGCCGTCGAAAAGGCATACGGTGGCAAGCGCAAGATCCACTGGATGGAAATCTATGCGGGCGAGAAGGCGACCAAGGTGTACGGGCCGGACGTCTGGCTGCCCGAGGAATCGCTCGAAGTGCTCAAGGAGTACGTGGTTTCGATCAAGGGTCCGCTCACGACGCCGGTCGGCGGCGGCATCCGCTCGCTGAACGTCGCGTTGCGCCAGGAGCTGGACCTGTACGTCTGTTTGCGGCCGGTTCAGTACTTCAAGGGCGTGCCTTCGCCTGTGCGTGAGCCCGAGAAGACGAACATGGTCATCTTCCGCGAGAACTCGGAAGACATCTACGCCGGCATCGAATGGGCGGCGGAATCGGAGCAGGCCAGGAAGGTCATCAAGTTCCTGCGCGAAGAAATGGGCGTGAAAAAGATCCGCTTCCCGGAAACGTCGGGTATCGGCATCAAGCCCGTTTCGCGCGAAGGCACGGAGCGCCTCGTGCGCAAGGCGATCCAGTACGCGATCGACAACGATCGCCGTTCGGTGACGCTCGTGCACAAGGGCAACATCATGAAGTTCACCGAAGGCGCGTTCCGTGACTACGGCTATGCGCTGGCGCAAAAAGAGTTCGGCGCGGAGCTCGTCGACGGCGGCCCGTGGATGAAGTTCAAGAATCCGAAGACGGGCAACGACATCGTCGTCAAGGATGTGATCGCGGACGCCTTCTTGCAGCAGATCCTGCTGCGTCCGGCCGAATACGACGTGATCGCGACGTTGAACCTGAACGGCGACTACATTTCGGATGCGCTGGCCGCTCAGGTCGGCGGGATTGGCATTGCACCGGGCGCCAACCTGTCGGATTCGGTCGCGATGTTCGAAGCTACGCACGGCACGGCGCCGAAGTACGCAGGTAAGGACTACGTGAACCCGGGTTCGGAAATCCTTTCGGCGGAAATGATGCTGCGCCATCTCGGCTGGACCGAGGCGGCCGACGTCATCATCTCCTCGATGGAAAAGTCGATTCTGCAAAAGCGCGTCACGTATGACTTCGCGCGCCTGATGGAAGGCGCGACGCAGGTATCGTGCTCGGGCTTCGGTCAGGTGCTGATCGAGAACATGTAAGCGGGCGTCGCAGGTCCTGCGAACCCAAAGTCGTGAAGTAGGAGAACGCCGATAGACCCGATGGTTTGTCGGCGTTTTTCGTTTTTGATTGCCGTGCCATCGGGCGGCCGTCCATTATCAATTCCAGCGGGTAGTCGTTCGCGCCCGAATTTGCCGCGAAACGCACGATTTGGAAGCTGTTCGTCTCGACAATGCGGACGAAGAGGCGAAGCGCTTCCAGTCGATCCATTGTTGATAGGAATTGAACTGTGCTGGCACTCCTGCCCGCTTTATACGATGTGCAATAACGAGAACAATGCGAAGCATGCCGGGCGCGGCGCTCGGTAATCAGCTAACAGGAGCGACTCATGCAAGATCAATCTTTCCATCGCCCAGCATCAGGCGTTGCCATCGTCACGGGCGGCTCGCGGGGCATCGGTCGGGCTGTCGCGCTGCGGCTCGCAAAGGACGGCTTTGCCGTAATCGTGAACTTCGCGGGCGGTGAATCGAGCGCAGCGGAAGTCGTGCGCCAGATTGCCGACGCGGGCGGTCGAGCCCACGCGGTGCAAGCGGACGTCTCGATAGCCGAGGATGTCGAGCGACTCTATGCGACCGCGCAACGCGAATTCGGCCGCGTCGATGTGGTCGTGAACAGCGCCGGCGTCATGTCGGTCGCGCCGATCGGGCAGGGCAATGTCGATGCTTTCGACAAGACGATAGCGATCAACTTGCGCGGTACGTATTTGATGATGACGCAGGCCGCGCAGGCATTGGCCGACGGCGGCCGGTTCATTGGCTTCTCTTCGAGCGTGATCGCGAAAAACTTTCCCGGATACGGCGCGTACATCGCGAGCAAAGCCGGCGTCGAAGGGCTCGTGCGTGTCTTTGCGAACGAACTGCGCGGCCGCAATATCACGGTCAACGCGGTCGCACCGGGACCGATCGCAACCGAGATGTTCCTTCATGGCAAAAGCCCGGAGCTTATCGAACAAATCGCGAAGCAGGCGCCGTTGGAACGTCTCGGCGAGCCGGAGGAAATCGCCAACGTCGTGTCGTTTCTGGCGGGCCCGGAAGGCCGATGGATCAATGGGCAAGTGTTGCGCGTCAACGGCGGCTTCGCGTAAAGCGGTACATACGCTTCGTTGCCTATGCGCGCAGGGGTGGGCAAACACCATCCATCGGCAGCGCGCGAAAAAGCCCTGCGTTTTTGGGGCCAAGGCAGCGGATTTTTCGCGCGATACCGCCTCTTTTCGTTCATCGAACGGTCATTGTTCTGTGAGGATGTTCAAATCCCCGTTTCGCTCGATCGAAACGTACCGCATTTATGACGTGGCGCAAAGAATTTGCGGATCGAGGGACGACAATGCGTTCATGCGTCGTTGAGGGCCAGCGGGTGAAGACGAGGGAAGGCGGTTCGCAAAATGAAAAAAACCCGGCCGAAGCCGGGTTTTCGAAGGCATTGCTTCAAACGATCTCAGGCGGCGGCCTGGATGTTCGATGCTTGCTTGCCCTTAGGTCCTTGTACGACCTCGAAGCTGACTTTCTGACCTTCCTTGAGCGTCTTGAATCCGTTCATCTGGATGGCCGAGAAATGTGCAAACAGATCCTCGCCGCCTTCATCGGGCGTGATGAATCCGAAGCCTTTCGCGTCGTTGAACCATTTGACCGTACCAGTTGCCATACCAACTTCCCCTGTAACTCATGTCCCACCACGAGCACGCTCGAAAAGCTCGACAGCCACATGCTTGCAGCCGCCCCCTCCGCACTAGCTCACCTCGGCATTTTTTCGTACTTGCACTTGTTGCAGCCAGCTGAAAAAAAGTGCCAGCTTGATTGTTGGTTCTCTTTAAAGAAGTGTCAAGAAAATTTTGAGATGTCGAGAAACGCACTTCGGTTCGAGGGTTTTTCCCCCTTCCGCTGTGTGCGCTGGCGCAAGCGGGCGCTCTTGAAAAGTCGCATAATCGACGCACATGGGAATAGCGGATACGAGGTGCTCGGAACGGGCTGTTGCGCGGGCGCGGGAGAGCCGGCACGCGATGTGCGATACTCGAACGGGCTGCGCGCCCGGACGTGGCGCCGCGGGTGCGGCGACCGTCAATGGGGCACGGCGGGTTCGCACAGGCGCGGCGCGATGGCAGCATCGCACCGCGGCGGTGCGATCGACAACTGGTCGGTCGGGTTTTTGCAGGATTGCGGGGCTCACCGAGTTGTTTAGAATGGGTGTATGGCAATTATCCCGGACAGGCAGGACGGTACGGTCGTCGAGCGGCAGGAAAAGGAGCTGAAACCACCGTCCATGTATAAAGTAGTGCTGTTGAATGACGATTTCACGCCAATGGAGTTTGTCGTGATGATCGTGCAGGAATATTTCAATAAAGACCGAGAGACCGCGACGCAGATCATGCTGAAGGTTCATCGTGAAGGTCGGGGAGTTTGTGGGGTCTACACGCGGGACATCGCGTCGACCAAGGTCGAGCAGGTTGTTACACACGCACGGCAGGCAGGGCATCCGCTGCAGTGCGTGATGGAGGAAGCATGATTGCCCAGGAACTGGAAGTCAGCTTGCATATGGCGTTCATGGAAGCACGCCAGGCGCGGCATGAGTTCATCACGGTCGAACATCTTTTGCTGGCGTTGCTGGACAATCCGACAGCTGCAGAAGTGTTGCGCGCGTGCGCGGCCAACATCGAAGATCTGCGCCAGAACCTGCGCAACTTCATTCATGACAATACGCCGACGGTACCCGGTACCGACGACGTCGATACGCAGCCTACGCTCGGCTTTCAGCGCGTGATTCAGCGCGCGATCATGCACGTGCAATCGACGTCGAACGGCAAGAAGGAAGTCACGGGTGCGAACGTGCTCGTGGCGATCTTTGGCGAGAAGGACTCGCATGCGGTCTACTACCTGCAGCAGCAGGGCGTGACGCGGCTCGATGTCGTGAACTTCATCTCGCACGGTATCGCGAAGACGAACACCAACGACGCGGCCAAAGCCGGCGACACGAGTCCGGAGTCGGAGGACGCCGCTTCGCAGAAAGAAACGCCGCTTGCGCAGTTCACGCAAAACCTCAATCAGATGGCCAAGGACGGGCGCATCGATCCGCTCATCGGACGCGAGTCCGAGGTGGAGCGTGTCGTCCAGGTGCTGTGCCGCCGCCGCAAGAACAATCCGCTGCTGGTCGGCGAGGCCGGTGTCGGCAAGACCGCCATCGCGGAAGGGCTCGCGTGGCGCATCACGCGCGGCGAAGTGCCGGACATTCTGGCCGATGCGCAGGTGTATTCGCTCGATATGGGCGCGCTGCTCGCCGGTACCAAATACCGTGGCGACTTCGAGCAACGGCTCAAGACGGTGCTCAAGGAACTGAAGGAGCGTCCACACGCGATTCTCTTCATCGATGAGATCCACACGCTGATCGGCGCGGGGGCTGCATCGGGCGGCACGCTCGATGCGTCGAACCTGCTCAAGCCCGCGCTGTCCTCGGGCACGCTCAAGTGCATCGGCGCCACGACGTTCACGGAATACCGCGGCATCTTCGAAAAGGATGCGGCGCTGTCGAGGCGCTTCCAGAAGATCGACGTGACGGAGCCGACGGTCGAGCAGACCGTGGCGATTCTGCGCGGCCTCAAGTCCCGCTTCGAGGAGCATCACGGCGTCAAGTACTCGTCGGGTGCGCTTTCGGCGGCGGCCGAGCTGTCCGCGCGGTTCATCACGGATCGTCATCTGCCGGACAAGGCCATCGACGTGATCGACGAAGCCGGTGCGGCGCAGCGCATTCTGCCGAAGTCGAAGCAGAAGAAGACGATCGGCAAGGGCGAAATCGAGGAGATCATCTCCAAGATCGCGCGTGTGCCGGCGCAAAGCGTGTCGCAGGACGACCGCAGCAAGCTCCAGACGCTCGATCGCGACCTGAAGGCCGTCGTTTTCGGACAGGATCCGGCTATCGACGCGCTGTCGGCCGCCATCAAGATGGCGCGCGCGGGGCTCGGCAAGACGGACAAGCCGATCGGCGCCTTCCTGTTCTCGGGCCCGACGGGCGTCGGCAAGACCGAAGTGGCGCGGCAGCTCGCGTTCACGCTCGGCATCGAGCTCACGCGTTTCGACATGTCGGAGTATATGGAGCGCCATGCGGTGAGCCGTCTGATCGGCGCGCCGCCTGGATATGTTGGGTTCGATCAGGGCGGATTGCTGACCGAAGCCATCACGAAGAAGCCGCACTGCGTGTTGCTGCTCGACGAAATCGAGAAAGCGCATCCGGATATCTTCAATGTCCTGCTGCAGGTGATGGACCACGGCACGCTGACCGACAACAACGGGCGTAAGGCCGATTTCCGCAACGTCATCATCATCATGACGACGAATGCGGGCGCTGAATCGATGCAAAAGGGCTCGATCGGGTTCACGTCGCGCCGCGAGACTGGCGACGAAATGGCCGATATCAAGCGGATGTTCACGCCCGAGTTCCGCAACCGGCTCGACGCGATCATCAGCTTCCGCTCGCTCGATGAGGAAATCATCATGCGGGTCGTCGACAAGTTCCTCATGCAGCTCGAAGACCAGTTGCACGAGAAGAAGGTCGACGCCGTCTTCACCGACGCACTGCGCCACCATCTCGCGAAGCACGGTTTCGATCCGTTGATGGGCGCACGTCCGATGCAGCGGCTGATTCAGGACACGATCCGCCGCGCGCTGGCCGACGAACTGCTGTTCGGCAAACTGATGAACGGCGGCCGAGTGACAGTCGATGTCGACGAGAGCGACACGGTGCAGCTGACATTCGACGAGAATGCGGCGCCGCGCTCGCCCAATCCGGAGACGGTCGAAGTGGAGTGACGATCGGCCAGCGGCTCGCTCGGCAATGCAATGCCGAGCGAGCCGCCGACAAAACAAGCGGCGCGGGCCACAACCCGCGCCGTTGCTTTTTATGCGGACGGAAAAACGACGGCGGCCCGCGCCGTCAGTGTTTGCCGGTGCTGCCGAAGCCGCCGGCGCCGCGCTCGCTTTGCGCGAAATCGTCCACGATATTGAACTGCGCCTGAACGACCGGCACGATGACGAGCTGCGCGAGGCGCTCCATCGGCTCGATGGTGAATGTCGTCTGTCCGCGGTTCCAGGTCGAGATCATCAATTCGCCCTGATAGTCCGAATCGATCAGCCCGACCAGATTGCCGAGCACGATGCCATGCTTGTGGCCGAGACCCGAGCGCGGCAGGATCAGCGCCGCGTAGCCGGCGTCGCCGACGTGTATCGCCAAGCCGGTCGGCACCAGCGCGGTCTGACCCGGTTCGAGCACGAGCGACCGTTCGAGGCAGGCGCGCAGGTCGAGGCCCGCGCTGCCAGGCGTCGCGTAGGCCGGGAGCGTTTCGCGCATGCGCGCGTCCAGAATCTTGAGATCGAGTTTCATGCCGTTCGCAAAAGGAAGAACAACGAAAAAAATAGCTTCAGCCATCAGCGCGTGAGCGCGGGTGCCGCTAGGAAATCAGGCTCGCATCGGGAAGCCGGCGCGCGATCTCGCGAATGAGTGCGGCGGCGAGCGCGTTCTTGTCCATGCGGGCGAGCCGCGTGGTGCCGGACGCATCGACGAGCACGACCTCGTTGTCGTCGCGGCCGAACGTCTGCGGGCCCAGGTTACCGATCAACAGCGGCACGCCCTTGCGTTGCCGCTTTTCCTGAGCATGTGCTTCGAGTTCGCTGCTTTCGGCCGCGAAGCCGACGCAATAAGGTGCGTCGGGTAGCTGCGCGACCGTGGCGAGGATATCGGGATTTTCGACAAACGCGAGTGACGGCACGCGCCCATCGGGTGTCTTCTTGATCTTGTCGGCGCTTGCCTGATCGACGCGCCAGTCCGCGACGGCTGCAACCGCGATGAAGACGTCGCAATCGGCCGCCGACTGCATGACGGCGTCATACATCTGCTGTGCCGTTTCGACGTCCTCGCGCGCGACGCCCCACGGCGTATCCAGCGATACGGGCCCCGCAATCAAGCGGACTTCGGCGCCGGCTTGCTGCGCTGCGCGGGCGAGCGCGAATCCCATCTTGCCGCTCGAGCGGTTGGTCAGTCCGCGCACGGGATCGATCGGCTCGAACGTCGGCCCCGCAGTGACCAGCACGCGGCGCCCGGCAATGCACTTCGGCTGAAAGAACGACGCGATGGCTTCATACGTGGCTTGCGGCTCCAGCATGCGCCCGTCGCCAACTTCGCCGCAGGCCTGGGCACCGGAGTCGGGGCCGAGCACGACGACGCCGTCCGCGCGCAGTTGCGCCACATTGCGCTGCGTGGCCGGATTCGCCCACATCTGCCGATTCATGGCCGGCACGACCAGCAACGGACAATCGCGAGCGAGGCACAGCGTGGAGAGCAGGTCATCGGCGCGGCCGTGCGCGAGCTTTGCGAGAAAGTCCGCCGAGGCGGGTGCGATCACGATCGCCTGGGCGGTACGCGACAGATCGATGTGCGGCATGTTGTTGTCGATGCGCGCGTCCCACTGGCTGGTATAGACCGGGTGCCCGGAGAGCGCCTGCATCGTTACCGGCGTGATGAACTGGGTGGCAGCTTCTGTCATCGCAACCTGTACAGTCGCGCCGGCCTTCGTCAGAAGCCGTGTGAGCTCGGCGATCTTGTAGCAGGCAATGCCGCCCGTCATGCCCAATACGAGGTGTTTTCCTGCGAGTTCTGCGGTTGCCAACGTTGCCTCCGGGGGCGCATGGGCGGAGCGCAAGCGCCGCGCGCCGAATCATCGACAAAATACGACCACGTGCGCGGCAGTGCGCGCCGCACGCATCAACGCGCGCCGCGTACGCGCCGCAATTCGTCCAGTACGAGCAATATTGCGCCAATTACGATCGCGCTGTCGGCCAGATTGAACGTGGGCCAGTGCCAGCCGCCGACATGGAAATCGAGAAAGTCGACCACACGGCTATGTACGAGCCGATCGATGACGTTGCCGAGCGCGCCGCCCATGATCATCGACAGCGCCGTGCAAAAGAGCCGTTGATTGCCGTGGCGCTTGAGCAGATAGACGATGACGAGAGCCGCGGCAACGCCGAGCGCGGTGAACGCCCAGCGCTGCCAGCCCCCCGCAGTCGCGAGAAAGTTGAACGCGGCGCCGCGGTTGAAGACCAGGAACAGATTGAAGAACGGCGTGAGCGCGTAGGGCGTGGCGTAGGCGAACACCTTCATGATCGCGATCTTCGTCAACTGATCGAAAAGAATGACGATGAGCGCGATGCCCAGCCAGGGGCCAAGCGTCGTACTGGTCGGTAGTGCGCGGGTCTTGGCCATTATGCAGCGCTCCTCGTCTCGCCTTCGCCGAACAGGTTGCTGAAGCAACGGCCGCACAGCGTCGGATGGTCTGCATGGGCGCCCACATCGGCCCGGTAGTGCCAGCAGCGTTCGCATTTCAGGTATGTCGACGCATCGACTTCGACACCTTCATCGGCTTCCGTATCGACCTTGACCACCTGGGCGGCAGAGGTGATGAGCACGAACTTGAGATCGTCGCCGAGGCTCGCGAGTGCGTCGTAAGCGGGGCTGCTCGCGCGGATCGTCACTTCGGCCTGCAGCGACGAGCCGATCCGATTCGCGACGCGCGCCTCCTCGAGCGCCTTTGTCACATTGCCGCGCACCGCACGCAGCAGTGCCCATTTCTGGAGCAGCGAGCCGGCGTCCGGCACCTCGGGGTAGGCGTAGTAGGTTTCGGTGAAAATCGTGTCGCTGCCCGGCTGGAACACCTGCCACGCTTCCTCGGCCGTGAACGACAAGAACGGCGCCATGACGCGCAGCAAGCCTTGCGTGATGTGGTAGAGCGCCGTTTGCGCCGAGCGGCGCGCGCTCGAATCGGCCGCGCTCGTGTAAAGCCGGTCCTTCAGCACGTCGAGATAAAAACCGCCGAGGTCCTCCGAGCAGTACGTCATGAGCTTGGCGACAACCGGATGGAATTCGTACTTCTCGTAGTGCGCAAGGATGTCGCGCTGCAATTCGGCCGAAAGCGCCACGGCGTAGCGATCGATTTCGAGCCATTCGCTGGCCGGACGTGCGTCCTTCGCGAAGTCGAAGTCCGATAGATTCGCGAGCAAAAAGCGCAATGTATTGCGGATCCGCCGGTAGCTTTCCGTCACGCGCTTGAGGATTTCCTCCGAGATCGCGAGCTCGCCCGAATAGTCGGTCGAGGCGATCCACAGGCGAATGATCTCGGCGCCGAGCCGGTTGGCGACATCGTGTGGATCGATGCCGTTGCCGAGCGACTTGCTCATCTTGCGGCCTTCGCCATCGACGGTGAAGCCGTGCGTGAGCAGCGCGCGATAGGGTGCGCGGCCGTCGAGCATCGAAGCCGTCAGCAGCGAGGAATGGAACCAGCCTCGATGCTGATCGGAGCCCTCGAGGTAAAGATCGGCCGGAAACTGCGAGACATTCGCATGCGAGCCCCGCAGCACGTGCCAATGCGTCGTGCCCGAATCGAACCAGACATCGAGCGTATCGCGATTCTTTTCGTAGAGATTGGCGTCCTCGCCGAGCAACTCGCGTGCGTCGAGCGCCTGCCACGCCTCGATGCCCCCTTGCTCGATGCGCTGGGCGACTTCCTCGAGCAGCGCAAGCGTGCGCGGATGCAGCTCTCCCGTCTCCTTGTGGACGAAAAACGCCATCGGCACGCCCCATTGGCGCTGACGCGAGAGCGTCCAGTCGGGACGGTTCGCGATCATGCTGTGAAGCCGCTGCTTGCCCCATGACGGATAGAACGCCGTTGCCTCGACACCGGCTAGCGCCGTTTCGCGCAGCGTCGCGCCGCCGTCCTTCGGCGTGATATCCATGCCTGCGAACCATTGCGAGGTGGCGCGGTAGATGATCGGTGTCTTGTGGCGCCAGCAGTGCATATAGCTGTGCGGGTACTTTTCGGTATGCAGCAGCGTGCCCGCGGCATCCAATGCTTCGATGATCTTGGGGTTGGCGCTCCAGATCGACAGCCCGCCGAAAAGCGGCAGCGACTCGGCGTAGCGGCCGTCTCCCATCACCGGGTTGAGGATGTCCGAATCGGCCAGACCGTGCGCCTTGCACGATTCGAAGTCTTCGACGCCATAGGCCGGTGACGAGTGAACGATGCCGGTGCCCGTGTCGGTCGTCACGTAGTCGCCGAGGTAGATGGGCGACGTGCGCTTGTAGCCGGGATGGGCATCCGCGAGCGGGTGCGTGAAGCGCAGATTCGCCAGCTTCGCGCCCGGCGCGGCCGCCACGATCTGGCCGGTCAGGCCGAACAGGGCGAGGCTCGCTTCGACGCGCTCCTCAGCGAGGATCAGCATGCCGTTGGGCGTTTGCACGAGCGCATAGACGACTTCGGGATGAACGTTGAGCGCCTGGTTGGCCGGCAGCGTCCAGGGTGTCGTGGTCCAGATCACGATACCGCCTTGCGTGTCCGGCAACGCATTCAGCCCGAACGCCCGTGCAACGGGTTCCGTCTCGGCGAACGGGAAGAGCACGCTGACCGAGGGGTCGGTGCGGTCCTTGTACTCGACTTCGGCTTCGGCGAGCGCGGAGCCGCAATCGAAGCACCAGTTCACGGGCTTCAGACCGCGGTAGATGTAGCCCTTTTCGAGAATCTTGCCGAGCGCGCGGATTTCGCCGGCCTCGTTGCCGAAATTCATCGTCTTGTACGGGTTGTCCCAGTCGCCGAGCACGCCCAGACGCTTGAAGCCGGCCTTCTGCTTTTCGATCTGCTCGGCAGCGTAGGCGCGGGCCTTGCGCTGCACTTCGGCCGCCGGCAGCGACTTGCCGTACTGTTTTTCGATCTGGATCTCGATCGGCATGCCGTGACAGTCCCAACCGGGCACATAGGCCGCATCGAAGCCGGCCATATTGCGCGACTTGACGATGATGTCCTTGAGAATCTTGTTGACCGCATGCCCGAGGTGGATGTCGCCGTTCGCATATGGCGGGCCGTCGTGCAGCACGAAGCGGGGCCGGCCTGCGCTGGCGGCGCGGATCTTCTCGTAGACTCGCTCGTCCTCCCATTCCTTGACGCGCAGGGGTTCGCGCTTGGGCAGGTCGCCGCGCATCGGGAACGGCGTGTCGAGCAGGTTGACCGGATACTTGGCCTGGGGTTTCGAATCGGCTTTTTTGTCGCTCATGGTGAAATCGCTGAAAACGGTGGGCGCCTGTCCGCAGGCTCTCTTTACAGGTGTCGGACGGCCTCAGGCAAAGTAAGCGCGTGCGTTCGCGACGTCGCGCGCAATCGCCGCGCTCAACGATTCGAGATCGACGTACTTTTGTTCGTCGCGCAGCTTCTTCAGAAATTCGACGCGCACGAGTTTGCCATAGGCGTCCCCATGCCAGTCGAGCAGGTGCACTTCGAGCAGCACACGGCCGGAGTCGTCGACGGTCGGGCGCACGCCGAGGCTCGCGACGCCCGGTAGCGGCTCGGCCTCGATGCCGTGCACCCGCACGACGAAGATGCCGGCCAGCGCGGGGCGCTTGTGGGCGATCGGCAGGTTCAACGTCGGAAAGCCGAGGTCCCGCCCGAGCGAGAGCCCGTGCACGACATGGCCGCTGATGACGTAGTCGCGTCCGAGCGCGGCGCGCGCGGTGTCGAGATCGCCCGCGACCAGCGCGGCCCGCACGGCCGAACTCGAGATGCGCGCGCCGGCCGCGTCGGCGACGGTGTCCATTTGTTCGACCTCGAAGCCATGGCGCTCGCCGGCCGCGCGCAGCAAGGCGAAATCGCCGGCGCGCTTGGCGCCGTAGCGGAAATCGTCGCCGACCAGCACCCAGCGCGCGTGCAGGCCCGCGACGATGATGCGCTCGACGAACGTATCGGGCGACTGGCTCGCGAACGTGCGGTTGAAATGCTCGACGACGACCCGGTCCACGCCGTTCATGCGCAGCGCCTCCAGCTTGTCGCGCAGCATCGCGATACGCGGCGGCGCGCCGGCGGGATTGAAGAATTCGCGCGGATGCGGCTCGAACGTCATGACGCAGACGGGCAGGCCGCGCGCGCGGGCGGCTTCGCGCACGCGCGCGAGCAATGCCTGGTGACCGCGGTGGACACCGTCGAAATTGCCGATCGTCAGCGCGCAGGGCGCGCGGCTTTCGGCATTGGGAAGACCGCGGAAGACTCTCACGATAACCGTCGAGTGGGCGGCGCGATGCCGCTTGGCCAAGGATCGATGCGCGCCTTGCTGGCGCCGCAAAACAAGAGATTATAAACGTTCGGGGCGTCGGGCGCCGCCGCCGTGGCTGGCTCGCAGGTCCCCAATGATAAAATCGCCGGATGAAGAACATCGTAATTCTGATTTCCGGGCGGGGCAGCAATATGGAAGCGATCGTGCGCGCGGCGGCGCACGAAGGGTGGCCCGCCCGCATCGCCGCCGTCATCGCGAACCGGCCCGACGCATCCGGGCTCGCGTTCGCCGCGCGCGAAGGCATCGCCACGGCCGTCGTCGATCATCGCGAGTATCCCGAGCGCGAGGTGTTCGACGCCGCGCTCGCGCGTGTCGTGGACAGCTTCGCTCCGGACCTCGTCGTCCTTGCCGGCTTCATGCGTGTGCTGACCACCGCTTTCGTCGAACGCTACGCGGGGCGCATGCTGAACGTGCATCCGTCGCTGCTGCCGAGCTTTCCAGGGTTGCACACGCATCGGCGCGCGCTCGAAGCAGGCGTGACGGTGCACGGGGCGACCGTGCATTTCGTTACGCCCCAGCTCGATCACGGGCCGATCGTCATCCAGGCCGCCGTGCCGATCGCGGCCGGCGACGACGCGGCCCGGCTCGCGGCACGCGTGCTCGCATGCGAGCACCTGGCCTATCCGCGCGCCGTGCGCTGGTTCGTGCAGGGGCGCCTGTCGCTCGACGGCATGCGCGTCAGCGTGACGCCGCCCGAGCCGCAGTGGCTTTTTGCCGATACTCACCAAGAGGCGTGATGAATCCTCATCGCGCTCATATTCGTTGGCTGCCCGCGCCGGGGGCAGCTGCGCGCCCGGCCAGCGCCTGACGGGAGGCAACATGAAAACAAAGACTACTCGATCGAAACCCCTCTCGCCCAGCTCGTCCGCTTCGCAGCCGAAGCCGCGCGGCCACGTTGCGCGCCCGTTGCGCGCACCCCGCGGGGCCAAAGCGGCCGGTGCCGCGCCGGCTCGCTCGCGCGAAGGCGGGCTCCATGGTTTTCTCGTCGGCCAGACCGAGGCACTGATTGCGGAAGTGCTCAAATTTACGGGCCCCGCCGACGCCACGACCAGCCGCTTTTTCCGCGCCCATCCGAAGCTCGGCCACAACGAGCGCGGCCTCATCGCGGAGGCCGTGTTCGCCGTGCTGCGCCGGCGCATGGAGTTCGCGCATCTGGCCGAAAGCGGTACCGGCGGTCCCATGCGGCGTCTTGCGCTGCTCGGTCTCATGCAGACGGCGGGGCGCTCCGCGCTGCGCCCGTTCCTCTCCGAGGACGAGAACGCCTGGCTCGAGCACGTGGCGAAGATCGATCCGCAGAGCCTGCCGCTGCGTATCCGGACCAATCTGCCCGACTGGATCGTCGAGGCGCTCGCCAAGCGTTTTGCGCCCGACGAGCTGGCCCAGCTCGCGGCGGCCCTCAACTACCCGGCGCCGCTCGATTTGCGCGTGAATCCGCTCAAGGCGAGCCGCGAGCAGGTGCTGGCCGCGCTCGAAGAAGCCGGCATCGAAGCCGGCGCGACACCGTTCGCTCCGCTCGGCGTCCGAGTGGTCGGCAAGCCGGCGCTCACTAAGCTCAAGGTGTTCGAGGACGGCTGGGTCGAGGTGCAGGACGAAGGCAGTCAGTTGCTGTGCTCGCTCGTCGCGCCGCGGCGCGGCGAGATGATCGTCGATTTTTGCGCGGGGGCGGGCGGCAAGACGCTCGCGCTCGGTGCCGCGATGCGCTCGACGGGGCGGCTCTACGCGTTCGACGTCGCGGAACGGCGTCTGGCGAAGCTCAAGCCGCGGCTGGCGCGCAGCGGTCTCTCGAACGTCCATCCGGTGCACATCGACAGCGAGCACGACATCAAGATCAAACGGCTCGCCGGCAAGATCGATCGCGTGCTCGTCGACGCGCCGTGCAGCGGCCTCGGCACGCTGCGCCGCAATCCCGATCTCAAGTGGCGGCAAAGCGCGGCGTCGGTGGAGGAGCTGGCGCCGAAGCAGGCCTCGATTCTCGCGAGCGCCGCGCGGCTCGTGAAGCCGGGCGGGCGGCTCGTCTATGCGACTTGCAGCGTGCTCGAAGCGGAAAACGAGGCGGTCGTCGCTCAATTTCTGGCCGAGCACTCGGAGTTTGCGCTCGTGCCGGCGAGCGCCGTGCTCGCCGAGCAGCGCATCGGTCTCGAGATGGGCGAGTATCTTTCGCTCTGGCCGCATCGCCATGCGACGGACGGCTTTTTCGCCGCTGTGCTCGAACGCCGTGCCTGAGCGGCGGCCGAACGCCGTGCCTGGGCGCTGTCCGCCCAGGCCGGCGGCCGGCGCCCGGAGTCCCTCGAGATGACGCAAAACCGCATTCTTTCCCATATGGTCGCGGGCCTAGTCCGCGACTTCGGTCAGCCCGTGATGCTCTGGCAGGCTGGCATGCTCGTCGGGGCACTGCTCGTCGCGTGGCTGCTCGCGCGCGTTGTACGCCGCAAGCTCGATTCGCGCCGCAGCGCGCGCCACGAGCCGGCGCGTTTCGGCGCCGAGAGTCTGCACAAGGCACTGTTTCCGCTGCTTGGCGGTGTCCTCGTATGGATCGAGGAGACGGTCTTCGAAGACGACATGTCGACGTCGCTGCTCGAACTCGCATTGGTGCCGCTCATCGGTATCGCGCTGATCTATATCGTTTTTTTCGTTGCCCGACGTGTGTTCGGCCGCAACGGCCATGCGCACGCCTGGCTTTCCATCGCCGAAAAGATCGTGAGTGTCGTGGTCTGGGTGGGGATGGTGCTCTTCGTGCTGGGCATCCATGAGCAGGTGTTGCACTGGATGGATTCGGTGCACTTTCGCGTCGGCAACGAGCGGATGACGCTGCTGTCCATTGCGACGGGCGCGCTCTGGGTCTGTGCCACGCTGATCGTGGCGATGTGGACGGGCTCGATGCTCGAGGAGCGCCTCATGCGGGCGCGCTCGATCGACACCAATCTGCGCGTCGTGCTCGCCCGCACGGGCCGCGCGCTGCTGATTCTGGCCGCGGTGCTGATCAGCTTCTCGCTCGTCGGCATCGATATCACCGTGCTCGGCGTGTTCGGCGGCGCGCTCGGCGTCGGCCTGGGCTTCGGGCTCCAGAAGATCGCGAGCAACTACGTGTCGGGCTTCATCATCCTGATCGACCGGTCACTGCGGATCGGCGACACGATCAACGTCGGCGGGCTGCAGGGGCTCGTGACCCGGATCAGCACCCGCTATACGACCGTGCGTGGCCTGGATGGCATCGAGACGCTCGTTCCGAACGAAAAGCTCATCACCGATGTCGTTCAGAACCACTCGTCGTTTCTCACGCGCGGCTACGCGAAAGCCGCTGTGCAAGTCGCCTACGACTCGGATATCGATCGCGCGATGGCGTTGCTCGCGCAAGCGGCGGGCGGCGTCGACCGCGTGCTCGAGGACCCGGCACCCGCGCCCTATTTCGTTTCGTTCGGCGCCGACGGTATCAATCTCGAGCTCGGGTTCTGGATCGAGGACGCGGCCAAGGGGACGGCCGGCGTGCGCTCCGCGGTCAACCGCAACATCTGGCGCCTTTTTTGCGAGCATGGCATCGCGATTCCCTATCCGACTCGCGAGGTGCGTATCGTCGGCACGAGCGAGCCGACGGCAAAGGACGTGGCGCAAGCATCGTAAGGCGGCGCGCCCGATGCGGCCACATGCCGCAGGGCAAAGCAGCTGCTGCGGCGCAGGAAACCTTTTTTGTTACAACGACTTGCGATCATTGCAGTACAATGTTCATCTGTTTCAACCGTTGCTTTCGTTTTTCTGACAGTCGCGAGCCCCGGCTGGCGTCGTCGTTCCACAGGTAAAGGCCTTGTTGAATTCCTTGCTCGATTTCCTCGCGCACGGCTTGCTCCGTTTCTCATGGTGGCAGATCGTGCTTTTCGCGCTAGCCGTCACGCACGTGACGATCATCGGTGTGACGGTTTATCTACACCGCTGCCAGGCTCACCGCGCGCTCGATTTGCATCCCATCGCCAGTCATTTCTTCCGCTTCTGGCTCTGGACGACCACCGGCATGCTGACGGGGCAGTGGGCGGCGATTCACCGTAAGCACCACGCCAAGTGCGAAACGGAGGAAGACCCGCACAGCCCCCAAACGCGCGGAATCTGGAAGGTGCTGCTCGAAGGGGCCGAACTCTATCGCACTGAAGCGAAGAACGAGGAAACGATCCGCCGCTTCAGCCACGGCACGCCCAACGACTGGATGGAGCGCAATGTTTATACGCGTTACCCGATCCTCGGCGTGAGCCTGATGATGGTGGTCGATGTGGCGCTCTTCGGCATCGTGGGCCTCAGCGTGTGGGCCGTGCAGATGATCTGGATCCCGTTCTGGGCTGCTGGCGTCGTCAACGGCCTCGCGCACTTCTGGGGTTACCGCAATTTCAACTCCGCTGACGCGAGCACGAATATCTTCCCCTGGGGCATCCTGATCGGCGGCGAGGAACTGCACAACAATCACCACACATATGCGACCTCGGCCAAGCTGTCGAACAAGTGGTTCGAGTTCGACATCGGCTGGGCCTATATCCGCATCCTGTCGCTGCTGGGGCTGGCGAAGGTGAAGAAGCTCGCGCCGACACCGCGCCTCATCGCACGCAAACCCGCGCTCGATTACGACACGCTGCAGGCCGTCCTCTCGAATCGCTACGAGGTCATGGCGCGCTACGCGAAGACGGTCAAGCGCGCGTATCGCCAGGAGCTTGCGCGCTTGAAGGAGATCGGCGCGCGCGAAAAGTACATGCTGATGCGCAACGCGCGCACGTGGTTCCACCAGGAGAAGGAAGGCCTCGACGAACCGCAGAAACGTCAGCTCCCCGAGATTTTCGCCGACAGCCAGACGTTGCGCACGTTCATCGAGCTGCGCGAGGAACTGGCCGCAATCTGGGATCGTTCCAACGCTTCGCGCGAACAGTTGCTGGCCCAGTTGCAGGACTGGTGTCATCGCGCCGAACAAAGCGGCATCAAAGCGCTGCAGGAGTTCGCCCTGCGGCTGCGCCGATACGCCTGAGCGCGAATTCCATTAAAATTTCGAGACGTCACACAACACCCCGCGCTGGCGGGGTGTTGTTTTTTGTAGCGTCAGCTATACATGGGCCGCAAGCGGAATGGCCCAAGCGCCCCTGGTATGGGACCGGAGATCAAGATGGCTTCGACGATCAAGACTGTCGAGTTCGATAAGCCGCTCGTAACGAGCGCGGCCGGCGCGGTATGCGGCGTTGGGCAGGCGTGGGCCAAGGTCACGCCTGCGCCGTCGCTCGAAGAGCGCAAGGCACTCAAGGCACGTATCCGTGAGCTGCTCGTACGCGAGAAGGCCGTGCTCGTCGCGCATTACTATGTCGATCCGGAGCTGCAGGAACTGGCCGACGAGACGGGCGGCTGCGTTGCCGACTCGCTCGAAATGGCCCGTTTCGGCCGCGATCACGAGGCGCAGACGCTCGTGGTCGCCGGCGTCCGGTTCATGGGCGAAACAGCCAAAATCCTGAGCCCTGCCAAACGCATCCTGATGCCCGATCTCGACGCGACTTGCTCGCTCGATCTCGGCTGTCCGGCAGACGAGTTCTCGGCGTTTTGCGACGCGCACCCTGATCGCACCGTAGTCGTTTATGCGAATACGAGCGCCGCGGTCAAGGCGCGGGCGGATTGGATGGTCACATCGTCCATCGGACTCGAGATCGTTGCCGATCTGCACGCGCGTGGCGAGAAGATTCTCTGGGCGCCCGATCGCCATCTGGGTCAATACATCCAGAAGAAAACGGGCGCCGACATGCTGCTGTGGCAAGGCTCCTGCCTCGTGCACGACGAGTTCAAGGGCATCGAGCTCGACTTGCTGCGCGCCGAATACCCCGAGGCGAAGGTCCTCGTCCATCCGGAGTCCCCGGAGAGCGTGGTGGCGCAAGCCGATGTCGTCGGTTCCACGACGCAGCTCATCGAGGCGGCCAGGCGGCTGCCGGCGACTCACTTCATCGTCGCGACCGATCTCGGCATTCTTCATAAGATGCGCCTCGCCGCACCCGGCAAGACGTTCATCGAAGCGCCGACCGCCGGCAACAGCGCAACCTGCAAGAGCTGCGCGCATTGCCCGTGGATGGCGATGAACGGCGTTGCGAATCTTGCCGACGTGTTGGAGCGGGGGACGAACGAAATCTTCGTCGATCGCGCCATCGGCGAGCGGGCGCGCCTGCCGATCGACCGGATGCTTGCTTTCGCGGCGGAGCGCAAGGCGCGCGTCCAGGCAAGCGGCGACCTGGCGCGCGACGCTGCGCTCTTTGCGAACGTGGGTGCCGCATGACGAGCGCACGGCCGATGCAGTCTATGTCACGGGCAGAGCCCAAGGAAGCCGCCGCCGTGTCGCCTTTGTTTGCCGAAATCCAGGCCGAGTACGGTGACGCATTCGATGCGGCGCTCGTACGCAATGTCGCCGACGCGCTCGCCGAGGATATCGGCGATGGCGATCTCACGGGCCGGCTCGTCCCGGCTGACAGTGTGCGCGATGCCCGCGTCGTCGTTCGCGAAGATGCGGTGCTGTGTGGCGTGCCGTGGTTTGCCGCCGTGATGCGCCAGGTCGACCCGGCGATCGAACTTCATTGGCGGTACCGCGAGGGCGATCGCATGGCGCCCGATTCGGAGGTCTGCACGATGCGCGGTCCTGCGCGCGCGCTGCTGACCGCGGAACGCAACGCGCTCAACTTTCTGCAATTGCTGTCGGGCGTGGCCACGGCGACGCGCCGCTACGCCGATATTGTCGCGGGCACGCGCGCGCGCATCCTCGACACGCGCAAGACCTTGCCCGGGCTGCGGCTCGCTCAGAAATATGCGGTACGCGTCGGTGGTGGGGCGAATCAGCGGCTTGCGCTCTACGACGGCATCCTCATCAAGGAAAACCATATCGCCGCGGCGGGCAGCGTGGGCGCCGCCCTCGATGCCGCCTACGCGCTCGACGCCGGCGTCTCGATCCAGATCGAGGTGGAGACGCTCTTGCAACTGGAATCGGCGCTCGCGCACGGCGCTCAATCGATCCTGCTCGACAATTTCTCGTTCGACGCAATGCGCGACGCCGTCAAGCTCACGGCGGGCCGGGCGGTGCTGGAAGTGTCGGGCGGCGTCAACCTCGATACGGTGCGCGCGATTGCCGAGACCGGTGTCGATCGGATCTCGATCGGCGCGTTGACGAAGGACGTGCGCGCGACCGATTACTCGATGCGAATCGTCTGAGCCGTCACGTCACGCCCAGTTACGCTTGCCGGTTGCGCACGCGCTCGGGGGCCAGCACGGTGGGCAGTGCCTTCGGCAGCGCCGACGGCCAATCGCGCGAGAAGTGCAGCCCGCGGCTTTCGCGCCGCGAGCGAGCGCTCTCGACGATGAGCGAGGCGACGTCGACGAGATTGCGCAGTTCCAGCAGATCCCGGCTGACCTTGAAGTTCGTGTAGTACTCCTGAATCTCGTCCCGCAGCAACGCGATCCGATGCCTCGCCCGTGCCAGCCGTTTGTCGGTGCGCACGATACCGACGTAGTTCCACATGAGCCGGCGTAATTCGTCCCAGTTATGGGCGACGACGACCTCTTCGTCGGGATCGGAAACGCGGCTTTCGTCCCAATCGGGCAGCGGCGCGTGAGCGGCGGCTTCGAACCCATCGCCTTGAATGGCCGCGGACGCCGCGCGCCCAATGACGAGGCATTCGAGCAGCGAGTTGCTGGCAAGCCGGTTCGCGCCGTGCAGCCCTGTGCAGGCCGTTTCGCCGACGGCAAAGAGCCCAGTCAAGTCGGTGCGGCCGGCCAGATCCGTGACGACCCCGCCGCAGGTGTAATGGGCCGCGGGCACGACGGGAATCGGATCTTTCGTGATATCGATGCCGAACTCGAGACAGCGCGCGAGGATCGTCGGAAAGTGCTCGTGCAGGAAAGCAGCCGGCTGATGGCTGATGTCGAGATAGACGCAATCGATGCCGCGCTTCTTGATTTCGAAGTCGATGGCGCGCGCGACGATATCGCGTGGGGCGAGCTCGGCGCGTTCGTCATGGGCCGGCATGAAACGCGTGCCGTCGGGCAGCAGCAGGCGTCCGCCTTCGCCGCGCACGGCTTCCGTGATCAGGAATGACTTCGCGTAGGGGTGAAAGAGGCATGTCGGGTGGAACTGGATGAACTCCATGTTCGAGACCCGGCAGCCCGCACGCCATGCCATGGCAATCCCGTCGCCGGTGGCCGTGTCGGGATTCGTTGTATAGAGATAGACCTTGCCGGCGCCGCCCGTGGCCAATACCGTGTTCGGCGCTTGCAGCGTGACGGTGCGCCCGCTCGTGAGGTCCAGCGCATACAGGCCATGGCAGCGGCGGCCTGGAAGACCGAGGCGATCGGACGTAATGAGATCTATCGCGTAGTGATCTTCGAGCAGCGTGATGTTCGGGTGACGGCGCACGCATTCCGAAAGCGTGGCGACGACGGCATGGCCCGTGGCATCGGCTGCGTGAATGATCCGCCGGTGGCTGTGGCCGCCCTCACGCGTCAGGTGGAAGCCGAGTTCGGCCGCCGCGTCACGCGTGAACGGCACGCCTTGCGCGATCAGCCATTCGATCGCCGAGCGGCCGCCTTCGACGATAAAGCGGGTTGCCGCTTCGTCGCAGAGCCCCCCACCGGCGACTAGCGTGTCGTTGACATGATTTTCGATGCTGTCCGCTGAATCGAGCACCGCTGCGATGCCGCCTTGCGCCCAGTCGCTCGCACCCTCGGTCATCGAGCGTTTCGCCACGACGGCCACACGCCGCGTCTCGGCGAGATTCAGTGCAACGGTCAACCCTGCCAGCCCGCTGCCCACGATCACGACATCGAAATTCATGTTTTGTCCTTGTCCTCAGTCTCGGGCTCGGCGTCGCCTGGCTGTTTGCAACGAAGCCATGCGCAAAAAGCCCCGCACGAGGGCGGGGCTTTTCGTTGTCTTCAGGCTCGCCGAAAACCAGATTACTTGATCTTGGTTTCCTTGTACTCAACATGCTTACGGACGACGGGATCGAACTTCATGATCGCCATCTTTTCCGGCATGTTGCGCTTGTTCTTGGTCGTCGTATAGAAGTGACCCGTACCTGCGGTCGACTCGAGCTTGATCTTGTCGCGTGCGCCTTTCGCCATGATTTACTCCTTAGACTTCGCCGCGTGCGCGCAGATCGGCGAGCACGGAATCGATGCCGTTCTTGTCAATGAGGCGCAGGCCGGCGTTCGAGATGCGCAGGCGCACCCACCGGTTTTCGCTCTCCACCCAGAAACGGCGGTATTGCAGGTTCGGCAGGAAGCGCCGCTTCGTCTTGTTGTTCGCGTGGGAAACGTTGTTGCCGCTCATCGGCGCTTTCCCAGTTACTTGGCATACGCGTGCCATATGAGAGCACTCCTAAAACGCTT
>NZ_JBMRBK010000014.1:0-27751 GCF_057351765.1 Trinickia sp. | reverse complement strand
TCGTTTGTCGCATCCTCCGGCTCCCGTGCGTCGACGAGCGCGACGGCGAGTCCGGCACTTGCACTGCGCCGGGCAAGCCAGGCGGCGAGCGCAAGGCCGACGGGGCCCGCGCCGACGATCGCCACGTCGAAGTCAGGATCGCCCGCCTCGCGCGCGGCTTGGGCCGCTTCGGCAGATTCGGCCGAATCTGCCGATCCGGTCGGTCCGTTTGTCGTCGATTGCGCTGTCATGGCTGAGCGGTCCGCGAGGCAAGCATGAGTGCCTCGATTTCGTCGGCTTGCACGGGCACGTCTCGCGACAGCAGCTCGCAGCCGGTCTCGGTCACGACCGCATCGTCCTCGATCCGTATGCCGATGTCCCAGTAGCGCTCGGGCACATCCTCGGCCGCGCGGATATAGAGACCCGGCTCGATCGTGAGCGTCATCGAGGCCGCGAGCGTGCGCCACGGCAAGGCGCCTTGCGCATCGCGCGGGGCGCCGCGGTCGCGGTAATCGCCGCAATCGTGCACGTCCATGCCGAGCCAGTGCCCGGTGCGGTGCATATAAAAGCGCGCATAGGCGCGCTCGGCAATGACGTCGTCGACCGACGAGAAGCGCTCGCGCGCAATGATGCCGGTATCGAGCAGCCCCTGCGCGAGTACGCGTACGGCGGCGTCATGCGGGGCCTCGAAGCTCACGCCCGGGCGCGTCGTATCGATGGCGGCCTGCTGCGCGGCGAGCACGATGTCATAGAGCTCCCGCTGCGGCGAGGAGAACCGCCCGTTCGCGGGAAACGTGCGTGTGATGTCGGAGGCGTAGCCGTCGAGCTCGCACGCTGCGTCGATCAGCACGAGTTCGTCGTCGCGCAACACCGCATTGCCGGCCGGGTAGTGAAGCACGCAGGCGTTGGCGCCCGCCGCGACGATCGAGCCATAGGCGGGGCCCTGCGCGCCGCGGCGCCGGAAGGTATAGAGCAGCTCCGCCTCGAGCTCGTACTCGGTCATGCCGGGCCGGCATACGGACATCGCGCGCCGGTGGGCTTCGGCCGAGATCTGCGCGGCGCGGCGCATGATCGCGACCTCGTGCGGATCCTTGAAGAGCCGCATGTCGTCGAGTTTCGGCGTGAGATCGACGAGCGCCACGGGCGCGGCGATGCCGCTGCGGCTTTGCGAGCGCACGGCGTCGAGCCATCCGCGAATTTTGCCGTCGAGTTCGCCCGATTGCGCGAACAGGTAATGCAGCGCCGGCGCGTCGGCGATCAGGCGCGGCAGCTCGGTATCGATTTCGTCGACGGAAAATGCCGCATCGAAGCCGAACGCGTCGCGCGCGGCCTCGGGGCCGAAGTGAAAGCCTTCCCAGGTTTCGCGCTCGGCGTTCTTGGGGCGGCAGAAAAGCAGACTGGCCGGCTCGTCGTCGCGAGCCTCCGCGTCGAGCACGATGAACGCTTGCGGTTCGGTGAAGCCGGTGAGGTAGTAGAAGTAGCTGTCGTGCCGGTACGGGTAGTCGGTATCGCGGTTGCGCGCGAGTTCCGGCGCCGTCCGTACGACGGCGACACCGCCGCCGGCCGCGCGCAGGGCAGCCAGCAGGCGCTCACGGCGTTCGCGGTAGACGGCAACGGCGAGGGGGGGATCGGTCGGTGGATTCATCGTGAGATTGTAGCGCCCAAACGGCGGCTCGATGGCGTGGCGCCGGCGCGGCGCGGCGCGCGCGTCAGCCGGTGTGTTGCATTCCGCCGACAGGCGCCGGCCTGGCCGATCGGGCCGATATCCCCGCAACGCTGTCCGCCGTTATGATCGTTGGCAACGTTATACTCTCCGTCGCACACCTGAGAAACGCAGATGATGAAACTAATCGGTTCGCTGGCCAGCCCGTATGTGCGCAAAGCACGCATCGTGCTGGCCGAAAAGAAGATCGACTACCAACTGGTGCTCGAAGACGTCTGGGCACCCGAGACGACTATTCATACGTTCAATCCGCTCGGCAAGGTTCCTTGCCTCCTCATGGAGGACGGTGAGGCCGTGTTCGATTCCCGCGTCATTTGCGAGTATGTCGATACGCTGTCGCCGGTTGGCCGGCTCATTCCGCAATCGGGCCGGGAGCGCGTCGAAGTCCGCTGCTGGGAGGCGCTGGCTGACGGCGTACTCGATGCCGGCGTCCTGATCCGCCTCGAGGCCACGCAGCGTGAAGAGGCGCGGCGCAGCGAAGGGTGGGTCGCACGCCAGCGACGCAAGATCGACGAAGCGCTGGGTGCCATGTCGCAAGGGCTCGCCGGCAAGCCGTGGTGCGCAAACAATCATTTTTCGCTTGCCGATGTGGCGGTCGGTTGCGCACTCGGCTACCTCGATTTCCGGATGCCGGAGCTTGGCTGGCGCGAAAAACATTCGAATCTCGATAAGCACTTCGCGAAGCTTTCGCAGCGGCAGTCGTTCATCGATACGATTCCCGCTTGAATCTACCCGACGCGCCCCCGCACGATGAGCGCTCGCCCGAGCGCACCGATCTGGCCGCGGCTCGGCACGCTCCTGCGCTGAGCGGGCGGGGGATGGCCGGTGCGGTGCTCGCTTTCCTCATACTTCTCGGTCTGCTCGTGCTTGCGTGGGAGTTCGCCGCGCGGCGCGGTCTCGTCGACCCGTTCTTCGTCTCGCAGCCGTCCGTCATTGCGTATCAGCTTTTCGACTGGTGGCATGGCGCAACGTCGCGCGGCCCATTGGCCGTACACATCGGCCTGACGCTCGGCGAGACGGCCGCCGGGGTGGCGGGCGGCTCGTTGGCTGCCGCGCTGGCTGTTGCAGCTTGTCCGGCGGATTCGATGCGCGGCCGGATACTGCGGCTCGGGACCGGCATCGCGCAGCCCGCCGTCGGTATCGGCATTGCCGCGGCGCTCGCGATGGGGCTGAGCGGCGCAAGCGGATGGGTGCCCAAGGCTGTGTTCGCCGCGCTGGCCGTGTTCGCGACAGCCATGGCCGATGCGCGCGGGTCGCTTCGAACGTCGTCGCGCTTACGCCTGCGGTGCCAACTTGCACTCACCGCGGCCGTGCTCGCCGAATGCCTTGTCCCGGGCCGCGGTATCGGCTTTCTGATCGTTCGTTCGCTGCATCAGTTCAATGCGGGCGGCGTTTATGCGGCGCTCGTCGTACTTGTTGCGATATCGGTGGCGATCGACGCCGTGGCCGCGGCCTGTTCGATGATGCCGCCGCCCAGGCAGACATCGCCGTCGTAGAGCACCGCCGACTGGCCCGGCGTCACGGCCCACTGAGGGGTATCGAAGCCAAGCGAGAACTGTTGCGGCCCGCCTTGGACGCTGAACGTGCATGGGGCGTCGGCTTGCCGGTAGCGCGTTTTGGCGCCGAGCCGCGCGCCATCGTCGGGCGCGGCGCCTGCCACCCAACTCGTATTGCCCGCGACGAGCGTCTCCGAGAGCAGCCACGGATGATCGTGGCCCTGCACGACGTAAAGCGTGTTCGTCGCCATGTCCTTGCCGGCGACGAACCATGGCTCGCCGCTGCCGCTCTTGCTGCCGCCGAGGCCGATTCCCTTGCGCTGTCCGAACGTATAGAAGGCCAGACCGATGTGCTCGCCGACGACGACACGCTCGGGCGTCATCATCGGTCCCGGCCGCGTAGGCAGATAGCGGTTCAGAAACTCGCGGAACGGCCGCTCGCCGATAAAACAGATACCGGTCGAATCCTTTTTCTTCGCATTGGGCAGCCCGATTTGCTCGGCGATCGCGCGCACCTGCGTTTTGGGGGTGTCGCCGAGCGGAAACAGCGTCTTCGACAACTGCGCCTGATCGAGGCGGTGCAGAAAATAGGATTGGTCTTTGGTGTGATCTTTCGCCTTGAGCAGCTCGAAGCGGCCATCGGCTTCGCGCACACGCGCGTAGTGGCCCGTCGCGATCGTCTCGGCGCCGAGCGACATCGCATGGTCGAGAAACGCCTTGAACTTGATCTCCGCGTTGCAGAGCACGTCGGGGTTCGGCGTGCGGCCGGCCGAATATTCGCGCAGGAACTCGGCGAACACGCGGTCCTTGTATTCCGCCGCGAAGTTGACGGCTTCGACATCGATGCCGATCAGGTCCGCGACGGAGACGACGTCGATCCAGTCCTGCCGCGTCGAGCAGTACTCGCTGTCGTCGTCGTCCTCCCAGTTCTTCATGAAAAGGCCGACGACGTCATAACCGGCTTCCTTGAGGAGCCAGGCGGTCACCGACGAATCGACACCGCCCGACATACCCACCACCACTTTTTGCTTGCTCATCGAATTCACTGCTATCGGGTTCATGGCGCGTCGGCGACCGGCGGTCCGACCGAATGCGTATGCAGAAGGTCGAGCGCAAAGCGCTGGCCGGCGAGGTAATCGTCGAGCGAGCGCAAGACGAGCGGCGTCCGGTGACGCTCGCGACAGGCACGCAGCTCCTCGGGCGTGAGCCAGAGCGCACGCACGATGCCTTCATCGAGCGCGCGCCGCGCTGGCTCGGCGCTGCAGGTGCCGCAGAACGTGAAGCGCAGGTACGTTGCGCCGCTGCCAGGTTTGTCGATATGCGTCATATAGACGCCGACGAGCGCTTGCGGGGCGAACGTGTGCGCCGTTTCCTCGAGCGTTTCCCGGATGGCCGCCTGAAGCAGCGTCTCGCCAGCCTCGAGATGGCCAGCCGGCTGGTTGATGCGCAGGCCGTCCGCCGTGCGCTCCTCGACCATCAGAAAGCGGCCGTCGCGCTCGATGACGGCCGCGACCGTCACATGCGGCGCCCAGCGTTCGTTTTTCATAGCAGCGCATTTTACCGAATGCGCGATGCGGCCGCTCGGCACCTCCCGGCGAGCGATCCGCACCGATTTTCGTCAGCCGGCGCAAGTTCGGTTAAAGTGTCGCTTCGAATCAGCCGTGTCAGCCGTGTATCTCGACAGATGGAGCCGGCGTGCGTGGTCGGCCTGTCTTCGCTTTGCTTGATGAACGAGAAGGTGAGGAGGATTGAACGATGCACATCGGAGTGCCAGCCGAAACGCGCGCGCATGAAGCGCGCGTGGCCGCGACGCCCGAGACGGTCAAGAAGTACGTCGCGGCCGGACATCGTGTCACGATCGAGCGCGGAGCGGGAAGTGCCGCGAGCTTGACCGACGACGCGTTCGCCGCCGCGGGCGCGGAGCTTGCCGACGCGGCCGCCGCGTTCGGCGCCGAACTCGTCCTCAAGGTGCAATCGCCGCAGCCGGCGGAACTCGCGATGATGAAGCGCGGCGCCGTCGTAGTCGGCATGCTCGAACCGTTCAACGCCGAAAATGCCGCGCGCCTGGCCGAAGCCGGCGTCACCGCGTTCGCGCTCGAGGCCGCGCCGCGCACGACGCGCGCACAAAGCCTCGACGTGCTGTCCTCGCAAGCCAATATCGCGGGCTACAAAGCCGTACTCGTTGCGGCCGATCTCTATCCGCGTTTCATGGCGATGCTGATGACGGCCGCGGGCACGGTCAAGGCCGCGCGCGTGCTCGTGCTCGGTGCGGGCGTGGCCGGGCTGCAGGCGATCGCCACGGCGAAGCGCTTGGGTGCGGTCATCGAGGCGTCCGACGTGCGGCCGGCCGTCAAGGAGCAAATCGAATCGCTCGGCGCTAAATTCGTCGAGGTGCCTTACGAAACCCAGGAAGAGCGCGATGCGGCCGAAGGCGTTGGCGGCTATGCGCGGCCGATGCCGGCCAGCTGGCTCGCGCGCCAGGCGCAGCAGGTCCACGAGCGCGCCAAGCTTGCCGACATCGTCATCACGACCGCGCTGATCCCGGGACGGGACGCGCCGACGCTGCTGTCGGAGGAGACGGTCAAGGCCATGCGGCCGGGGTCCGTTGTCGTCGATCTGGCGGCAGGGCGCGGCCCCGAGCTGGCGGACCGCCCCGGTCAGCGCGGCGGCAATTGTCCGCTGACGGAGGCCGACCGCGTCGTGACGAAACATGGTGTGACGATCGTCGGTCACACGAACCTGCCGGCTATGGTCGCCGCCGACGCATCCTCGCTCTACGCGCGCAACCTCTTCGATTTCCTCAAGCTGATCGTGACGAAAGAAGGCGCGCTGAACATCGACCTGACCGACGACATCGTCGCGGCAACGCTGATTGCCCGCGACGGTGCGACCACGCGCACATCCTAAGGAGCCGGCGATGGAAATCATCAATCACACGGTCATCAATCTGATCATCTTCGTGCTGGCCGTCTATGTCGGCTATCACGTGGTCTGGAACGTCACGCCTGCGCTGCATACCCCGCTCATGGCCGTGACCAATGCGATTTCGGCAATCGTGATCGTCGGCGCGATGCTGGCGACGGGGCTCACCGTCGGCGGTGCCGGCAAGTTCTTCGGCACGCTGGCCGTGCTGCTCGCGGCAGTGAACGTGTTCGGCGGCTTTCTCGTGACACGGCGCATGCTCGAGATGTTCAAGAGAAAAGAACCGAAAAAACTGGCGAAGGAGGGTGCGTAAATGAGCATGAACGTCGTTACGCTCCTGTATCTCGTCGCCTCCGTCTGTTTCATTCAGGCGCTCAAGGGCCTCTCGAATCCGAAGAGCGCACGCGCGGGCAATGCATTCGGCATGGCCGGGATGGCGATTGCGATCCTTACCACGGTTGCGCTGATCGTCAGAGAAGCAGCGCTGCTGGGCTCGAACCTCGCGCTCGGGCTCGGGCTGCTGTTCGCCGCGCTCGTCGTCGGCGGCGCGGTGGGGGCGTTCGTGGCGGCTCGCGTCGAAATGACGAAGATGCCCGAACTCGTTGCCGCGATGCATTCGCTGATCGGTCTCGCAGCAGTCGCCATTGCGTACGCCGTGGTGTCGGAGCCGGCCGCGTTCGGGCTCGTGCCGCCCGATGCGCCCTATGCGGGCTATCTGCCGTTCGGCAACCGGATCGAGCTGTTCATCGGCACGTTCGTCGGTGCCATCACGTTCTCGGGATCGGTGATTGCGTTCGGCAAGCTCTCGGGCAAGTACAAGTTTCGACTCTTTCAAGGCGCGCCCGTCGTCTATGCGGGCCAGCATCTGATCAATCTGATGCTCGCGCTCGGCATGCTCGGCTTCGGCATCATCTTCTTTCTCACGCAGTCGTGGTTGCCGTTCATCATCATGACGCTGATCGCCTTCGCGCTCGGCGTGCTCATCATCATTCCGATCGGCGGGGCCGACATGCCCGTCGTCGTCTCGATGCTGAACTCGTACTCGGGATGGGCGGCGGCCGGCATCGGTTTCTCGCTGAACAACGCGATGCTGATCGTGGCGGGTTCGCTCGTCGGCTCGTCCGGTGCGATTCTCTCGTACATCATGTGTCACGCGATGAACCGGTCGTTCTTCAACGTACTGCTGGGCGGCTTCGGCGCCGAACCGGGCGCGGCCGCGGCGGGCGGCCCGGCCGAGCAGCGGCCCGTGAAGTCTGGGTCGGCCGAAGATGCCTCGTTCATGCTCGGCAATGCGGAGAACGTCGTGATCGTGCCGGGCTACGGTCTTGCCGTCGCGCGTGCGCAGCATGCGCTCAAGGAGTTGACCGACAAGCTCATCGAGAAGGGCGTCGATGTCCGTTACGCGATCCACCCTGTCGCTGGCCGTATGCCGGGGCATATGAATGTGCTGCTCGCCGAGGCCGAGGTGCCCTACGACCTCGTCTTCGAAATGGAGGACATCAACAACGAGTTCGGCCAGACCGATGTCGTGCTCGTGCTGGGCGCCAACGACGTCGTGAATCCCGCGGCGAAGAACGACCCGGCGTCGCCCATTGCGGGAATGCCGATCATCGAGGCCTACAAGGCTCGTACCGTCATCGTCAACAAGCGCTCGATGGCCGCCGGTTATGCGGGGCTCGACAATGAGCTGTTCTATATGGACAAGACGATGATGGTGTTCGGCGACGCGAAGAAGGTCATCGAGGATATGGTGAAGTCGGTCGACTGAGATGCGGGGTACGGCCGAGTCTGTCGTGCGCATAGCTCGGCCGCCGCACTTCGGCGCGTACGCCCTTCGACATCATGCCGACGAGGGCGCTTCGACGTGCCGCAGGTAATCGGCGAGCCGCCGGCCTGCCATATCGGGAAACCCCTCGTGCGGCGTGACATCGACCATGCGCGAGATGTCGAAATTGCGGAAGTCTTCACGCAGTTCGCACCATGCCCCGACCGTCCATTGCCCACCCCAATAGACGAGGCTGAGCGGCCAGATGCGCCGCTCGGTCTCCGCCCCTTTCTTGTCCCGGTACGAAAAGCTCACGACGTGTCGGGTATCGACGGCACGATGGAGCGCATCGACGTTTTGCGAGAACTGGCGATCGATGTGATACGAGGGCGCGAAAACGGCAAGGCGCTCGAGTGTCGCGCGCTTGTCGGCCGGCATGGCCGAAGCCACTTTCGCGAGCGCGCTGCGGGCACCGGCCGCGAGACCCGCGCCGCCCCAGGTTTCGATCATGCGGGCGCCGGCTGCCAGTGCCGCGAGTTCGTCGGGCGTGAAGGTGAGCGGCGGCAGACTTGCCGTGCGCGAAAGCCGGTAGCCGATGCCCGCCTCTCCTTCGATCGGCACCCCCGATAGCTGCAGATCTCGAACGTCGCGATAAACGGTGCGCGGCGAGACGCCAAGCCATTCCGCGAGTTGCTGCGCCGTCGTCAGGCGCCGCCCGCGCAGCAACTCGGCGATCTGGAACAGGCGGTCGGCTCGGCGACTCATGGCGGACGGACTCGGCTAACGGTAGCGAAATGGCCCAGGGCGAGGCCGGGCCGGTGGCCCGGGCTCGGTATGGCGCGATGATAGCGCGGGCCGTCACCCGTCAGTCGCGGAGTGAACGGCCGCGCCTGGCACGCATCAGCGTAGTTCGAGCGAATGAAGACCGACCCGGTTGCCCTCGCAGTCGATGAAAAATCCGATGTAGCCATACCCGTTCGGCAGCTCGACCAGCGAGCCGTCCTGCTTGCCACCGGCTTTTTCGATGCGTTTGAGCGTGGCTTGCAACGACGGTTCGGCATTCAGATAGACGAGGGCGCCGTCACCGGGTTGAGCGGGCCGCAACTGCTGGGGGTTGTTGACGATGCAACCGCCGGTTGCACCGTCTTCGTGAGGGAATACTGCCATCGGCACCCCGCCGACGACTTCACGGTTCAATTCGATGCCGAGCGCGGCTTCGTAAAAACGGGCGGCGCGTTCGAGATCGACGGCCGGAAGTTCGAACCAGGCGATAACGCGAGTGGCAGCAGCGACAGCGGTCATGACAGTCTCCATCGGGGGGCGGCGGTGTGCCGGACAGTGCGCCGGACGGCGCGTGAGAGACAGTCTGAGGCGGTGCTGCTGACAGCGTTCTGTCAGTAGAGGCGGCGGCGAGGCCGTCCGGATGTCGAGGTCCGGCAATGGCGGTCTCCGTTGCATCGCTGCGGCACCCATCGGGGTGCGGTTGTTACGGATAAAGTAATCCGCCAGTTTGTCGATACAACAATCTGGATACAGTGCGCCGCGCGCAGATGTGGTGCGACCCTTTGAGGCTGAACCGCACCAAGACACAGTCGCACGAGACTGACTGATACTAACGAAGAGAGAGCCGATGACCGGGGTCTACAACCCGCTGCTGGTCTGCCTGTCGCTGGTGGTTGCATTCCTTGCGTCCTACACGGCAGTGGAATTGTCCGGCGGCCTGAATACGCTCGCGGGCGCGAAACGGCGGCCGCTATGGCTCGCGGGTGGCGCGGTGTCGATGGGCGTGGGTATCTGGTCGATGCACTTCATCGGCATGCTCGCGTTCTCGCTGCCCGTCGAGGTTGGCTACGATCTGGCCGCCACGACAGCGTCGCTGTTCCTCGCGATCGGCGTGTCGCTGATTGCGCTTGCCACGGCGAGCCGCGGCGTGCTGTCGAGCGCGCGCCTGTGCATTGCAGGGACCGTCATGGGCATCGGCGTGGCCGCGATGCACTTCACCGGCATGCACGCGATGCAGATGTCGCCGGGAATCGCCTACACGATCTGGAGAGTCGCGCTGTCGGTGGGCGTGGCGATCGCCGCTTCGATGGCGGCGCTTTGGCTCGCCTTCACACTGCGCGCATCGGACGTGCAGAACGTCGTGGTCAAGCGGCTCGGCGCAGCCTTCATCATGGCGCTCGCGATCACCGGAATGCATTATGTCGGCATGAGCGCGGCCGATTTCGCCGCCGGCAGTATTTGCCTCTCCGTCGGCAAGCTCGATGCGCGCTGGCTTGCGCTCATCGTCACCGCGACATCGTTCACCGTGCTGGTCGGCACACTCGCATTGCTTGGCTTCCATACGAGCAGCCTCTCGATCTCGCTGCGGCGCGCGAACCGGCAACTGCATTACCTCGGTACGCACGACGCGCTGACGAATCTCCCGAACCGCCAGCAACTTTCGTTGCGCATCGCGCAGGCGATCGCCGAATGCTCGCGCAGAGAATCGCCATTCGCCGTGCTCTTCATCGATCTCGACGGCTTCAAGTCGATCAACGATTCGCTCGGCCACAGCGTCGGCGACGACCTGCTTAAAGCGTGCGCCGAGCGTCTACGCCAGGACGTCCCCCCGACCGCCATGGTCGCCCGGCTCGGCGGAGATGAATTCGTGATCGTGGTCGAGCACGTGATCGAGCCGTCGTCCGCCGAGGCGCTTGCCAATGGCGTCCTGCGGCGGCTAAGCCAGGAGATCGACGTCAACGGATTGCCGCTGCGCGTGAGCGCAAGCGTCGGCGTTGCGTTCTATCCTCGTGACGGCAGCAATGCCGGCGAACTGCTGCACAGTGCGGACGCCGCGATGTACGTCGCGAAGCAAAGCGGGCGCAACACGTTCCGGGTGTTCGAGCCGCAGATGAACCATACCACCCTCAAATCGCTGATTCTGCAACGCGATCTGCATCGTGCGTTGACGGGCGGCGAACTCAGCGTGTCGTTTCAGCCGAAGTTCAGCGTTGCGTCGCAATCGGTGACGGGCGTGGAGGCACTGATTCGCTGGCGCCATCCCGAACTCGGCGAGATTCCTCCGCTCGAGTTCATTCCCATCGCGGAACGCTCTGGCCTCATCGTCGGGATCGGCGACTGGGTAGTGCGGGAGGTCTGCAGCAATATCGCGCTATGGGATGCGCAAGGGCTGCCCCCGGTGTGTGTGGCGGTGAACCTTTCGCCGATCCAGTTCAACGTGCAAGACCTGGTGGCCCGGATCGACACGCTGATAGGCGCAGCCGGCGTCGATCCCCGTCGCCTGATGTTCGAGATCACGGAAACGACGGCGATGCAGAACATCGAGAAGACGAGCCGCACGATCGAAGCGCTGCAGTCGCGCGGCTATACCGTCGCGATAGACGATTTTGGCACCGGATACTCGAGCCTCGCCTATCTACAGCGCTTCAGGTTCGACCAGATAAAGGTCGACGGCTCGTTCATGCGCGATCTCGTCGCCGGCGGCCGGCGCGGCAGCGCATTGCTGTCGGCCGTCATGACACTCGCGCGCGCGTTGCAGATCGAAGTCGTGGCGGAAGGCGTCGAGACGGAGTCGCAGTTCCTGACGTTGCGCGAGCTTGCCTGCGATCAGATGCAGGGGTTCCTGTTGAGCCGGCCTTTAACCGCCGTCGAGCTTCCTGCGTTCCTGCGTTCCGTTGCCGACCGAATCGTCACCGCCGGGGGCGCGTGCGTCACGCCGGCAGAATGAGGGCGGCTGCGGAACCCTCATCGGCCAGCGACCGCACGCGCAACCGCGCGATACCACCGTCGCGCGGTTCGCAAAGCACGGAAATGCAGCGGCCAACCGCCGATCAGCCGACGCTGATCTCGATGCGCCGCGGCTTCGCTTCGTCGCGGCGCGGAATCGTCAGCTTCAGTACGCCGTCGCGCAGTTGTGCGTCGATACGCGATACGTCGAAGTCCGGGCTCAGCGTGAACGCGCGCGCGAAGTGCGGGTGGCGTATCTCCGCGTGCTGTAGACGCAAGCCGGCCGGGGTCGGCACGACCGCTTCCGCCTCGATCGTCAGACTGCCGTCCTGGACGCGCACATCGAGTTTTTCGCGCGGTACGCCCGGCAAATCTGCATAGAGCGTAATGCCATGACGGTCTTCGAAGATATCCACGTCCGGCGCGAGGCGCACTTGACGCGTTGCGGTCTGTCCGTTCCCCGGTTTCGTCACGCTCGTGCTGCTCCCTGCGGCCTGGGTGGCCAGCTTGGTTGTGTCATTCATGATGTCCTCCGTAATGCCTTGGGCGGGTCGCCCCACCGGTCCAATTCGCTGTTTCGTGCGTCGCCGCGTTTATTGCACGGTGACCGAACGCGGCTTCGACGCTTCGGACTTGCCGACGCTGATCGACAGGCACCCGTCCACGTAGCGCGCGTTGACCTTGTCCGGGTCGGCGTGCTGCGGGAGTTCCACGACGCGCCGGAATGCGCCGACGAAGCGCTCCTCGGCATAGACGCGTGTCTCGTCGGACGATTCCGGCTCGGTGCGTTTGCGCTCGCCGCTGATCGTGAGCAGACCCTTGTCGATCGAAACCTCGATCGTTGCTGGATCGAGCCCCGGCGCGAATGCGACGATCTCGACCGATTCGTCGGTCGTGCCGATGTTGATGGGAGGGAAGGCGTCGAAGCGCGTGGCGCGCAGACTCGAGGGGAACCCCGCGAAGAGGTTCGTCATCTGCCGTTGCAGGCGATCGAGCTCGCCCAGCAGATTGGCGTCGAAGAAAAGATCGCTCATGATTGGCTCCTTTCCGGGGGGCCCGCACGGAACTGGACCGGACTACGCGCTCCAGTCCATCCGTCCGCGAGGAAGCCCGCTGACAAACAAATCGAAACACGCAGCGCGTGAACCGCGACTGCCTGAGCGAAACCTAAGATAGTGCAGAAAGTGGAGATTTCAAGAGGGGCGCAGGCGCGACGAATGGCGTTCCCTGACCCCTATCGCATCGAGGGGCGGGGAAGCACTAATCGCGCGCTGGCCGCGACTTCACGCTGCCCGTGACGAGATCGAAGCGAAAGAGCCGGCACTCGAGCGCACCGTTGAAAAGCGGCGTCTTCGTCGATTCGCGTAGGCGCATGAGCCCGGGAAGCTTGCGATCCGCCGTCAACACGAAAGCGCTCCAGCCCGCGAAGCGCTGCTTGAGTGCATCGCCGAACGCCTGAAAGAACTCGGCATCGGGCGTCTCTTCGTGAGCGCGGCGAAAACCTTCCGCGTTTTCACGCGGCTCCCGCAGTTCCCCGCGCGGGCCACGGCCGCGTACCGTCAGCCGCTCCCCATAGGGCGGATTCGCGACGACGATACCAGGGGCCGCGATCGGCGGCGTGATCGCCCGCGCGTCGAGCTGCTTGAGCGAGATCGACGGCAACCCAGCCCGTTCGAGGTTTGCGCGAGCCTTCTCCAGCATGTCGCCCGAGATGTCGCTGCCGAAGATGCGCAGGTCGGCCGAATTCGATGCCCGTGCCGCGCGTTTGGCGTCCATCGCCTCGACTTTCATTGCCTGCCAGGCGGCGACGTCGTATTGCTTCAGCTTCTCGAAACCGAAGCGGCGCTCGACGCCGGGTGCGATGCCGAGCGACATCTGCGCCGCTTCGGCAAGGAACGTGCCGCTGCCGCACATCGGATCGTAAAGCGGCGTGCCCGGCGTCCAGCCCGCCACGCGCAGGATGCCCGCGGCGAGGTTCTCGCGCAGCGGCGCGGCGCCCTTGTCGAGCCGCCAACCGCGCTTGAACAGCGGTTCTCCCGAAGTATCGAGATAAAGGGTGCAAAGATCGGCGGTCAGAAACGCGGACACGCGGACGTCGGGCTGTGCCGTGTCGATGCTCGGACGCGCGCCGCTCACGCTGCGCAGACGGTCGCACACCGCATCCTTCACGCGCAGCGTGGTGAACTCGAGGCTGCGCAGCGGCGATTTGATCGCGGTGACGTCCACGCGCAGCGTTTCGTTCGCGGAAAACCAGGTCTCCCAGCGCTGCTCCGCAGCAAGCGCATAGACGTCCTGTTCGTTGCGATAGGAGCGCTCGGCGATCTTGAGCAGCACGCGGCTCGCAATGCGCGAATGCAGATTGGCCGCCATGCCGACCGCCCAGCCGCCGCGAAACTGTACGCCGCCAGGCACTTGGGCACCGGCTTCGAACGGGGCGGCAGCGCCAGCCGTTTGCAGACGAGCGCCGATTTCCGCGAGCTCGGCGGCAAGCGCGGCTTCGAGCCCGCGCGGACAAGGGGCGAAAAAATCGAACGGCGTGGGGGTGGACATAAGGCACAGGCGTAATTCAAAGACGCCATTGTACGCGCCTCATCCATGCGTTCCGGCGCCCTGCCTTGCTGCGCCGTCAGGTCAGTTCGAACTGCTCACAGCGCTCTGGCTTCCCGACGCGCAGCCGCTTGCAGCCGCGCCCGCTGCAGCGGCCGGCCGCGCCGCCAACGCGCGCACGGCGGCCGCGATGTCGTCGGCCATCTGTGCGACGGCGCGGCGGTGTCCATCGACGAGCGCGGGGTAGCCGGCTTCGACGGGCTCGCTCGCCACGGTTCGGCAGGTCAGCACGGCCTGTGTGCGTACGGCGCGCACGCTCCAGACCGCATCGAGCACCGCGCGCGAACCGGGCCACGATTCGAAGCGGCGCACGTTGACCGTGATGCGATAAACCGGCACGCCTGCCGGATAGGGCGCGCCATACACATCGAAGGAGCCCAGGCGCGTGGCCAGATCGCCCGACAGCGCCCTGCGAATTTCATCAGCGGGCGCCGAGGCCCAGCGTTCCTGCTCGAGCACGTCGACGCGCGCATCGCCGGCCTGCACGACGAGCTGATTGCGCGAAACCTGGGCCGGCGTGTCGACGGGGGGCACCTCGAACAACAACGCGGGAGCCGTCGTCGGACGTTGCGCGGCCGCTGCCGGCACCACTCCGTCGCTGCCGGCGTTCGCGCCGCTCAACGTATAGAACCGGCTGGTGGGCGAGGCGCAGCCAACGAGCGCCGCGGCGCTGGCCCAGACCGCGGCACGAACGAGTCCGGCCCGGCAAGAAGTGCGAATGGAGGTCATGGATGGCCATCCTTGGCTTTGCCGCGCAATAGCGATTCGGGATGCCGCTCGAGATAATCGGCGAGCGCGTTCAGCGATTGCAGCGTCTGCGTGAGTTGGTTCAGCGCCTGATGCATATCCGATTGCAGCGGCGAATCCTGCTGCAGCGTGGCCTGCGCCGCGCCGAACGTTTGCCGCGCCGCGGCCAGCGTGTCGCGCGCCTGCGGGGCGAGTTCGGTATCGAGCTGCTTGAAGAGGTTGTTGGCGTTCTTCAGCGTGCCGTTCAGATTCTGGCTGATCTCGTCGAACGGGATCTTGTCGATCTTTTTCGCGATGTCGGCCACCTGCAACTGCAGCTCTTCGAGCGTGTTCGGCACCGTCGGCAATACGAGCGGCGCATGCCGCATGTCCAACGACGCCCGCGGTGCGTTCGGGAAAATATCGAGCGCAACGTAGAGCTGGTTCGTGAGCAGATTGCCCGTACGCAGCTGGCCGCGCAGCCCATGTGCGACGAGCGTGCCCAGCAGTTCCATTCCCGCGGTCGGTCCGCCGCGTGCAATGGCGTCGCGGAACTGCTGACCGAGCCGGTCGGGGTAGAGGTTCATCGTGACGGGCATCGTGAAATTGCGTGCCTTCGGATCGTACTCGACGCCGATTCGCGTCACCTCCCCGAGCTCGATTCCGCGGAAATCGACGGTCGCGCCCGGGGACAGTCCGCGCACCGATTGGTTGAAGTTCATGACCACCGACAGCGGCGGACCGTCCGGCTCGCGCATTGCGCTGCTTTCGTCGCTGGCGAGCCGGAAGACCGCATCGTCGGGTGCGGCCTGGCCCACGGCTTGCCCGGGCGGCGACTGAAACGCGACGCCGCCGACGATGACGGTGGCGAGCGACTGCGTATTGAGCTTCAGGCCGCTCGAATCGAGCCGTAGATCGACGCCGCTCGCATGCCACCAGCGCGAATTGGTGCCGACATATTGATCGTAGGGCGAATTGACGAATACCTCGACCGTCACGCCGGTGCCGTCCTTGTCGAGCGAGAAGCCGACCACTTGTCCCACTTGCACGCGCCGGTAATAGACGGGCGAGCCGATATCGAGCGAGCCGAGCGAGCCGCCTTGCAGCGTATAGCGGCGCCCCCGCAGGTCGCCGGTCACGGCCGGCGGCTTTTCGAGCCCGACGAAATCGGATTGCGCGTTGCGCGAGCGGCCGGCGTCCACCCCGATGTACGAGCCGGACAGCAGCGTGCCGAGCCCCGTTACCCCGCTCGCACCGATGCGCGGGCGCACGATCCAGAATTTCGTGTCTTCGACGGCGAAGTCCTCGGCCTCCTTGGTCAGCTCGACTTCCACGAGCACGCGGTGATGGTCCTTCGACAAGCGTATCGTTTTGACCGCGCCGATATCGACATCCTTGTACTTCACCTTCGTCTTGCCCGGCTCGAGGCCCTCGGCGCTCGAGAAACTGATCGTAATGGTCGGCCCGCGTTCGATCACCGATTTGACGACGAGGCCGATACCGATCAGCGCGGCAACGAGTGGGACGAGCCAGACGAGCGAGGGCAGCCAGCTGCGTTTCGCTGCCAGGGGCTCGGGCAAATCGGGCGGCAGCTCCGGGCCGCCGGGCGAACCGCCGTTGGCGTTGGGGGGCTGTCCTTGCGAACTGGTCATGATGAGGGTCCTGAGTCGGGCGGGCGGCGTAGCGCACTGTCGGCGGTATCGGCTCCGCTTTCGTCGTGCACAGCGTCCCAGATGAGGCGCGGATCGAACTGCATCGAAGCGAGCATCGTCAGCACGACCACGGAGGCGAACGCAAGCGCGCCCCAACCGGCCGTGATGACGGCGAAAGACTTGAACCGTACGAGCGCGACGGTCAGCGTGATGACGAAGACATCGAGCATCGACCAGCGGCCGATGCGCTCGACGAGCCGATAAAGCCGCGTGCGTTCGAGCGGGCGCCACGGCGTGCGCCGCTGGACGGTGATCGCGAGCAGCGCGAGCACGGTGAGCTTGAGCATCGGTACGAGAATGCTTGCAACGAAGACGATGATGGCAAGCGGCCAGTCTCCGGAGACCCAGAAATAGACGACGCCGCTCATGATCGTGTCGTCCTGGTCGCCGAACAACGAACTCGTATGGAGCACGGGCAACAGGTTAGCGGGAATGTAGAGCAACGCCGCCGCGATCAGGAGCGCCCAGGTGCGCGAAATACTGTTCGCCTGACGCTGATGAAGCGCGGCGCCGCAGCGCGAGCAATGCTGTCGCGCGCGGCGCGGCGCGGCGCGCACTTCGACGTTGCCGCATGCGTGGCAGGCGATGAATCCAGCGCGGGCCGCGGTGAGATAGCTCATCGGGCGTCTATCGGCGGTGCGCCGACGCACGCGGGATGCCGCCTTGCGTGCGTGTACGGGGCGCCGAGGACGGGCGCAGGGCGTCCGCGATATCCCAGAGCGCGCGCGGATCGAACATGACGACGACGGCCAGCATCAGCGTCAGCCCGCCGAACGCGAAGAGCGCGGCCTCGGGCACTACGCGGGCGAGGCTCGTCATCTTGACGATCGTGACGAGGATGCCGAGCATCAGGACCTCGACCATCCCCCACGGCCGAACGAACTGGATGGTCCGCAAAACCAGATCGAAGGCGGGCGGCACGACGCCCGAGCGAACCGGCATCAGCACATAGAGCAGCGCGACGAGTTCCACGAGCGGAAATAGAAACGTCGAACAGAAGACGGCCACGGCGACGAGTTCCATACCATCGTTCCATAGCACGCCGATCGCACCGATCAGCGTGGTCTGGGAAGTCGTGCCATTCAGATCGAGTTCGACGATCGGAAAGCCTTGCGCGATCAGGAATGTGATCAGGGCGGCGACCGCGAGCGCGGCGATCAGGTCGAGGCGGGTTGCGCTCGAGCGAAAAAGCAACGCCGCGCAGCGCGGGCAACGCGTGTTCATCTGCTGCGCATGATGCGGTTTTCGCAACAGTGCGTCGCATTCGTGGCATGCAATCAGATCCGAGCGATTCATGGGCGGCGGGCTTTCGTCCTGGTTTCATCGCGGGCCGCGGTGCGTCCGCGCGATGTGCGGATGTGCCGCAAGTCCGCGCCCATCTTACCAAATGGACATTCGAGGGGGCGCCGCGCGTCCCGCGGACGGGCTCGCCCATCGAACGATTGGGTCGATCGGCGCGGCGCGTGGGCACTTTGCAGCGGGCAGCGGCCGCCGGCGAGAAGCCCGTTTGCGATCCCGCACGTATTTTCAGGTTGCGGTACGATGGCGCCCGTTGGAATAGCAAGCGGGACATATTCGTTTCATCAGTGTCCGGGTAGCGGGCCCGCTTTCATGTCACTCGATGCCTTGCCATGCAGACCAAACGTCAGCCTTCCTTTGCGCGATCAGACGGATATACGCGTATTGCAATCGCCTTTCACTGGGTGATCGCGCTTTTGATCGTGAGCGGATTCACGATCGGCTGGATCATGACCCGCATTCCCGGTTTCACCCCCGAGAAGCTGCGCTATTTTTCGTGGCACAAGTGGATTGGGGTGACCGTGTTCGCGTTGGCGCTCGTGCGCGTCCTGTGGCGTCTGACGCACGAGGCGCCGCCGCTGCCGTCCGGCATGAGCGCCTGGCAGCGCGCGGCTGCGAACGCCGTGCACGGGCTGCTGTACCTGCTGATGATTGCGGTCCCCGTTACGGGGTACCTCTATAGCTCGGCCGCGAACGTGCCCGTCGTCTATCTCGGGCTCATTCCGTTGCCCCGCATCATCGATCCGAACCCGGAGTGGAAAGCGATCCTCAAGACCGCGCATATTACGCTCGATTACGGACTCGGCATTCTCGTGCTGGCGCACGTCGCGGCCGCGCTCAAGCATCAATGGATCGACCGGGACAAGCTGCTCGCCCGGATGATTCCGTTTCTCAAGTGATCTCTGAACGGAAATGACAATGAAAGCATCGTTTTACCGCTACATGCTGGCGGCGTTCGCCGCGGCGTCGATGGCCGCCGCCGGTCTGGCCCAGGCACAGGTCGATACCGCGAAGAGCTCGATCGTCGCGACCTCCAAGCAGATGAACGTGCCCGTGGACGGCAAGTTCACGAAGTTCACGGCGCAAATCAGCTTCGATCCGGCCAAGCCTGCGACGGGCAGCGCCCAATTCACCATCGATGTGGCGAGCTACGATCTCGGCGACAAAGAGTACAACCAGCAGGTAGCCGGCAAGGACTGGTTCGATGCGAAGACTTACCCGAGCGCGACCTTCGTCTCGAGTGCCATCGCGCCGGCAGGCGGCAACAAGTACAACGTGACGGGCAAACTGACGATCAAGGGCAAGAGCCAGAACGTTGTCGTGCCCGTGACCGTGACACAGCAAGGCGCGACGCAGGTCTTCGATGGCGCGTTGCCGATCAAGCGTTCCGCGTTCGACGTGGGGACGGGCGAGTGGAAGGATACGTCGGTCGTGGCCGACGACGTGACCATCAAGTTCCATATCGTCGCCGCTGCCAAGAAGGGCTGAACTTCCCGAGCTGGGTTTCGCCGTACGCAATCAACCCTTTTCGCCGCCCGGATGGCGGCACGCATCAGGAGAACCAATGAAAAGCAATCTGCTCATCGCCGCGGCACTGGCCGCCTCGATTTCGGGCACCGCATTCGCTGCCGATACGTACCAGTTGGACCCGAATCACACCTATCCGAGTTTCGCGGCCGATCATTTCGGCGGCCTCTCGGTCTGGCGTGGCAAGTTCACGAAGAGCTCCGGCACGGTGACGCTCGATCGCCAGGCGAAGACGGGCACGGTCGACGTCACGATCGATGCGGCTTCGATCGATACCGGCAACAAGAAGCTCGACGAGCACCTCGTCGGCAATGAGTTCTTCGATGTCGCGAAATATCCGACCGCGACGTACAAGGGCACCGAGATCAAGTTCGACGGCGACAAGCCCGTCGAAGTCATCGGCACGCTGACGCTGCACGGCGTCACGAAGCCCGTGAATCTGAAGATCGATTCGTTCAAGTGCATGCCGCATCCGATGCTCAAGCGCGAGGTATGCGGTGTCGAGGCCACCACGATGTTCGACCGTGACGAGTTCGGCATCGATATGGGCAAGAAGTACGGCTTCAAGATGGAAACGGCGCTGCGCATCCAGGCCGAGGGTATCAAGCAGCAATAACCGCTCAGCACGGGTTTCAGACCCGGCGCTCAGGGAACGAGCCGCTTCGCGCATCGAGCCGGGGCGGCTTTTTTTCGCATAGACACCTGCCGCTCCTCCGTTGCGCGCCGCAAATTTGCGATAGATACTTGCCGCGGCACTGCTCCCCTAAAACAACCCAGGAGGCAAGCATGGGCGAGACTTTGACGGCACGACCGGCCACGGCGCGCAATGGCGTGTGGCGGGCAGTCGTTGCAACATCCATCGGCAACGCACTCGAGTGGTTCGATCTTGTCGTCTACGGATTCTTTGCCGTTCTGATCGCCCAGCTTTTCTTTCCCGCGGGCAACGAAACCGTCTCGCTGCTGCTCACGCTCGGAACTTTCGGCGTCTCGTTTTTCATGCGCCCGCTTGGCGCCGTCGTCATCGGCGCCTACGCGGACCGCGCGGGGCGCAAAGCCGCTCTCACGCTGTCGATCCTGCTCATGATGGTCGGCACCGCAATCATTGCCGTGCTGCCCACCTACGAGCGCATAGGCGTGGCGGCGCCGCTCATTCTGGTGCTCGCGCGGCTCATGCAGGGTTTTTCCGCCGGCGGGGAATTCGGCAGCGCCACGGCGTTTCTGGCCGAACACCGGCCCGAGCGGCGCGGATTCTTTGCGAGTTGGCAGGTGGCGAGCCAAGGTCTTACCACGGTGCTGGCCGCTGTTTTTGGTGCCGTGCTGACGGGCGCGCTCACGCACGAGCAACTGTCGACCTGGGGATGGCGCGTGCCGTTCATCTTCGGTCTGCTGCTGGGGCCGATTGCCTATTACATCCGCTCGAATGTCGACGAAACGCCGGAGTTCCTCGCGGCCGAGACGACGCGCACGCCGCTGGCCGATACGTTCGCCGCGCACAAGACGCGGCTGGCGGTGGCGATTGGTATCGTGGTGCTTGGCACGGTCTCGACGTACCTTGTGCTGTTCATGCCGACTTACGCAGTGAAGCAGTTGAAGCTCCCTTCGTCGATCTCGTTCGCCGCAATCGTGTTGACCGGCGCGATCCAGATGGTTTGCTCACCGCTCGTCGGGCATCTGTCCGACCGGTATGGGCGCACGGGCATCATGTCTGCTTCGGCGGCGCTCATGCTTTTGCTAGCGTATCCGGCCTTCGCGTGGCTCGTGGAGCGACCCACGACAGGCGTGCTGATCGCCGTGCAAATCGGCTTGGGACTCCTGATGACCGGGTATTTTGCGGCGCTGCCAGGGCTGCTGTCCGAGCTCTTTCCCGTGGCGACCCGCACGACCGGCATGTCGCTCGCCTATAACATCGCGGTCACGATCTTCGGTGGCTTCGGCCCGTTCATCATTGCGTGGTTGATCCGGGCAACGGGCGACAAGGTCGCGCCGAGCTTTTATCTCATGTTCGCGGCGGCGGTGAGCTTTGCGGCGCTAATTGCGGCGCGGCGGGTGCTTGGCTTGCGGTGAATGGAAGGCGACCCTGCCATCAGGGACCGTGTACCAGAAAAAACGCGCGGCTCAGATGAGCCGCGCGTTCTCGATGTTAACGATGCTGCCGAGTGTCAGACTTCCGCCCCGGCGTTCGGATCATTCGGATCGTGGCGCGGACGCGTTTCCTTGAGCAGGTCTTCGCGCTTCACGCCGAGCCACATCGCCAGCGCGGCCGCGACGAATACCGACGAGTAGATGCCGAACAGAATGCCGATCGTGAGCGCCAGCGCGAAATAATGCAGCGTCGGCCCCCCGAACAGGAACATCGACAGCACCATCATCTGCGTGCAACCGTGCGTGATGATCGTGCGCGACATCGTGCTCGTGATGGCGTGATTGATGACCCCCATGACGCTCATCTTCCGTTCGCGACGGAACGTCTCGCGAATCCGGTCGAAGATCACGACGGACTCGTTGACCGAATAGCCGAGCACCGCGAGCACCGCGGCCAGCACGGATAACGAGAACTCCCATTGGAAGAAGGCGAAGAAGCCGAGAATGATGACGACGTCGTGCAGGTTCGCGACGATACCGGCCACCGCGTACTTCCATTCGAAGCGGAACGACAGGTAGATCATGATGCCCGCCACGACGCAGGCGAGCGCAAGCAGGCCGTTCGTGGCGAGCTCCTTGCCGACCTGTGGCCCGACGAACTCGACGCGTTGCAATTGAGCGGCCGCGTCGTGCTGCTTGAGAGCAGCCATGACCAGCGTGCTTTGCTGCGACGACGTCAGCCCGGCCTTCAGCGGCAAGCGGATCATGACGTCGCGCGAAGTCCCGAACGTCTGCACCTGCGCGTCGGCGTAGCCGAGCGTGCCGAGCGTCTCGCGCACGGGCTCGAGCTGCACCGCCTGCGGATACTGCACTTCGATCACGGTGCCGCCCGTGAACTCCACCGACAAATGCAGTCCACGGTGTAGCAAAAAGAACACCGCGGCGAAGAACGTGAGGAACGAAATCGCGTTGAAGATCAACGCGCGCTGCATGAACGGAATGTCTTTATGGATGCGGAAAAATTCCATGTTCTTCTCTCCGGAGCCTAGGTCGGCCCGTTAGCGGGGCGAGCCCGGTTTGCGCGGCGCGCTGGCGCCTTCGCGCGCGCGGTTGCGCAGTACAGGCTTGCTTTCGCGTGCCCCCTTGCCCTTGGCCGGCGTGCGTGCCTCCGGCGAGGCGAGGGCAGCGCTCGCCTGCGCGGTGTCGGTCTCGGCATCGGCGCCGGTGTAGGGCGCGCCGGCGCCCGCGGGACGCCAGACCTGGCCGATCGCGAGCGACTTCAGCTTCTTCTTGCCGCCGTACCAGAAATTGACGAGACCGCGCGAGAAGAACACGGCCGAGAACATCGACGTCAGAATGCCGATGCAGTGCACGACGGCGAAGCCGCGCACGGGGCCGGAGCCGAACGCGAGCAGCGCGAGGCCGGCGATGAGCGTCGTCACGTTCGAATCGATGATGGTGGCCCACGCATGCGCATAGCCGTTCTGAATCGCGAGCTGCGGCGGCGCGCCGTTGCGCAGCTCTTCGCGCACGCGCTCGTTGATGAGCACGTTCGAGTCGATCGCCATGCCCAGCGCAAGCGCGATAGCCGCGATACCCGGCAGCGTCAGCGTGGCTTGCAGCATCGAGAGGACGGCAACGAGCAGCAGCAGGTTCACCGACAGGCCGATGACGGAAACGACGCCGAAGAGCAGGTAGTACGCGACCATGAAGACCGTGATCGCCGCGAAGCCGTAGACGACCGAATCGAAGCCCTTCTTGATGTTGTCGGCGCCGAGGCTCGGGCCGATCGTGCGTTCTTCGATGATGTCCATCGGCGCGGCGAGCGAGCCGGCGCGCAGCAGCAGCGCGAGGTCGGCCGCGGCCTGCGGCGTCGGCTGGCCCGTGATCTGGAACCGGTCGCCGAGCTCGGATTGGATCGTCGCGACCGTCAGCACCTGGCCCTTGCCTTTTTCGAACAGCACCATCGCCATCGGCTTGCCGATGTTGTCGCGCGAGACGCTTGCTACCGCGCGGCCCGCCGTCGAGTTCAGGCGGATACTGACCGAGGGGCGCTGATGTTCGTCGAAGCCGGCCGAGGCGTCGATGATGCTGTCGCCCGTGAAAATGACCTGCTTGCGCAGCAGCACCGGAACCTGATTGCCTTCGGTGAACAGCTCGTCGCCGGCCGGGACCGCTTCGCCCGGTTGCGGATGCGTGTTGACGGGATCGGCGAGGCGCGCTTCGAGCGTTGCCGTGCGGCCGATGATCTCCTTCGCCTTGGCGGTGTCCTGCACGCCGGGCAGCTCGACGACGATGCGGTCCGCGCCTTGCTGCTGGATCACCGGTTCCGCCACGCCGAGTTCGTTCACGCGGTTATGCAGGGTCGTGATGTTCTGCTTGACGGCCGCTTCCTCGACGCTGCGCTGCTGAGCCGGCGAGAACGTGCCGACGAGCTCGGTGCCGCCGTCCGCGGCCGGCCGCGAGTTCCATTGCAGCTCGGGGATCGAGCGCGTGAGCTGCGTGCGCGCCGTGTCGGCCACGCTTGCCTCGGCGAAGCGGATGACGACCGATTGACCGACGCGATTCACGCCGCCGTCGCGGATATTCGACTCGCGCAAATTGGTGCGCGCATCCGAGGCATCGGCATCGAGGCGCTTGCTCAGCGCGCCGGCCATGTCGATCTGCATGAGGAAGTGCACGCCGCCGCGCAAATCGAGGCCGAGATACATCGGCAACGCGTGCAGCGCGGTCAGCCAGCGCGGCGAGGCGCTTTGCAGATTGAGCGCGACGATGAATTGCGGATCGGACTGATCGGGGTTCAATGCTTTTTGCAGCGCGTCTTTCACATGCAACTGCGTGTCCGTGTCCTTGACGCGCACGCGGATATTCGCATTGGTCGCGCCGTTATCGAACGTGACGTCGTCGGGCTTGATTCCGTTCGCGGCGAGCGCGGCTTCGACTTGCGAGAGCGTGGACGAATCGAGTTTGACGGTTGCCTTGCCGCTCAGCACCTGCACCGCGGGCGCTTCGCCGTAGAAGTTGGGCAATGTGTACAGAAGGCCGATGGCAAGCGCCACGGCCATCACGACATATTTCCAAAGGGGGTAACGATTCATGGGATGGGCCGAACGGAAATGGGCGTAAAGGCGCGGTAGGAAGCGGCGTCGAGGCTCGGCGACGAGCGCGCGGCGCCCGATGAGCCGCGCGTTTCGCCTGTGCTGCGGCGCGTCAGAGCGACTTGATCGTGCCTTTCGGGAGAATCGTGGTGACGGCGGCCTTCTGGACGACGATTTCGGTGCCCTCGGCGATTTCGACGCCGACATAGGCGTCGCTCACCTTCGTCACTTTGCCGACGACACCGCCCGTGGTCACGACTTCGTCGCCCTTGGCCATCGCCGAGAGCATGCTGCGGTGCTCTTTCTGGCGCTTCATCTGCGGGCGGATCATGATGAAATAGAGCACCGCGAACATGAGGATGAGCGGCAAAAAGCTCATCAGGCTGGACTCGGCGCCGCCGGTTCCGCCTTGCGCGAATGCGTTGGAAATCAAGGACACGTTTAATTCTCCGTAAGTACGATCGGAACGATCTGAGAGATCGAAAAAAAGGCCGCGTATTTTACCACCGCCGCTCGAGGCGACGGCGGAGCAGCGCGGGATTGGGACCGGCAGCCCGCGCCGCTAGTCGACGCCCCTTGCGCGCTCCTCGGCGAATCGCATCCGAAAAGCGTCGAAAGTTCTAGTTTCGATGGCTTCGCGCATTTCGCGCATCAGTTCCAGGTAGTAATGCAGATTGTGGATCGTATTGAGCTGGGCGCCCAGAATTTCCCCTACCCGGTGTAGATGATGCAAATAGCCGCGCGTGAAGTTCCGGCAGGTATAACACGCGCACGATTCGTCGAGCGGGCGAAGCGAATTCTTGTGCGTCGCGTTGCGAATCTTGATGTCGCCGAAGCGCGTGAAGAGCCAGCCGTTGCGCGCGTTGCGCGTGGGCATGACGCAATCGAACATGTCGATCCCCGACGCTACGCCCGCCACGAGGTCCTCGGGCGTGCCGACGCCCATCAGATAATGCGGTTTGTCGGCGGGCAGACGCGGGCCGACGTGCTCGAGCACGCGCATCATCTCTTCCTTGGGCTCGCCGACGGACAGTCCGCCCACCGCAAAGCCGTGAAAATCGATCTCGGCCAGCCCCGCGAGCGATTCGTCGCGCAAATCCTCGTACATGCCGCCTTGCACGATGCCGAATAGCGCATTCGGGTTGCCGAGGCGCGCGAATTCATCGATCGAACGTTTTGCCCAGCGCAGCGACATGCGCATCGACGCCGCGGCGTCGGCGTGCGACGTCGGTACGCCGTCCGTGGCGTAAGGCGTGCACTCGTCGAACTGCATGACGATGTCCGAATTCAAGACCTTCTGAATCTGCATCGACACTTCGGGCGACAGAAAGAGCTTGTCGCCGTTGATCGGTGAGGCGAACGTGACGCCGTCTTCCGTGATCTTGCGCAGCTCGCCGAGCGAAAAGACCTGGAAGCCGCCCGAATCGGTCAGGATCGGGCGCCGCCAGCCCATGAAGGCGTGCAGGCCGCCGTGCGCCGCAATCGTCTCGAGGCCCGGACGCAGCCAAAGGTGAAACGTATTGCCGAGCACGATTCGCGCTTCGATTTCCTCGAGTTCGCGCGGGGCGATCGCCTTGACGGTCCCGTAGGTGCCCACGGGCATGAAGATCGGCGTCTCGACCACGCCGTGATTCAGGGTCAGGCGCCCCCGCCGGGCCTGCCCGTCGGTGGCGAGCAGTTCGAACGCGAGCCCGCCGGGTGGCGCCTCGCCGGGCGGATGTTCGTGGGTGAGACCTTCGGTCATGCATGACTCCGGAAAAAGGCTGCGCGCGCCGTTTTCGAGCGGCGCGCCGGTGCATCAGTCATCGCGGCGTGTGAGCAGCATCGCATCGCCATAGCTGAAGAACCGGTAGCGGGATGCGATCGCGTGCCGGTAGGCCGTGCGGATCGTCTCGACGCCGGCGAACGCGGATACGAGCATCAGCAGCGTCGACTTCGGCAAATGGAAATTGGTCACGAGCCGATCCACGATGCGAAAACGGTACCCGGGCGTGATGAAAATATCGGTTTCGGCCGAGGTTGCCGCGAGCGGCCGGCCCGCCGCTTCGGCGTCGCGCGCGGCCGCTTCGAGCGCACGCATCGACGTCGTGCCTACGGCCACGATACGGCCGCCGCGCGCGCGCGTCTCGGCGATCGCGTCGACGAGCGTGTCCGGCAATTGGTACCACTCGCTGTGCATCTTGTGCTCGGCGATGTTCTCCACGCGCACGGGCTGGAACGTGCCGGCGCCCACGTGCAGCGTCAGCGTCGCGCGCCTGACGCCGCGCGCGTCGAGCCGGGCGAGCACGTCGTCGTCGAAATGTAGTCCGGCCGTCGGCGCGGCGACGGCACCCGGACGTTGCGCAAAGACGGTCTGGTAGCGGGTCTCGTCGGTCGCGTCCGGATCGTGCTCGATGTAAGGCGGCAGCGGCAGGCGGCCGTGGCGCTCGATCAGATCGAGACAGCTCTCGGGAAAATGCAGCGTGTAAAACGGTTCGACACGCTCGCCGACCGTGACGTCGAACGCATCGGCTAGCCGCAGGATCGTGCCCGGCGCGGGGCTTTTGCTTGCGCGGATCTGCGCGAGGGCCGAGCGCTCGCCCGTTACGCGCTCGATCAGCACCTCGATTCTTCCCCCGCTGGCCTTTTGCCCGAAAAACCGCGCCTTGAGCACTTTCGTATCGTTGAAGACGAGCAGATCGCCCGCCGAGAGGCACTCGGGCAACTCGAGGAAGCGGCGATCGACGAGGCGCGCCGGGGTGGCCGCGGTATCCACCTCGAGCAGACGGCTCGCGCTGCGTTCAGGCAGCGCCTGCTGTGCGATGAGTTCGGGCGGCAGATTGAAATCGAAATCGGAAAGCGTGAACATGCTGCGTTGGTCGGCCTGAAGCGGCGCGGCCCGACAGACGTGCGAGCCGCTATGATCGCGAAACATCGCGAACGCGGTTTTACATGCGATAAAGCCGATATTGTACTTGCGAAGAGGACCGATGCCCTTGCCACGCCCGCACCTGCCCGATCCGTCGGACGACGTTCCCGCGGCCGAACCCGTCGTGGAGAGCCCGCGCAAGGCCCCGAAGGCGGCCAAGGTGGCCAAGGTGGCCAAG
>NZ_JBMRBK010000013.1:0-67414 GCF_057351765.1 Trinickia sp. | reverse complement strand
CTGCCCCTGGCGAAGACCGTTGACGATTACGACGCGCTGCTGCCCTGGAAGATGCCTGCCGAGCTCCGCTGACCCGCAGCGTTACCCACCTCACACACTCCGACACCTTCTCTGAAGGGCGTCGTTCGTGGACCGCATACGCTTTATCGTGCTCATCCGCCGCAACGTTTGCGGTGAATTGACTCGACTAGTGCGGCAAGACAGATTTGCGCACAATGGGGCAGCCAGCGCTGGAGCAATACAGCTGCCTCCATGCTGGCATGCAGAGCCGGTGACATACTTGCCTGTTGACGACGCGGTCGACGTTGCGCCCAGAATCCTCGAATTCTTGGCTCCAAAATGGCATAGTGCTCGGGCCGCAGTGGGCGGCAGAATTCCGTGTGACTACCCGGCGCAAACTAGATAGTCCGTTCTTTGGGAAGTGAGTGGAGACGCTGGAAATGTTCTACTTTTTGTGAGAGCAATTTCCGTACAACCTCTGCACCTTCCCCAAGCAGGAATTGGGACGAAGACGCACAGCTATCTCCGGACAGTTCGGCTTTTGCAGCGTTGAAAAATTCCGCGTTAGCACATAGCCCGAACAACATCTGGTCCAGTACTTCGTGGGCACCTTCTGCAATCACAGCGATGATTGGCAGCACATCATAGATTTTCGTGCGCAGAATAAGTTCGTTGACAACTTTTACGACAGAACCGGGGGTCGGCGCTCCAGTTCGAAATAGATTGCGCATTGCAGTTGCGACGCTTATCGCAAAGTTGTCAGGCCGCGCCGAGGCGAGGTCGCCTTGCGACCAAATGGAAAGCGCCGCGAAACGAATGAAGTGTTCATCGGTGGTGAACGACGGCGATGTGGAGTTGTGCCTAACCCATTGCAGGAACATGCCTTCGTCCGTCAGTTCTTTCAGGAATGGCCTTGCACATTCCTTCGATACTTCCACAAGGTAAACCAGGCACGCTAGTACCTCAGAGCGTGGTAGGTCGGTGCGTGCGCGAAACACCTCAGCAGTTTTCTTGGTTACAAGTTGGAAAAACTCGGAGCCTCGTGTGCGCAATTCCTGCCGGAGGACTCTTCCTGCACGATTGTCGACGTTCATCGGTAGCGATTCCGTCACAATCCAATCGGAGAGCTTCTCGTTGTCCGCCGAAACATCAATCATAGCCAGGACGGCGGCTCCAACGGGGTCTGCCTCCAGGCTTTCGCAAATTGCAGCCCACCTTTCGATTGGAATGGGCAAGGAAATATGCCGACCTTCTGAAAGAGTGGCGGCTGTCCGGATTCTTTGGTTGGACAGTAGCTCATTCAGAGACCTTGTCCACAAATCCCACGCCCCCGGAGCTATAGGGCTGTTCGTATCAGGAATCGCAGAGATTGCATGCAGAAGACTACTCACCTTGGCCGTGGCGAAGCTAGTGTCATTGGTTAGTTGGAGGTAAGCGTCGACTCCTCCTGCTATATTCGGGTTTGACAGGTCAAGTGAACCTGTCAGCGCCATGACTCGGTCAATTCTTGGGCGGATATGATTCAAAAAGCCAGCCGAGAAGTGACCGGAAAGCGCCGGTTCAATGAACATGACCAATGCACGCAGGTACGCGAGGAAAAGCGCCTGCTCCTTCTGTGCCTCCTCAGAGGACTGGGACATCCTGGTAAGGGAGTCAATTAAGTACTGGTCCAGAATGTCATGTGCCGCCGGGCTACTCTCAAGGACCTTGTAAAGGTCGCTAGGCTCTCCCATCTCGAGTGCTCGCTGGAGATTCGGCAAAATCAGCAGATATAGAGAATCAGGTGACTTCTCTGCGTGCAGGTACAAGGTTGCGAAGTCTTGTTCAAGGGTGGGAGAGTAGTGGACTTTGGCTATGTCCGTCGGCACTTGCCATGGCCGCGCCCTCACCTGGTCACGTGACAGAATATAGGCTGCGAGTGTTGATAGCGGCATATCGCCCTGCCGCTCCGTATAGAGAGCGACCAGCTCGTTTATGAAAACGACAAGCTGCCTTGGAGTTGGCGCAGCACGCGCTGTGCTAGCATGCAGCAGCCGAGCAATGACCTCGTAGCTTCCATCTTCGTCAGCACCAAAGCAGTCTGCCAACTTCCGGGCAAGGAAGCCTTTCCAGGGCCGCAGCATTGGTAGTGGCAGCGACATACGTACTTGAAAGACCTTCTCAAGCGTATTCCCTTTGCCACCGCCAGATTCACCCCCGACGGAGAGCTTCGAAAGATAGCTTTCGCCCGCTATCGGAACGAGGAGCCATAGGCGCTTGAACCACTCGTTTTCACGGAATGCGGGATTGTCGAGGAAAGACCGTAGAAGAATCCAGACTTGCTTTGCCTCGTCCGGTTCGACGCGGTCTAAATTGTCGATAACAATGACGAGCTTTCGCTCGCGTAGGTTCAGAACGTCGCTCATGAGACGTCCGAACTCCTGTTGAAATTCTATTGACGTTGGGACAGGTTCCGTTAGCGTATCCGTCGTCTCGTCCTGAGTAGACTTCGTCAACAGGACTTGAACGTTCTTCGCACTGATTCCAAGCACGGCACAAAACAAAATAGCAGCGCCACATCCTGTTAGGCTCCAGAGTAGCCATGTTGGTGAGTCTTGAAGAGCCTTTGATATCAGATTGTAGAGAACGGGAGACAACAGCGCCCCTGTGACACCGAGAGCCAATGCAACCCGAGTGCCGGCCTCGAACTCAGGTTTTGAGCGCTTCGTAGTGCGCTTGCTCTTCCCGGAGAAAGTGTCGAGCTTTGCCTTCCACTCGCTCGCAGATTTGGACTTGGGGCGAATCCATTCGCAAGCAAGCAGGTCGTTAACCAGGCTCTCGAAGAAAGCACGTCGCACGCCATCGCCGGAATGAATCCACGCGTCGTAGACGAACGTTCGAGTCCGAGGGGCTTTTTCGGATTGCGGTGCTCGATTGGCAGATAGGCGCTTCCTAAGCATTTGAACCACGGTTGACTTGCCCGCACCCCATTCGCCGTCTAGGTGGATGCTTTTGCCTCCTTCGGATGTCTCAATCAGCGCGGCAATCGCATTCGCAATTCTCTCGTGTGCGCCGAAAGAATCTTCAATCGCGGGTTCGTCAGGAAGCAGCTTGGGTTGGCGAAATGTCATCGGAGGCGAGTCCTAGTCGCGCGCGGTATGCTAGCGCGTGTAGCGTAAGCAAACTCATTAGCAGTGAGTCTCGAGATTTGCCCGCGATTCATTGCAAACTGAAGTGCTCAGAAACAGTTGGTGTTGACCGTGTTGCCCACGCTGGTGGACGTGCAATGCACGCTGTTCAGGCGCACGGTCTGAGGCTGACGGGCGTTCACCGCCTGCATGTAGTTGGCCCACGCATTCAGCCTATTGGCGAACTGCTGATTGGCAATCTGTTGGGCCTGAATCTGCCGGTCTTGGTCCTGAATCAGGCGCGTCTCGCGGTACTGTCGGTCGGCATCCATGGCGGCCTTTCCAATGGCATATCGATGCTCCGAAAACTCGCCGTAGGTGAGCTTCTGTTGATAGAGTGCAACAACCAGCTCACTGACTTTTGCCTCAGCCGCTGTCCCGAAGGCAACCTCTTGCCGAATGAACGATTCATCCAATGGCGTTGCGTTAGGCGGAATTACGTTGACTTCACGCTCACGTGCCATACACGAATCTCGGATGGTTGCCCATTTGCGGATGAGCATGCGTTCATTCGCCGTTGGGAACGCATCCTGGGATGCATATTGAAAGGGAGGTGGGTCATCAAGCTTGCGCTGAAACTCAAGCTTGTCGCCCAGAGGGGCGAGCTCAGGGACGGCCATGTCGGCCTTGCACTGTTGATGCACGGTTTCAAACTCGGCAGCAAGGCGGTCATGCTCCGCCTTCGCAGCATCCGCGGCTTCCTTCCGGTGCAGGCTGCCTCCACCGTTCGCGTACCCGCGTGTGCCCGGCAGGCAGTCCGCCCATGGGATGCCTAATGCGCAGTCCCCGGGATGGTTGGCGAAGCCCGGTCCGACACTACTGCAGGATGCAAGCAGCGTCAAAACGCCTGAGAAGGCCATGAGTTTGGTTTTATGCACGCCGCATCCCCGAAGTTCAGTTTTTTTTACGGTTTTCAGCTGCTCTTACCGGCAGTAGTGTGCTGCGTGAACGCCGCACGCTACACGGCTGAAGATTCTACGCCACGGGCGCGGGTGTCGAAGACGTTTTCGGTTTCTTAGGGGCGTCGAAGTGGGCGTGCCAGGGAGTAGGAAACGGCTGCCGCGCGTAGATGGCAGCTAGTCACCGTCGCTCCCATCTGATTGCCTCGATTCTCTGCAACGCTTGCAGCATCCGCCTCCAGATACGGCTGAGAATTTTCCATGTGTCCTCGACGCGGGCGTAGTGCTTTCTTACAACCGACTACGCGGCCACCTTCGCCGGCCCGATGGAGAGAGTATTGGGCCAGCGAGTGTCTGGCAGACCTCGCGCATCGGAATCACGTGTCGCTGCGAAACCGTCGGGGCGTATCATCGGCGCTTAGTCTAGCCCTGGACACGAAACGCCATTTTCAGGCTCGTTCGAGGCTACGCGCTATGCTCCTCGTCATGCCCCCTATGCCAGAAAGGAAGACTCGTCCAGCTTCTGACGGTGCCTTTCTCTCGAAACGCTCTTCGTTGCTCACCGAATGAGGAAGAAAATCGGTGCATATCACGGCGCGGCGGGTCGGCTTTTTGACGAAGATACTGTCTACCTTCTGGACGCTCAGCGCCACGTCCAATCCGGTTGTCGGAAAGAAGTCCATCTCTCAGAGAAAAGTCTTTAATGTCTGGATTGTGGTGAGTGTCTTGAGCTATGGGGCGAAGCTCCCCCCTAGCCCAGCAGGACGCTGGGCTAGGGGGAGCTTCGCCCCTGAGCCTGCGCGCTGGACTGCGGAGCCGGCCTCTCGCACGGGGCGTCGGGGTCGCGTGCATCGCCCCGACTCGGCCAGACTATCCCAAGGCATGCACGCCTCGCCGCTCACCCTCTTGCCGATTGCTCCCAGGTCGCGCCCGGAGCTCCCGCTTGGCGCCATTCCGCTGGCCGCGGGGTATCTAGCCCTCTCCTCCAGCCAAGGGTATACGTCGTCGACTTTAAATGCGGTCGAATCTCTGGGTTAGGTGCCGGCGGAGGCCGCATCAGACCAGCAGCCGGAGAATGGACGGGCCGGACGCATTGGGCGATTACAACCGACGAGTGAGGTGTCGGCGAGGGTCCTTGGTCTTAGGCATCACGATACTTGTCGGCTTGATACTGACAATATCCGCACAGCGAATTGTCGTAATCATCCAATGTCAGAGCGTTTCCGCAACGCGAGCACCCTTCGGGGTCGAGCTGCATGCCGCACCAGAGGCACTTTCCCTTTGTATGTACAAACGTTGCGTGTTGGCATTCCGGGCATTCCGCGGTGGGCGGCTCTTCGCCGCTGAAAGGGTCGTAGCCGCCGACGAATTCGATAAGGGTTTCTTCGAGCAAGGGCACGATGAGTGCGCGATGTGCGCAGCTGACGCAAATGTACGTAACCTCGCCGCTTTCAAGGTCGCTGCTCTCTTCTTCGTCGCCGGACGGCTTCAGCAAGGACGACCCGCACGCCTCGCATTGCATGTCAGGCACCACCGGCAAGAGGTCGTCTGGAACGTTCAGGCCTGCCCAAGCCGCGGTACATACGGCAGCCTGAGCCTGATAGAAATCGTGATGCTTCAGCATCGTTGTCCAGGTCTCGCCGAGAAGCGTAGCCGGCGCGGAATCTAGCTCGTCCTGAATGAACGTGCTCAATACCGGGAACGTGTCGGAGAGAAATTTTCCGATTACCCCGGCCGCATTCTGGGGATGAAGGTGTTCCGCGTTGTTGCGTTCTTTTTGTAGCGCCTCGATAACCTTCCAGTCAGTTACGATGCCAAATGCATCGAAGCGCTTTTTGATATCCGGTACGTCAATCGTCGTGTTGCCGAATTTCATCGGTTGCCATTCGATACCGCCCATGCCGTCAGGCTGCGGAAGAATCTCCCCGGTCTTGAAAATCAGTTCGTAACCCTCTGCGGCGCTTCCGGCCCCGGTCGCAATCCGATACTTGAACAGCAACAAGATTCCCGCAAACAGATTGCGCAAAGCTGACAGCGCTCGGTCGGGGTCTCCGCCTTCTGCCAGCTGGCTGCGGGTGAAATCCTCGACGCCGAGCCGGATAGACGTCAGGGCATTGCTTTTGAGCTTGGCTGGGTCGAACTTTTCGGTCGCGCTCGTCATTGGATAACATGAATCTGGGTATCGAAAGCAAGAGAAATTACAGGAGGGATGGGCGCCTTTCAAGCCGTCCGGTACGAGTGCGGGAATCGGTTAAGCCTGGCCTTCGCGCCGCGTGCCCAAATGTATGCAACAGGGGGACAACGAAGAGCAGCGCAGCCAGAAGCCTGTATCTAACGTCTCACTGCCCCAGGGTAGGAGCCGAACATGCGGCAATGCCGTCAGTCTGCTCGAATGCCGCTGCTGATAAGGGGATGTACAATTCCGAGCGGTCAGGCGAATCGAGCGTAATGCTTCCATCAGAGCCGCGGTTGCCCACCAATGGGCGCAGTGCGAAATAGGCGTGAGGGGCGGCCAGCTGTAAAGAGTCGGCGGCAGCGGCCGTAATCGGCAGAGAAGAACAAAAAAGACTGAGGGCACAACATGATTCCAATTTTGCCAGCGGATGCCTGGCGGGAGTTCCGGGGTGCGGCCGCCAACAAGGGGCAGAACCACACTACCCACCAGGCGGTTATCGCCGACGCAAACGGGCGGTTGCATAAATGCTTTGTCAAAGCGGCCCCGCTCGGCAACCCCATGGTGCTCACAGAGAGCATCGCATGGATGATAGCTGCTGCCCTCGACCTGCCTCGGCCGGAGTTCGCAGCTGTCGTTCTCCTGCCCGTTGGAAGGCTTCGCCAGAGCATGCCGCTGGACCAGCATTGGATGAAGTACAAGGAGGTACCAGCTTTTTGCACTTCAGCCGTTCCCGGCAAGCACATCACCGCGCGGTGGAAGTGGCTGCAGGCCGCTCGAAAGGCTAGTGCGTTCAAGCACCGCGACATCGCCAGAATTGCTGCATTCGACCATTGGGTCGAAAACCAGGACCGCCATACCGGAAATTTTCTGCGGACGTCGGGTGGAGACTATATCCCCATCGACAACGAGCTCATTCTCTACACGCTAATCTGGCTAGCAGGCGGTCTCCAATATGCGCACAATAGTTTGCGCAAGGAGGCCCGACATCTGCTCAAGCAAGCCGGTTATACCAGGTTTGAAGCGTCGATGGCGGTGGCATCCTTGCAGCATGAGCATGCTCTCGTGCAGGTCGCACCATCGCTGGAGCAATTCATTTCGAAAGTGATTTCCGACTCGACTGAAGCAGCAACGCTGACAGCAAACGTTCTGCAGTTTCTCGGACATCGTGCTCAACGTGATTGGCTAGCCAATGAATTGGGGTGCATCGTATGAGAACCTTGTTCATGTCGACCGGCTCAGACCCTCTTGCTCATATCAGGCGACACGCGCTCGCCGTGCCTGCACCCGAATTTGAGGGTGTGTGGGCGACCATCGAATTGCAACCAGATGCTTTCGCGCCCCAACGCTACACCGTTGGAGTTATTGTCGGCACACGTGGTGGGCCGTTCAGCTTCCGTTTGCTTGATGACCTGTCGAAGTTTGAATGTATCTATGGCCGGGACGACCTTGGTCAGATTCGCGAACTCATGGAAGCGGCCGAGCAGGGCATGCTGCGTGCACAGAAGAATGGGGCGGGTCTCGAAGACGTGCCATTCGAGACGGACGCTATCTCAATCGGAAGTCAGTGGGCGACATCAGGCGTGTCTGTGGATGCTGTTCTGAGTCGGCTCTATTACGACGTCGTGCCTCTTGTGCCTCGCGAAGAACGGAAGACCCGTGAATTCATCACGCTCGACAACGCCGCTGTGCGCCGTCTTGTTGATGACGAGTTGAAGAAGATTGCCGGGTTATCGTTTGAGAGAATTAGTACCGAGCCGCAACGAGCGCTTCTCGATGAATCGACGGGGCAGTCTCACTGGCTCGAATTCAATCTCGCACCCCCCGGCAAGGCTGGGAGCGTCATCTCAGCGGTGTACAAGACTCCGACTAGCGTCGAGCTGAATTTTTTGCGCGCATCGAGAGACCTGACGACCTATGCCCGGGTGAACCGGCTTCAGGACCGAGGTCTGGGGCTTTTTGTCATGACGCCGGCAACCGACAGCATGCCCGCGCTAGACCGCGAGAGGATTGAAAATATCCTTGGCGAGCAAAGCTGGAGCCTTGAGCAACAGGGCTTCGTAGTGTCAGCCCATGATGACCCGGGCCCGCTGGCACGCGACGTTTATGAGTGGGCGTCGGTCGATTGAGGAGGCTCTCTGACAGTTAGCAAGTCCAATATGGGGCGACAATCTCACGGGGAGGTCAGCCCGGCGGTCGCGAGGATGTTTCGATGCGCACAGTGGAACGACCTCAGACGGTCTTGCGCGGCGCGTCCACCTTATTCAGGAATAAGGCACCCAAGATTTGCGAGCCGGATACCCATGGCTTGTGGGCTGACTTCAAATTGGGCCGCAAGTGCAGTTGTCACTTCTTCGGCAGAACTGTCAGGCGACTGTTTCCGGTTCTCAGCCAACTTCTTATAAACCCAATCGGAAGGCATCAACAGGGCGGCCGCAAACTGGTTGGCAGCAATTTCCTGTGGGTCTATCGCTCGGCCACTGTTCTCATCCCTTCGAAGGACCGTTCCGTCAACGAACATCTCTCCTTTGTGCTGTAAGACGAGATGCCCGAGCTCGTGGGCGATGGTAAATCGTTGGCGGGTCTTACTCTGATGAGAGTTGACTCCAATCAGACACTTCCCTGGCTGATTAACCAGGAGCCCCGACAAGTCTGATTTCAAGGTCTGAAACATGACCTTGCATCCCATTTGTTTGGCGACAAGTTCGACATCGACTGGTGCTTCCGTCACACCAGCGGTCTGAAGTGTCTCTTGTGCTTTATTTTCCGGGTTTGCCATGTTTTAGCGTTTTTCTTCGAGAGAGGCAAGAACCTCGGGCGAATCTAGGAATTCTCTAGCCCATTGTCTTTCTGTCTCGTCACCAAGTTTGGCCAGTGAACTCTCCAGCTCAGCAGGAAGCTCCGACTTCTCCTTGGTCTCACTTCTTGAAGGTAGGAGAGACGAGGGTTCTGCGTCAACGGCATCAGCCAGTTGATAAAGCATGTGCAACGAGACCTGCTGTCGTCCCTTCTCAATATTTGTGACAGACGTGCGTCCAAGCCCGACCTTCGACGCCACGTCATCCTGCGTCAGGTTGGCTTTAATTCGGCGCTCCCGCAGCGCCCGCCCGAACTCTTCATAGAACTTGTCCATGTTCGGCAGTATAACTCGCGCCGCGTATATGTCAATATTGATGACCTGTCAAGATGGCTGACATGCATCATGAAAGTCATTGTGGTTGACATGCGGATTCCTCTGGAGGACAATGCTGCTGACATCGAATGGTTCGATGTCATTGATGCAAACTTTAGAGGTAACCATGCACAACCCTGAGCAAACCCCGGGCGAACACGCCCACGGCGACCATGGCGAGCAGCCGGGCCGCTCCCTGGCGCACCATGAAGGCCACGGCGAGCAGCATGCGCACCGTGAACCGAATGGCCACCACGAGCACCACGCCCACCACGGCCACCATGAGCATCACGGTCATCACGAACACCACCCGGCGCCGCACCTCGTCACCGTCAAAATCGACAACCGTCCAGTCGAGATTGAGGCGGGCACGTATCTGGTTGCAGAGCTGAAGAAGAAACTGGGTGTTCCGGCCGACAAGGTGCTCGAAAAGGTCCTCGGCCCCGGCGACTTTCCACCTCTCGACGATACCTCGCACATTCACGTCGTCGGCGGCGAAGAGTTTCTCAGCGCAGTCCGCACCGGAAGCTCCTCGTGATGGAGGGCCTCGACGACGAACGACTACGGCCGTTGCTGGCCGTAGTCCCTGGCGCCAAGGTCTTCACGGATGGACCGGAGGTGTTCGTTCATCTGCCCGCACTACGGCTACAGGTCGGGGACAAGACCTACATCCTCGATGCGCTGCTGGCACCGAATGGGGCCAACGGCTATACGAGCCGCCTCTATCTGTCGCAACGGATTGCAGAGCGCGAGCAAATTGTCGACAAGCCCGCAAACTGGACCGAGCGCGTTATTGCCGGTCGCGTATGGCACGTCTGGTCCTGGCAAGGGGTTCCGTCGTCGCTGCCTTTGCTGGACATGCTGGGCGCACACATGGTGGCGCTTAAATGACATCCATCACGATTAGCCCGACGCTGGTCGCAGAACTTCACCGCGACCTTGACCGGCCACATGCCTTCGCCGCGGAACGGGTGGGGTTCCTCGTCTGCGAATCGACGATGGCAAACGACGCGTGGACCATCACGGCTCAGCGATACATCGCGATTCCGGACGGTGAATACGAGAACAATCCGAGGGTCGGGGCGTGCGTTTCTTCGAGCGCTTTTCGTCGCTTGCGCGCAGCGGCGCACATGAGCCCCGTGAGCATCTTTCACGTGCATCGGCACGACCACCGCGGTACGCCCGGCTTCAGCGCCGTAGATGTACACGAAAACAAGCGTTTCATCCCTGATTTTGTCAATGTTCGCCCTGAGCTACCTCATGGTGCGATTGTCTTCAGCCTCGATTCCGCGAGCGCGGTCTTCCTGGGGCCGGGACAGACGCAACTCGCAAGGGCCGGCGTATACCTGCAAAAACCTCATTCGCAAGCGGAGTTGCATCATGGACAATCGACACAGTCGTCAAAGCTTCCTCGGGGAAACGTCGGAAGCGACCATCAAGAACACGACCGTAGCAGTCATTGGATTGTGCGGTGGTGGCTCGCATGTGTCGCAGCAATTGGCGCATATTGGCGTCGGTAAGCTCGTCCTGGTTGACAGTGACTTTGCGGAAGACTCCAACCGCAACCGCATGGTCGGGCTGACCCATGCCGAAGCGCAGGCAGAGGCGCGAAAGGTCGATGTCATCAGCGCGCGCGTAGCGGCGGTCAGCCCTGAAACGCAAGTCGTCAAACACGATGGCCCGTGGAATCTCGCGCTCGACGACCTGAAAAAGGTCGACTACATCTTCGGATGTGTCGACACGATGGGGGCGCGCGACGAGCTCGAACGTTTCGCGCGTCGCTATCGCATTCCGTACATCGACGTCGGAATGGACGTCCACGGCGAAGAAGGGCGCTACTTCATCAGCGGTCAGGCCATCGCTTCGCTGCCGGGCCAGCCGTGCATGCGGTGCATGGGGTTCATAACTGATGCTGCTCTGGCCACAGAGAATGCGCGTTACGGCGCTGCCGGGGGACGCCCTCAAGTCGTCTGGCCGAACGGCGTTCTCGCCTCGACTGCTGTCGGAATTTTTATGGCGCTCCTTACCTCGTGGAACGACACGACGCCGCCGCCGATGTATGTCGAGTACGACGGCAACCGGTGCACGACCGGGCCGAGCCCTAAATTGGGCTACCTGTCGCCGGGCCTCTGTCGCCACATGGAGGGCACCGAAGGTGCGGGCGACATCTTCTAGAGGGAATTGCTTCGTTGTCTCGGGCAGATTGAAGCGTGCCTTATTCAACGCGACCAGGATGACGTACGCAAGGTGCGTGAGCAATTGAGCCCGCGTTGAGCGCCTATCCTCTCTTCCCGTAGTGACGCACCAATCGTTGCCGAGTTGGCTTGCAAGCGCACGCGGGAAGCCAACTCGGCGACGATTGGTGCGTCCGCTCGCCGATAATCCGATTTGTAGGTTTAAAAAACATGAAGCTGAATGACGCGGAACTCTCTCTGAAACCAGATACCGGCCGATTTGCATGGTGGAAGGTTCTGGCGCCTGTGCTCGGCGCAGCGACATTGTATTTTGCGTATCTCGTCGGAGTGACCTTCCAACAGACGTTTCTCGAGCGCTTCGGCATTAACCCGGGCGCATTCCCTCAGGGACGGAGTGACTATCTCGTGCTTGCGGTCCTTGCCGTCATGAAGGACCTCGACATCATCCTCGGGGCTATGTTCAAGTCGAGGCCTGTTCTGGTAGTCATCGGCGCATTGCTTATTACTGGAATTCTGGCCTTGGCACTGGGACAGGGCGCAGCCAAGCTTGGAAGGCTTCATCGCGGTCGGGCTCCCGTCAGTAAGCGCATCAAGCTGCTCGCGACCTATCTGCTCGTCCTTCCTCTGGGAGGGACATATCTCATGTTCGCACTTCCTACTTTTTTTGCCGCTGTCCTAATTTTTCCGGTGGAGCTTGGCGTCGCCGCGGCAAACGCCCTTGCGGACGATGACATCGCAGACTACATCAAGGGATGTTCTGCTCATGCACATGGTCAGCACTGCTTCCGGCTGACGGATGGAACCAGTGCAATTGCGACGGGGTTCATCATCCAGCAGTCGAAAGACACGGTCGCCCTCTGGGAGAACGGCAAGGTCAAGTTGCTACCCGTCGTGAATAGGTCTCTGGAATCTGTGGACCAGTACACTTCAAAACCAAACTGAAACGGCGGCCTCGGCGCCGCGATGAATCATCGACCTTTGTTCAATGAGTCGGCGGTTACGCGCGTGTCTGCTCAAGCAGAGGGCAGCAAGCAGACAAAACGGGGGCTGCCGCAACACAACAATTTTCCAACTACGGGGTACGGTATGAAACAAACCGCATACGAGGCCATTATCGAAATGGGAGGTGTCGTGATGTCACGAGTCCGGCGCTTCTTGGGACGAAAGCGGCGCTCGCAGTTTGAGAACATCATGGACATGGCGCGCGAGATTGCTCAACGGAATCCGGCCGCGCTGCACGACCTTGTCAATCAGTTGCTGCGTCCTTACCAGGCCGAGGCATTGGTCGGTGTCGTTGAAAACGCTGCGCACCAGGCTCCGCCAAGTATCGTTTCGTCGAGCTTCTTTTTCGATGACCGTCGCATAACCCCGTTGAGCTACGGAATTGGCGTAAAGCTCGCGCCGGATGCGTTCAGGGTCAATCTGGCAAAAGACACGATACTTCCTTGGCCGTGGAACCGGCAACGCATCGCAAGTGCGCTTGCTCACATCGGCCGAGGCAAGTCGATGGGTAAATGGAGGCAAGACCCGAATCATCAGGTCATGTTGTGGTTGCCTTGGGGAATCAGCTTCGTCGGAGGCGGGAATCATTCTATCGCCGCAGGAATCATCGCCGGAGAGGGAGAAGTCACTCCAAGCGAAGTCCGCGACATGTCGGCGTTGCTTGATTTGGTCGAGTGCGACGGCCGATATTATCGAGAAACCTCGAGCCGGAAGACTATCGCGGCGGTAGACGATGAACGCATTGCAGCCGTATTCGAAATAGGGCGGCTAATGAGACAACTGAACGTGAAGGTCAACCGCAGTGGGAAGGCAAATCGCGTCTCGGAACCCGCCTGATAGTCACTCTTTCAGCGACTCCGCGGCTGCTTCCTGCTACTTACCGGCGTCACCGTGAGGTGCGCATGCATCCGCGGCGACTTACGACATCGCCCGTCTCGACAGGCACCGACGGTCATTCGCAAATTGCTATAGCGTGCCGCCTTGAAGACCGCCATCGCTGGCGGTTCTTTTTCCGGCTAGCCCTTGTTGAGACGCTTGCGCTGCAAGGAAATGAGCTGCCCGGCGTATCCGCGGAACACGCCGAGTTCGTTGGCCACTTCCCGCACCGAGCCCGCCTTCTGCACCGCCTAGCGGTCGTAGGCAATGGCTGCTTTGCCCGGTACCTCCTGCGCGCGGAACAGCGAGCGAACCTGCGAAGCGTGTTAGGTCTTCGTTTGTGCCAGCTCAGCCTTCAAGTTTTCAATCTGAGTGCCCTGCTGCGCTAATCCCGCGCGTAACTCCGTCACCTCCTCTTTCAGCGCACCGACTTTCGTATCGGTGTCCGCCATCTTTTCAGTCGCCAGCCTGAAGCCGACTGTCACAGTCCGCATGAGCTGCTCCAATGCGGGGTCTCTCGACTCGTCGCTCATAGGTGCTCCGTGCAAAGTTGAGGGACTCTAAATAGTACGTGCCGCGTACCGGAAATCCGTTCGACGGACCACGTAATGCGGCGAAAATCCTTCTAGACAAATCTTCCTTTCTGGGCCGATATGAGGCTGAACGTCGCAGGGAGCGCTGAAAGCTCATCGTTAGACGTTGAGCCAGGAGTAAAATTTCGCAAGAATTTGCCGTTAATAAGTCGCCCTTTCCGAAACAGGCAAGAGGCCCCAATAGCGAGAGACCATGCGGACTGCCTCAAGGACAAGCGGCAGCCGCCCGAGGAGCGGGGTTATGCAACGGACACTGTTGTCGCTCATACAGGAAGCGAAGCCGCGACGCGCGCTCTTCACCTCCTACACCTTCAGCATTTTCTGGTTCGAAACCTTTCTTTTACCGGCGCTGCGCAATTGTGGCTGCGAGCAGATTGACGTCCTGGTCGACGCGCGCGAAGCCCAAAAGTCGACAGAGGAAGCAACGAGCCTCCACGCGGGTACGGCATATCGGGTCATCCCGGTCGACATGCAGGGCGCCGCGGTATTTCACCCCAAACTCGTCTACATGCAAGGCGATGCCTACGACAGCCTCGTGGTGTCGAGCGCCAACCTGACACTCGCGGGACACGGGAAAAATCTGGAAGTGCTCGATGCCGTCAGCTCGAAAGAGGAGCCCGCCGTTTTTGGGGAGTTTGCAGCGTTCCTCGGCGCGCTGCAGCGCGAGCACGAGTTTTCGGCGGAAAACGGCGCCATCCTCACGGGCTATCGGCACAGAGCGCAGGCCCTTCGCGACGCCGCTGGCGAGATTGATGAGACCGCACGCAAGACCTGGTTTATCCATACCATCGACCAGCCTGCTGCCGACCAGTTTGCCGTGTTGGCGGACCGGATTCGGCGTCCTGAAACGTTGACCGTCTTGTCGCCGTATCACAGCCCTTCCGGACAACCGGTTCAGGACCTCGCGGCTGCCGTGCGGGCCTTCAGCGTACGGGTCGGTGTGAATGCCAAGACTCTCTTTGCGCCTTTCGATGAAGAGTTGACGGTCTTTACCGAGCCTGTCGAATATGTCGTGGCTGAAACGGAGAATCCGTTTCGATTTCCGCATGCGAAGTGCTTCGAGCTGGAAGGCTCGAATGGCTTTCTCGTTATGACGGGCTCGGTGAACGCCACCTCGCAGAGTCTGGAAACCACCATGAACGTCGAGGTGTCGCTCGTCCGCTTTCTCAAGAAGTCGCCGTTTAACTGGGAGGTTGTCGAGCCGACTGCTTTCCAGCCATGTGACTTCTCGGCGGTGGGGCGAATGGGGCCGAGTTTCGCTCTCCAGGCGACATGGACGCCGGCCCAGCGGATTGTCGGCGTACTGAAGCCCGCGCAGGGCGAAATGAAGGTCGAGCTGTCCGTCTGGGAAGGTGCGAAATGTCTCGAAACCATCCGGTCCGTTCCGTTGGATGCACAGGGCGCGTTCAACGTGCGGATGAAAGACTACTTCGACACCGAACGTGCGCTTCGCCTGGTGCTGCGCGGCGACGGAATTGAGGCATCCACCTGGATTAACATCGAGTTCGCACTCACGGCTGATGAGTCCGAGCGCAAACTCATCCGCGCGGCGAATCGAATGCGGGCCGGGGATTATCACCTCGATGACATCACGACCATTTTCGCGTGGCTGCAAGGTCTGCAAACGAAGGCGCAGGTCGGCGCGCCTGCGGGCGGAGCCGTTCGCACTGGTCCGGGAACGAGAGAGTCAGCCGACACCGCTGCCCGCCCCAAAATCACCTACGACGAGTGGCGCAAGAGCGTCGAACAATTCGGAGCGTTCGCGCGCTCGGCCGATGTCGCGCGCGTTTCCCTAGAGGCCGCCTTCAGGTGGCTGAATCGGGACCTCGACCTGTTGCCTGAAGACGATGCGACTGAAAAGGCTGAGCCTCCCCGTGAACCGGGCAAGGCTGAACGCAAGAGCGCGCCGCTGAGCACGGGACACCGTATGCGCCTACTCACGACCGAGGATGACGAATACGACGGCGATGACGATGAAGGTGGGGATGACCCCGGTGCGCAGGTCGAAGAGCAGAGCAAGACGTTGTTCCAGCGGCTCATGGAGAGTTTGCCGCGCGCGCTTTCGCGGGACGCTCAATCGGCAATCGTGCCCATGATGGTCGAGCTGGCCGGTTGCGCGGTGCTCAAACGCGCGCTCGCGCACCGCACGAAGGTGGAGGGCGTACTGCCTCCCGTTGAGCCGCTCGTCATTGACGCGTGGCTTCAGCAGTATTCGGCGTTCGCCTACAGTGCGGAAAACCGGGAGCGACTCCTGCCGTTCTTCTGCGCGATGGCGTGCTGTGCCGCGCACTACCATCCCGATTCGCAACTGCAAAGCCTGAAGGAATCGCTCGAGCGCCTTGCCGGCCGGGCTCTGGCCGCTGGGGAAAATGAAGCACTCGCGCGTCTCGCGCTTGGCTCGCCACGCTTCCTGCGTGTGCCTGTGGCTGACCGCGAGGCGATTGCGACCAGTGCGCAGGTAGTCGAGATGTGTGAGACGTTGTCTCAGCAACTGCTGGCCCTCATCGCGAGCATACTCGGCCAGGCGACACCGGCTCCGATGGTACCGCGCGAATATGCCGATGTGTTTGCAGCACTGCGTCAGAAGCGCAAGGACAAGGCCGCCGCCTTCGGAGTCGTTCGCGCGAAGGGAGTCGAGTGCCCATGCTGTCGGTTGGCCGTGCATACCGACGACCTGCGCACGTTGCGCAACACGCGTGCATTCGTTTGCAAAGGTATGTACTGCGGAAGGCCGCTGTTCTACGAACTGGATGCCGCACAGCTCGACCGGAACGGCCTTGCGGGCCGTTATAAGGGATAACGACCATGCTTGACCAGCCGCTTTTCACGCAGTACCTCGACGATACCCAATCCGTTGACCCGCTGGGCACGGCAGCCTCAGTCGAGGCGCTTTACCGCTCTATCTACCCCGGCATCAACAACGCTGTCGAATTCATCCGTGTGTATTCGGCAATCTGCTGGATGGTGCGCCAGATTGACACGACGGCTAGAAAGGCCCGGAATCCCGACATCGCAGCGCTCTCGGCAGCAGGCCTTGAGAAGATTCAACTGCTGCTTACCTGGTATAACCGCATGCAGGAAGTTGGAGGGCTCGCTGGCGCAGACCGCACGTTCCCGACGGACAACAGCCGAGTCACGCTCAGCTTCGAAGAATTGCCCGGCAATCTGACTGCCCGCAGGCTCGAAGTCGACCCGGACTATGTTGTTCGGGATGGCGGCGCGCACTTCCTGACCGCACCGCAATACCGGCCGAGTCTGGTGCGTGGCATGCGCTTCCTTGAAGAAGTGCCTGCGTTGCCCGGGACCTACCGTCTCAGCGGCGCCGGAGAGGAACTTGCCGACGGCTACGAGGAGGCAATCAAGACCCATCCGCGCAGGAACTGGCTGGCAAACCTCAATCAGGTGACTGTTCGACGCGATGAAGTGGTCGAAATGGGCGAGATGCTGGACCTGCTGAATCCGTCTGAAGGAGAAATCGCTGCATTCGTAAAACAGTTTTACCCTGACGACGAGAGCGAGGTTATCGGCGCGCGTTGGGAGAACCGTTGGTCAGGCCTGACTCTCGCCCTGCGAGCCCTCGAGGCAGAGCAACCTCACGCGCGCGAGGCGGGTGCACGCGGCGTGCCGCTCAACACCATCCGCTACACGATGGCGCGCGGATATAGTCTCGCTGGCACGGCGCTGAACCTCAATGAGATTGACGAAGTTCAAGGGTGGTGGGCGAACCTGCAACTGCGCCAATATCTGCGCCTTGCTCTCGAGACTCTTGGCAGGTGTGTCCAGTGCTGGATTCACGATGCGGTCGTGGATGAACAGCCGCGTGATATCTCTGACTGCGCGCGTAGCTTGGGTGCGCGACTCGTTGAAACGCTTCCCGAACAGCATCGTAAGGGTGTCGGTGCGCTGGCAGACCAACTCCGCTCCCTGCAGCGAACGTACGGTAGCTTCTTTGAGGCAGCACCGTTTGTGAAGGAGCTGCGCCTCGAGGATTTACTCGCGCGGCTGGAGGGGGTGTGCAATTTCGGTCAGCGCACAGAGGATGAAAAGCTTGCCTTGCGCGAGGTCTATATTGCGCTCGTCTACTGCGCAGTGGAGGCGGAGAACCTCCTGGCCAATGAGTATGTCGTGCAGGAATTCGAAAACGACCGGCTGCCCCTGAGCGTGTTGCGCGGTCTTCTGATGCAGTTCAGTGACGCTCCGCCGTCGGAGTTCATCGCTCATGTGGTGCAGTTCTATGTCATCCTCCTGCACTTCGCAGTAGTGCGGGAGCGGACATACGACGGCCGCAACCGGTTCTTCTTCATCCAGGGTGACAACGGACTCGAGCGCGTGGCGAGCAAGGGGGGCGTGGGCAGCGTCACAATCATGCAAGACCGCCTGTTTCACGCGATGCTGCTGCTCGCGCAGTGCGGGTTGGTCCGTCAGTTCGACGATGGCACCTTTGCCCTTACGGCAGCAGGGCGAAAGCGGTTGCGGGACGCCGCTCGGACCGCCGAAGCAGCGTAACGCCGACGCCGCGCCAAGCGGCGCGCTGTCATGGCAACGGTGCGCAACTCGGCATCGTTGGGCTTCTGCTAGCGTTCGATGAACGACTGCATTACGTTCTTGTTTGTCTGCGAGAAGAGCGTCGCAGGTTTCACCTGACGGGCGGTACATAAGTACGGACCTTTGTACCGGCTTGACCGCGGGAAGAGCTCTCATTCTTGCTAAGAAGACTCTTTTTCAGGGTTTTTAAAGTAGCTCCTTAGGGTGAGGAAAGCTCTTTTTAAAGATTTTAGCGAGTGGGGTTTATATCTTTCCTGCTTCATTCATGCAAAGAAAAGCCGGCCGCATGAGCGGCCGGCCAACGTCGTAGACTCTGGATGTTGTGCCAGAGCGTGAACCAGGATTATGTCCGACCCGCGTAGGGCAGGTGGCCAAGCTCAAGTCCGGGAAAATCCAGCTTCTCCATCGCTTCGATGAGCAGTGCAAACGGCAGCCGTTTGAACCCACCTTCCTTCCTGCCATAACGGCTGTCAGGCGCGTGCCCAATCAGTTCGTCGATGACATGCCCGCTGATGCCCGCCAGCTCGCCAAACGTCTGGAACGTGTGGCGGAAACTGTGATACACGAGCGCAGGGTCCGTGAGGCCGATGGGCGAGCGCAGGTATTCGTTGAACCAATTGCTGAACACGGCACCGCGCTTCTCGTACTGGTTGGTCGAGAGGTCAGGGAAGAGCCATGCCGAGCCGCCGGCTGGCCGGCGGGATTCGACGTAGTCGAGCCAGCCGAGTCGCAGCAGGTTACGGTGGACCGGGACGTGGCGCATGACGGTCCGGTTCCCGGTGCGGGCCTCGCGCTTCGAGTCGTGCAGGTGCAGACACCATACGCCCTCGCGCTGGACCACGTCGGCGACCGTGAGCCGGCACAAGTCTTCGACCCGGGCGCCGGTATGCGGACCAAGCAGCGGCAGCCAGTACGCGGCGTCGCCACCTCCTTTTCCCGGACGATGGCCCTGCGTATACACGGGGCAGGAGAAGACCTGGTTCAACTGGTCCATCATGAATGCCGTGCGTACCGTCTTCCGGTTGAGTTCGACCACCTTGGCGGGATATTTCATGCCGCTGAACGGGTTGCGGGCCAGCTGCGTCAGCTTCTTGCGCATGGCGAGCGTGATGAGCGGCGACAGCAGCGACAGAATCGTGTTCACGCGACCGTGCTCGAGCTCGTCCTTTTCCAGGCAGAGCGTCTTGAATCGTTCAACGTGGTCGGACGTCAGGGCCGACAGGGGCAGCTCGCCCACATGCGACTTGAAACGCTGTGTCTGCGCCGTCACGTCATGGACGGTTTTCGGCGAGGGCATCCGCTCCTCCTTCCAGCATTTCAGCGCGGCTTCCCATGTATCGTTTTCGTCGACCAGCGGAATCAGTTCGGGCGTCTCGCTGACGTCGCCCTCGAGGCGCCGCAGTTCTTCTTCCACGACAGCCAGCTGCGCGTCGGCGATGGCCTTCAGCAAAGTAGCGAACTCGGCCGACGCCGCGGGCAGCCAGGCGCGCTCCCACGTCAGATGCTCCTCGACGGCCTCGCGGACGTCCGAAAAGTCGTCCGACGCCCGGGCCCGGCGCAGCTGCCGGCGCGCCTCCTGCAGGAGGGCCGTGTGCGCCTCGTCGTCGTAGTCGTCTTTGTCGGCTTCGGCTTCGTCGCTCTCTTTCTCGAAGTAAGTCGGACGTGCTTCGTCATCATTCGCCAGTGCGTTGACGGTGTAGCGCTCGACCAGTCGGGGAATGTGCGCGGCGTCAAGGCGGGTCGTGCCCGGCGGCTGCACGGACGGGTGGTACGGGTGGGGCGCGTCGTCGCCCGCCGGACGCAGGCCATGCGGCAGCCAGTTCTCGCCGGTCGCCGTGGCCGCGTTGGCGGCGGCCCGTGCCGGGGCGACGAGGCGTTCATATTGCAGCGCGGCCATCGGCAGGCGGGTGATGGCCACCTCCTTGCTGGACGTTTCGAGGCTGAGCCAGAAGTCCTTGCGTTGGAGCAGGGATTGCAGTTCGAGCGGAATTTTGCGACGGAAATAGTAGTTCGACGAACCGCGACGGGGGGCGAGGTAGGGGTGTTTCACGGTGTGCTCTCCACATTGAGGTAACAGTGGCGTGTAGCACCCGCTTCCGGAAAAGCGCACCGCACCTAAAACGGTTGGCCGCTTTAGATGCGTAATGCGCCTGTTCGGGCGCATTCCCGGCATTCCAGAACAAAAAAGCCGCTGCTTCGTGAGAAGCAGCGGCTTTTTCTTACAACTGGTGGCGAATCAGGGATTCGAACCCCGGACCTGCGGATTATGATTCCGTCGCTCTAACCGACTGAGCTAATTCGCCGAAAGAAGGACGATTATCGTTAGGACGGGCGGTGCTGTCAAGTGCTGGGATTCATCCGTGCCCCCCCCCTTGCAACCCTCACCCGCCGTTGGTCCCTCGCCGCTCCCCGCCTCAATCCCGCGAGTAGATATTGGAGTCCTTCGTCTCCTTGACGAACAGCATCCCGATCACGAACGTGATCAACGCTACCGCCACCGGATACCAGAGCCCCGAGTAGATATTTCCCTGAGTCGCAACGATCGCGAACGCCGTCGCCGGCAGGAAGCCGCCGAACCAACCGTTACCGATGTGATAGGGCAGCGACATCGACGTGTACCGAATCCGCGTCGGGAACATCTCCACGAGCATCGCCGCGATCGGACCGTACACCATCGTCACGTAGATCACGAGCAGCGTCAGGATCACCACCGTCATCGGCCAGTTCAACTGCGACGGATCGGCCTTCGCCGGATACCCCGCACCCTTGAGGGTCGAGGCCAGCGTCTTCGTGAACGCCGCGCCTTTCGCTTTCGCGTCGGGCGCCTTGCCGTCATAGGATTCCAGCACCGCATCCCCCACCTTCACCTGGGCGATGGTGCCCGCGGGCGCTGCAACGTTCGAGTAGTTCAAGCCCGATTTCGCCAACGCGCTCTTCGCGATGTCGCAAGAACTCGTGAAGCTCGCGGTGCCGACGGGGTTGAACTGGAACGAGCACTCGTCCGGATTGGCGACGACGACGATGGGCGACTTTTGCGTCGCGGCTTCCAACGCCGGATTGGCGAAGTGCGTGAGTGCCTTGAACAGCGGGAAGTAGGTCAGTGCGGCAATCAGGCAGCCGGCCATGATGATCGGCTTGCGGCCGATACGATCCGACAGCGAACCGAAGAACACGAAAAACGGCGTGCCGATCAACAAGGCCAGCGCGATCAGGATATTGGCGCTCGCGCCATCGACCTTGAGCGTCTGCGTCAGGAAAAAGAGCGCATAGAACTGGCCCGTGTACCAGACCACAGCCTGGCCGGCCGTCAGGCCGATGAGCGCAAGAATCACGATCTTCAGGTTCTTCCACTGGCCGAATGCCTCGGTGAGCGGTGCCTTCGAAGTCTTGCCCTCAGCCTTGATCCGGAGGAACGCCGGCGATTCGCTCAATTGCAGCCGGATCCAGACCGACACGGCGAGCAGGAGCAGCGATGCGATGAACGGAATACGCCAGCCCCAGCTCGCGAACGATTCTTCTCCGATGGACGTGCGAATGCCGAGAATCACGAGCAGCGAGAGGAACAGGCCGAGCGTGGCCGTCGTCTGGATCCACGACGTGTAGTAGCCGCGCCGGTTGGCCGGGGCATGTTCAGCGACATAGGTTGCCGCGCCGCCGTACTCGCCGCCGAGCGCGAGGCCCTGCAAAAGCCGCATCGCGATGAAGATCACCGGAGACGCAAACCCTATCGACGCATATCCCGGCAGGAGGCCGACCACGAACGTCGAGAGACCCATGATCACGATCGTGATCAAGAACGTGTGCTTGCGGCCGACAAGATCGCCGAGCCGACCGAACACGAGTGCGCCGAACGGCCGCACGGCAAAGCCGGCCGCGAAACCGAGCAACGTAAAGATGAAGCCGGCGGTGGGATTGACGCCCGCGAAAAAGCTCTTGCTGATATAGACGGCGAGCGAGCCCGCCAGATAGAAGTCGTACCACTCGAAAACAGTGCCGAGCGACGACGCGAAGATCACCTTCTTCTCGTCGGCGCTCATCGGCGCGTGCGAAATGTGCCCGCCTACCGTTGCCATGTGTGTCTCCTCATATTGGACAGCAGTTCCATATGTCCAAATTTGGGACACACGGCTGCTTGCGGTCGATTATTGGAAGGCAAACTTACGTCGGACTGACGCCAGGACCGGCTGCTGGTTTACGCCTATGCCAAGCGGCGTTTTAGGTATCGCCGCGTATTTGTCGGGAACATCGCTCAATTTCGCCTAAAACGCTTCTGCGGGTGGCGGGCTCACGGCGGGCCGACGACATGCCCGGAATCGGGCCGGCAATATTCAGGGTAAATCCGGGGTGCCTTCGATGAGCGGCAGACTGATTCGCACGAGCGTGCCCGCGAGTCGGGGCGAGGTTTGGTAGACGTGGTCGTCGATCGTCAGCGTGCCCCCGTGCATCGTCGAGATTTCCCGCACGATGGCCAGCCCGAGCCCGCTTCCGTCGCCTTCGCGCCCGAGAATCCGATAGAACCGCTCGACGACTTTCGGCCGTTCCGCAGGGGCGATGCCGGGTCCCGTGTCCTCGACTTCGAGATGAACCAACCGCTTGGCGCGCTCGAGCACCACGCGCACGGTGATGCGCCCGCCAGTTGGGGTATAGCGGATGGCGTTATCGATCACGTTCGAAAGCATCTCGCGGAGCATGACGGCATTACCAGCGACCATGGCGGGCGGATCGCGGCCCTCCTCGGGCCCCTCGTAGCCGAGATCCATCTGTTTGGCCAGTGCGGCGCGTACCCAGTCGCGCACAGCCAATCGCGCGAGATGCGCAATCTCGATGGGCGCGAAGATTTGCCCCGACATGCGATTTTCGGCGCGCGCAAGGGCGAGCAACTGCGTCACGAGCCGCGCCGCCTGGTCGGAACTTGCCGCAATCTGTTCGAGCGATAGACGCACCTCGGGCGATACGTCCTGCCGCAATGCCAGCTCGGCTTGCGTGTGCAGACCGGCAAGCGGCGTTTTCATCTGATGCGCCGCGTCGGCAATGAAGCGCTTTTGCAGATCGATGTTCTGCGCGAGGCGCGTGAGCAGATCGTTGAACGAGGTGACGAGCGGCTCGATCTCGGGTGGCGCGCGCTGCGCTTCGAGTGGCGACAAGTCGTCGGGCCGGCGTGCGCGCAAGTTGGCCTGCAGCGCCGTCAGCGGCGCAAGCCCGCGCGAAAGGCCGAACCATACCAACACGATCGCAAGCGGCAGAATCACGAACTGCGGCAGGATCACGCCCTTGATGATGTCGTTGGCGAGCGCGCTGCGCTTGTCGAACGTTTCACCGACTTGCACCAGCACCGTTTGCCCGGCCGGAGAGACCGGCAATTCCACGCTCGTATACGCGATACGGATATCGTTGCCGTGCAAGATCGCGTCACGGAATTCGACGATACCGGGCTGAGGGCGATCGTCATCGGCCGGCTGCGGCATATCGGGCACGCCCGCAACGAGCTCGCCGCGTGTGCCGAGCACCTGGTAGAAAACCTTGTCGGTGTTGTCGCCATTCAGAAAGTCGCGCGCGGCAGCGGGCAGCGAGAGTTCCGCCACGCCGCCCACCGGATGGATCTGGCGCGCGAGCACATAGGCATCGGTCTCGAGCGCGCGATCGAACGGACCATTGGCGATCGTCTTCGCCACGAGGTAGGTCACCGCAATGCTCATCGGCCAGAGCAGCAACAGCGGCGCGAGCATCCAGTCGAGAATCTCCCCGAAAAGCGAGCGCGGCCGCTCCGGCCCGCCCGCATCGGCTTCGTCGGGCGGTGCGTACGGATTGGCGGCGGGCGTATGCGCGGCGCTGTCGGGTGTCTTGCTCGCTGCCGCGGATGCGTCGTGCGAGCCGGCCGAGGGTGCCGGGCGCGAGCGCGGTGGCGCGCCGTCGTCCTGTGTCGAGACGCGCGAACCCATTACATGCCTACTTGGATGCAGGTTTTGCGGCGGGATCGGTCGCACGGGGCGCGGTGGGTGCCGTGGCGGCGGCAGCAGCACCATCGGCGGTGCCCTGGGACGGCGCGTCGGCTACCGGTCCGTTCGAGCTTGCGGCGGGCTTTTCGAGGCAATAGCCGAGCCCTCGCACCGTGATGATGCGCACGCCGCTCGGCTCGATCTTTTTGCGCAGACGATGCACGTACACTTCGATTGCGTTGTTGCTGACTTCCTCGCCCCACTCGCACAGATGATCGACGAGCTGTTCCTTCGAAACCAGCCGCCCGATCCGCTGCAGCAATATTTCCAGCACGCCCAGTTCGCGCGCGGAAAGATCGACCACCTGATCGCTCACATAGGCGATGCGCCCGACCTGATCGAACGCGAGCGAGCCGTGGCGGATGACGGTCGGCCCGCCGCCCGTGCCGCGGCGCGTCAGCGCGCGGACGCGCGCTTCGAGTTCGTTCAGATGAAAAGGCTTGGCCATGTAGTCGTCGGCGCCGAGATCGAGCCCTTTCACGCGCTCGTCGACGCTATCCGCGGCCGTCAGAATCAATACGGGCAGGCTCGAATTGCGCGCACGCAGACGGCGCAGCACTTCCAGCCCCGACATGCGCGGCAACCCCAGATCGAGAATCAGCAGATCGAACGTCTGCATCGAAAGTGCGGCGTCGGCCTCGCTGCCGCCCTTGACGTGATCGACGGCATAGCCCGATTGGCGGAGTGATCGGACGAGGCCGTCCGCGAGTATGCTGTCGTCTTCGGCAATGAGTATTCGCATGATGCGCGGGCTGGCCGGCTCGTCGGCGTCGAGCCCGACAGGCCGCAGTCTCCAATGTATTTCGAGGTCTCGCCGCGGCCGGAGCAACCGAAAGTTGCGCCGTGCTCGCCGCCCGGCTCGTTGCCGCCATGCAAATCCGCGTTGTACCGGGCTTGCAAAGAACCCTGTTTTTTTATACAGTACTTGCGTTTCGTGTGCCGGCCAGTACTCGGCCCGCCCGCCACAGACGCCGCTCATCATAGCAAAGGACGATTCATGGAAGAAAGCAAGAAAGGCTCGGCTGGACTGACGGCTGAAAAGAGCAAGGCGCTGGCCGCCGCGCTCGCGCAGATCGAAAAGCAGTTCGGCAAAGGGTCGGTCATGCGGCTCGGCGATGGCGAAGTGGCCGAAGACATCCAGGTGGTCTCCACGGGCTCGCTCGGCCTCGATATCGCGCTTGGTGTCGGCGGCCTGCCGCGTGGGCGTGTGGTCGAGATCTACGGTCCCGAATCGTCGGGCAAGACGACCCTGACGCTGCAAGTCATTGCCGAGATGCAAAAGCTCGGCGGCACGGCGGCGTTCATCGATGCCGAGCACGCGCTCGATATCCAATATGCGGCGAAGCTCGGCGTGAACGTGAACGATCTGCTCGTGTCGCAGCCCGACACGGGCGAGCAGGCGCTTGAAATTGCCGACGCGCTCGTGCGCTCGGGCTCGATCGACATGATCGTGATCGATTCGGTCGCGGCGCTCGTGCCGAAGGCGGAAATCGAAGGCGAGATGGGCGATTCGCTGCCGGGCCTGCAGGCGCGCCTGATGTCGCAGGCGCTGCGCAAGCTCACGGGCACGATCAAGCGTACCAATTGCCTCGTGATCTTCATCAACCAGATTCGTATGAAGATCGGCGTGATGTTCGGCAACCCCGAAACCACCACGGGCGGCAATGCGCTCAAGTTCTATGCTTCGGTGCGGCTCGACATCCGCCGTATCGGTTCGATCAAGAAGAACGACGAAGTCATTGGCAACGAGACTCGCGTGAAGGTGGTCAAGAACAAGGTCTCGCCGCCGTTCCGCGAAGCGATTTTCGACATCCTGTATGGCGAGGGTATTTCGCGCCAGGGCGAGATCATCGATCTCGGCGTACAAGCGAAGATCGTCGACAAGGCCGGCGCCTGGTACAGCTACAGCGGTGAGCGCATCGGGCAGGGCAAGGACAACGCGCGCGAATTCCTGCGCGAGAATCCCGATATCGCGCGCGAGATCGAAAACCGCATCCGTGAGTCGCTGGGCGTGAATGCCATGCCGCCCGCCGATGCGGGCGTCGCAGTAGCCGGCGAAGAGGAGTAAGCGCCGCGTGATGCGCAAGGTCCGCGCTGCATCGGGTACCGTCGGTGCCGCCGCGCGCGGACAGCGCTCGCTTCGGGCGCGCGCCCTCGATTATCTGTCGAGGCGCGAATACAGCCGTGTCGAGTTGTCGCGCAAGTTGTCTCAGTTTGCCGAACCCGAAGAATCGGTCGAGGCGCTCGTCGATTCACTCGAGCGCGAGGGCTGGCTGTCCGATGCGCGGTTCGTCGAAAGCGTCGTGCATCGGCGTGCTCAGCGGATGGGCACGACGCGCATCGTCAGCGAATTGCGCCGGCATGCCGTTGACGATTCGCTCGTCGAGGCGGTTGGCTCGAAGCTTCGCGAAACTGAACTCGCTCGCGCCTTGGCGGTCTGGCGCAAGAAATTCGGTACGCTCCCGCAAACGCCTGCCGAGCGCGCGAAACAAGCGCGCTTTTTGGCGATGCGCGGATTTTCACAGGCTATCGCCATGCAGATTCTCAAGGGCCAAGGCGAGCCTGATGAGTCGAGCGACTGGAGCGACGACTAGTCACGATCGCATCGCGCAGCCATCCGTGACGAGGTTCCCGGTCGCTCCCGGGGGACTGGACGCTCGGGCCAGCCAGCGTTCCGAGCGATGGTTCCCACTATGCTAAAATCTTCGGGTTTCCTCGCCAGCCGTCTTCCCTCCCATGCCGCTTTTACCGCCCGTGTCCCGCCCGTTGCGCTGTCATTCACGCGCGATTCGAGCGGAAGCCTTCGGGCGCGAGGATGGCCTCCGGGACATCGGGACGCGTCTGACCGACCACCCGCCTCGTGACGAGGCGAATAGGGTGCAGTGCCCCTGTCCCCTCGAAGTTTCCCCTCTCGCCTACCGCGCCCGCGTCGGGCTCAAATTCCCCGATTACTTTTGCCACCGCTCGATACGTCACTTGCCTGCACAGGCTTGGACGTGCATGGCGCAGCGAGGCGAAGGTGGTACGCGCGCAGATACGGACGAGGCCGGCACGACCGGTGCCAGGGCAGCCAGCGATTACGAAGTTCAATCCAACTCTTAGACTGAAGGGAATCACGCATGAAGATTCACGAGTACCAGGGTAAGGAAATCCTGCGGAAATTCGGCGTCGCGGTGCCGCGCGGCAAGCCCGTGTTTTCTGTGGATGACGCGGTGAAAGCCGCCGAGGAGCTCGGTGGCCCGGTTTGGGTCGTCAAGGCGCAGATTCACGCGGGTGGCCGTGGCAAGGGCGGCGGCGTGAAGGTCGCGAAGTCGCTCGAGCAGGTGCGCGAGTACGCGAACCAGATCCTCGGCATGCAGCTCGTCACGCATCAGACCGGCGCGGAAGGCCAGAAGGTCAACCGTCTGCTGATCGAAGAAGGCGCGGACATCAAGAAGGAGCTGTATGTCGGCCTCGTGATCGACCGCGTTTCGCAAAAGATCGTCGTCATGGGTTCGAGCGAAGGCGGCATGGACATCGAGGAAGTCGCCGCGAAGACGCCCGAAGCGATCCACAAGGTTGCAGTCGATCCGGCCACGGGCCTCGCGGATGCGCAGGCCGATGAGCTCGCGAAGAAGATCGGTGTGCCGGACGCATCGGTGCCGCAAGCACGCGCGATTCTGCAAGGTCTTTACAAGGCGTTCTGGGAAACGGACGCATCGCTTGCCGAAATCAACCCGTTGATTCTGACGGGCGACGGCAAGGTGATCGCGCTCGACGCCAAGTTCAACTTCGATTCGAACGCGCTCTTCCGCCACCCCGAGATCGTCGCCTACCGCGATCTGGATGAAGAAGATCCGGCCGAAGTCGAAGCCTCGAAGTTCGATCTCGCCTACATCTCCCTCGACGGCAACATCGGCTGTCTCGTGAACGGTGCCGGCCTGGCGATGGCAACGATGGACACCATCAAACTGTTCGGCGGCGAACCGGCCAACTTCCTCGATGTCGGCGGCGGCGCCACGACCGAGAAGGTCACCGAAGCGTTCAAGCTGATGCTGAAAAACCCGGGCCTGAAGGCCATCCTCGTCAACATCTTCGGCGGCATCATGCGCTGCGATGTGATCGCCGAAGGCGTCATTGCCGCCTCGAAGGCCGTGCATCTGCAAGTGCCGCTCGTCGTGCGCATGAAGGGCACGAACGAGGACCTCGGCAAGAAGATGCTCGCCGATTCGGGACTGCCGATCATTTCGGCGGACAGCATGGAAGAGGCTGCGCAGAAGGTCGTCGCGGCTGCCGAAGGCAAGGCGTAAGCGCCGCGTCGAAGCCACCGGATACGAACAGAGGTCAATACATGTCGATTCTGATCAACAAAGACACGAAGGTCATCACGCAAGGCATCACCGGCAAGACCGGGCAGTTCCATACGCGCGCATGCCGTGAATACGCGAACGGCCGCGAGGCGTTCGTCGCGGGTGTGAATCCGAAGAAGGCCGGCGAGGATTTCGAAGGCATTCCGATCTACGCGAGCGTGAAGGAAGCGAAGGCTGAAACGGGCGCGACGGTCTCGGTCATCTACGTGCCGCCGGCGGGTGCCGCGGCGGCGATCTGGGAAGCGGTGGAAGCCGATCTCGATCTCGCGATCTGCATCACGGAAGGCATTCCCGTGCGCGACATGATCGAGATCAAGGACCGCATGCGTCGTGAAAACCGCAAGACGCTGCTGCTCGGGCCGAACTGCCCGGGCACGATCACGCCCGACGAACTGAAGATCGGCATCATGCCGGGCCATATCCACCGGAAGGGGCGCATCGGCGTCGTGTCGCGTTCGGGCACGCTGACCTATGAAGCAGTGGGTCAGTTGACGGCGCTCGGCCTGGGTCAATCGTCGGCGGTCGGTATCGGCGGCGATCCGATCAACGGGTTGAAGCACATCGACGTCATGAAGATGTTCAACGACGATCCCGACACGGACGCCGTCATCATGATCGGCGAGATCGGCGGTCCGGACGAAGCGAACGCAGCGTACTGGATCAAAGACAACATGAAAAAGCCCGTCGTCGGCTTCATCGCCGGTGTGACGGCGCCTCCGGGCAAGCGCATGGGCCATGCTGGCGCGCTGATTTCGGGCGGTGCCGATACGGCCGAGGCAAAGCTCGAAATCATGGAAGCCTGTGGTATCAAGGTCACGAAGAATCCGTCGGAGATGGGGCGTTTGCTGAAGTCCATTCTCTGAGGCTGATTCGTTCGAACGCGTCGCTGTGGCGGGCATTGCCACGCCACACGATGCGTGCGACGGTGCACCTTATCGTCGGCATTTTTGGTATTCTTGCGAAATTCGTTCGTAAGCTTTCCGATAGCCGACAGGAAGCGAGGAAGCGCGGGTGGCTTCCTCGTTTTTTTTGCCCTGCCAGCGTCCATTCCAGGTTGTGCTTCGGCTTTACCCGTGCCGCACAAACCTACCGACATCGCAGTCCCAGGAATACCTTTTGCACCTATGCTCGATTCCATGATCGATTTTTTCTCGACGCTCCATTGGGGCGCCGTCATCCAGATTGTCATCATCGATATCCTGCTCGGCGGCGACAACGCCGTCGTGATCGCGCTCGCATGCCGCAAGTTGCCTCCGGCGCAGCGTATGCAGGGGGTGCTGTGGGGAACGGCCGGCGCGATCGTGTTGCGCGTCGCGTTGATCGCTTTTGCCGTGGTGCTGCTCGATGTGCCGCTGCTCAAGTTTGCGGGCGGCTTGCTGCTGCTCTGGATCGGCGTGCGACTTCTTGCGCCGGCGCACGATGCGCATGAGAACGTCAAACCCGCCGACAAACTCGTGGCGGCCATCAAGACGATCATCATCGCCGATGCGGTCATGAGCCTCGATAACGTCATCGCCATCGCCGGCGCCGCCGAGGCCGCTGATCCCCAACATCGGATCGCCCTGGTAATTTTCGGGCTCATCGTCAGCATTCCGCTCATCGTCTGGGGCAGCACGCTCGTGCTGAAATTGCTCGACCGTTTCCCTGTCATCGTGACGATCGGCGCGGCGCTGCTCGGCTGGATCGCGGGCGGGCTCATCATCAACGATCCGGCGGGCGATCGCTGGCCGCTGCTCGATTCTCCGGCGGCGGAGTATGGCGCGAAGATCGCGGGTGCGTTGATCGTCGTCATCATCGGCTATGCGCTCAAACGGCGCATGCGGCGGCGAGAGCACGAGAGCCCGAGCCGTTAGCCGTTAGTCGCGTTAGCCGTTAGCCGTTAGCCGTTAGCCGTTCGGACGACTGCCGCGCGGCAGGCGCGCTGGCTATGCTCCCAACCGTTGTCCGCTCGATTCGAGCGGTCCTTCGGTTCGAGGAGAAATGCCGATGCCCGCCATCCGTTTTCGGATTGTTCCGCTGCATGCCGTGTTGTCCCGCGTCTGGCGCGTTCCCTGCTCGCGCGGCGGATTCACGCTGATCGAGCTCATGATTGCGCTTGCGATCGTGGGCGTCGTGGCGGCCTATGCCGTCCCGGCCTATCAGGACTATCTGGCACGCAGCCGCGTGGGTGAAGGGTTGTCGCTTGCTTCCGTGGCGCGACTTGCGGTTGCAGAGAACGCAGCGCTCGGTAACGCGCTCGATAGCGGCTATCTCTCGCCGCCCGCGACGCGCAACGTCGAATCCATCCACATCGACGACGAGAGCGGCCAGATATCGATCCGCTACACCGCGCGCATCGCGCCGGCCGGCAAGGAGACGCTTGTCCTCGTGCCTTCGGCGCCTGACGATCCCGCGTCCCCTACAGCCCGCGTCGCGCTGTCGAAAGGCGTCATGCAGGCCGGTGCGCTGAGTTGGGAATGCTTTGCCAGCGGTAAGGACGCATCGTCGCTGCCCGCACCGGGTTCCGGGCCCATGCCGCTCGATGTGGCCACATTGCCCCCTTCCGTTGCACCACCAGAGTGCCGCGCGTAAAAAAAGAAAGAAAAGTATCTCGCCGGAGCATTGCCGGGTGATGCGGGCACGCATCGGTCGCGCACAGCGAAAGGAATTTTTTGTATAGTGCGCCGATTGCCGATGCCCCCGTTCCTCATGACTTCTTCGTTCGCCCGTACTTTTTCGTTTGCGCTGTTGGCACTTGCGGTATTGCTTCCTTACGCGGTGACCAACCACACCTACCCGATTCCGACTTTTTATTCCGAGTTCACGGCGCTCACGCTTTACCTGCTTGTCGGTGCGGCCGTGATCTGGCTCGCGGTGTGCGCGCGGCCCCGGCCGGCGTTCGGCACCCCGACCGTCGCGCTGGTGCCGCTTGCGTTCGGAGCAGTGCTGATCGCACAAACCTTCTTGCTGCCGCTGGCGCAACCGTCGATGAACTGGCTGGGCGCCGGCTTTCTGCTCGCGGCGTTCATGGCGACGCATACGGGATTCGCATTCGCGCGCGCCGGTCAGTCAGAGGACATATTGCGCTGGATGGCATGGGCGCTCGTGATTGGCGGACTTTTTGCGGTGTTCTGCCAAGTCGTGCAGCTGCTTCATCTCGAGACGCGGTTCGCACCGTTCGTGGTGGCCTACAACGTGACCATCGAGCGGCGACCGTTCGGCAACATGGCGCAAGCTAATCACTTGGCGACGGTCATTGCATTCGCGCTGGCCGCGGCGATGTTTCTCGTTCAGACGCGCAGGCTCAACCCGCTGCTATGGGGCATCGTTTCGGCGATTTACGTGCTCGGCCAGGCGTTGACTGTCTCGCGCGGCCCCTGGCTGCAAACGGGTGTGATTGTGGTGGCGGGCTTTTGGATGGCGATCGCCATTGCGCGGCGCGAAGGGGGGCGCGGACATGCACGCGAGTGGCTCATGCCATTTGCGCTCATTGCGATTTTTATCGGCGTGAACATCGGGGTGCGCTGGGCCAACGCCGCGTATCACCTCGATCTCGACGTCTCCGCGGCGCATCGGTTTCAGGACAAGGGGCAATTCGTGTTGCGCCTTGCGATGTGGAAGTACGGATGGACGATGTTCCGGGGCCATCCGTGGCTCGGTGTCGGTTGGGGAGAGTTTCCGCGCTTTCAGTTCGAACTCGTCAAGCTGTTGGGCGATGTGGAGATCGCCAACAATTCGCACGACATTTTTATCGATCTGCTGGCCAAAACGGGCATCGTTGGGCTCGGGGTGCTGCTGATCGGCTTGATCGCGTGGCTGTTGCGCGTATTGCTTGCGCCTCATACGGCGGCGCGCGTGTTCGGTCTCGCCTTGATCGGCGTGCTGATGATGCATGCGCTGGTCGAATACCCGCAGCAGTACATGTTCTTTCTGCTGCCGGCGATGTTTGTCTTCGGCGTTCTCGAAACGAAACCGCTCGGCTTCGTGCCGCCGCGCGTCTCGCTAGCGGTGCATGGCCTCATCGTCGCGGCGGGGCTCGCGGCGCTGCTACCGATCTACCGCGATTACGCGCGTGCGGAGGTGCTGTATTACGGAGCCCACCCCGCGGAGCAATATAGTGCCGACCCGTCGCGGCTTTTCTCGGCGTGGGGCGACTATGGCATGGCCACGTTGCTGCCGATCGACAGTCACGATCTGGCGGCCAAGCTCGCGATGCATCGCAAAGCAATCGCGCTGTTGCCGGGCGAGACGGTATTGCGGCGATACGCGGTGCTGCAGGCGCTCGACGGACGCGAGGCCGATGCCCTGGATACGGTGGAGCGGCTCAAGATATTTGCCGGCGTGCTGCGCGATTGGCCGGGGCAGCTTTCGGCGCTCTATGGCTTGTGCAACGACGTGCCGAAGCTCGTTGCGTTCAAAGCCGAACTGGTCAAGCGCTATGGCGTGCCGGCGCACTCGGATAGCGAGGATACGGAGGATGAGTGACTGCACGCGAGTTGCGGGCTGGCAGTACTCGCAGGTTGTGGGCGAACAATAGCTCGGGCATGATAGGGCGCAACTGAGGGCTTGCGATTTCCGTCGGCCGGCGGTGAACAACATTGCCGGGTATGTACTTCAACGCGTTTTTCACTCGTTTGGAGGGACTATCCATGTACAGAGTCTTCTTGCCGGTCGCTCTTGGCGCTCTTCTGGCGTCGTCTATTGCCTTCGGGCAAACGCAAGCGAATGCACCGGCCGCGGCGTCAGGGGCGATGCACGCGACTTGCCGGGATGGGACGCCGTACTCGGGCGCCACGCTGAAGGGCGCTTGCCGCGGGCACGGTGGCATCGATCGTAATGCGTCGTCGAAGGGGGCGAAGGCGGCCGCACCGGCCGCACCGGCGGCAGCGACGCCGATGACTTCGTCGCCGTCTCCTGTTGCAGGCGGAGGCGCAGGGAAGGTCTGGGTCAATACCCCGACGAACGTCTATCACTGCCCGGGCGACAGGTACTACGGGAAGACCAAGAACGGTACGTATATGACGGAGGCGGAAGCTAGGGCCAAGGGTGCCCGCCCCGATCACGGGAAGGCATGCAAATAGCGTTGAGCGCGTAGAGGCGCTTTATGCCGGCGAACACCGGGACGTGTTCGCCGGCTTTAGGCGGGTTAATTCGGTGTATGTGTTCGCTTCCGCCGCCGGCGATAGCTGGGCGAAGCGGCGATTTAAGACTCATAAAGCACGGTCTTAATCCTGCGCCACCCAATCCCCCGACTTCCCCCCATGCTTTTCCGTCACCTTAACCTCGGTGATCGTCATCCCCCGATCCACCGCCTTGCACATGTCATAAACGGTCAATAACCCGACCTGCACGGCGGTCAACGCTTCCATCTCCACTCCGGTGCGCCCGAGCGTCTCGACCTGCGCTGTGCAATGCACCCCGGGCAGCGCCTCGTCGAGCGCAAACTCGACGGCCACGCGTGTCAGCGCGAGCGGATGGCAAAGCGGAATCAGGTCCGCTGTCCGCTTCGCTCCCTGGATCGCCGCGATCCGCGCGACGCCGAGCACATCGCCTTTTTTCGCGCCGCCCTCGCGAATCAGTGCGAGCGTGGCCGGCAACATCCTGATCGAGCCGCGCGCCACGGCAATGCGTTTCGTCTCGTCCTTGCCCGCGACATCGACCATATGCGCCTGGCCGGACGCATCGAAATGAGTGAGTTCTGGCATGTGAGGTTCCTTCGAAGGGCACCTATCTTATCAGCCGCGCTTGGCTGCCTTCGATGCCGGGCTGGCCACGAATCCGAAGCGTTCCGGCACGAGGCCGCGCGCAATCGTACCGATCGACAGCGTTCGCGCTGCGCCCCAGGGCAAACGACCGCCGCTCTCGTCATCGAACGTCGCTAAATCGCTGAAGAGGTCGAGATCGTGATCGTGCAGCAGTGCGACCCGGGGGGGCTTGGTGTCATCGACGAAAAGCACGGCGCCTTCATCGTCGACGAACACTTCGCTGGGTTCCAGCGCCGTGCCCGTATGAGTGGTCAACGTCGGCGCCGGCATGCAGGAAGCTTCCCCGCCCCCCGGCGCGGGCGCGAGCCGCACGACCCAAGGCGTATAAGCGAGTTCGACATAAACCCGTTGCGGGCCGTTCTGGAAAAACCACTGCCCACTTTCGTCGCACTCGTAGTTGCGGTTGATGAAGCCGATCAGCGCCTCGTGCCGCACCGGGGTGCCCAGCTCGCCACGCGCCTGGGCGCCTTCATCGCGCATGCGCCACTGTCCGCGCCGGTCCAGCAGCAGCCAGCCGGTACAGGCCGGCACGTTCGGCCACTTCGACAGCGCGGCTTTGACGATCTCATCCATGCGTCGCAAACGGTTCGAAAAAGGAAAAGAGGCGGCGCGGCAGCCAGTCGATCTGGCCCGGGAAGGGCCCGGTCATGAAACCGACGTGTCCGCCCGCTTCGGGCTGCTCGAGTACGACGGCGGGCGAGACCTGCGCGCGAGTCGGCAAGACGGTGCCCGGCAGGAACGGATCGTTGCGGGCGTTCAGCACGAGCGTCGGCACGACGATTTCCCGCAGCAGGGGAAGCGTGGTCGCGCGCGTCCAGTAATCATCGGCATTTCGGAAGCCATGCAAGGGGGCCGTCACGGCGTTGTCGTAGTCGTACATCGTCCGGCTCGCCAACATGGCGTCGCGATCGAAGAGCCCCGGATACTGCTCGAGCTTGAGCAGGCCCTTTTTCTTGAGCGTCTTGAGAAAGCTCATCGTATAGACGAGCGCGAAGCCCTGCGATAACGCACGGCCTCCCGCATGCACGTCGAGCGGGGCGGAAATGGCGGCCGCGGCGGCAAGGAAAGATGCATCAGTGCCGCGCTCGCCAAGCCAGCGCAGCAGCACGTTGCCACCCAACGAGACGCCCGCGGCCAGCAGCGGCCCCGCGTGCTCGTTGCGCAAACGCCGCAAAATCCAGTCGACCTCCGCGCTATCGGCCAAATGATAGAACCGCGGCGCCAGATTGAGCGGCCCGCTGCAACTGCGGAAATGCGGCACGACGGCGTGCCACCCGAATGCACGCGCAGTCGCCATCGAAACCCGCGCATAGTGCGAATCGGAACTACCCTCGAGGCCGTGAAAGAGCACGAGAAGCGGGGCGTCCGGCGGCGGTGCGCACGCGGTCCCCGGGTAGGCGAGCCAGTCGAGATCGATGAAGTCTCCGTCAGGCGTATCCCATCGTTCGCGCCGATAATCGACGGCCGGACGCCGGGCGAACAGCGCCGGGACGATGGTCTGAGCGTGGCTCGTCGGCAACCATGGGGGCGGGCAGTAGAGCAGTTCGACGAGAGTGCTGCCGCTCGTCCCGTTCGATGACGGGATCGAAGTTGCCTTGTCGTGCGCCGTACTCATTTCCGTCCCCAAAAACCGCCGCCCTCGATGAAGGCGGTCGGAGCGCCGTCTTCCTTAGTGCAGCGCCCCCTGTCCCTGTCTCATCTTCGCCGCGAACTCGTTGGCCGTCTCGTCCGGCATCGGGCTCGCATGAATGTGCGCGATACGCCATTCGCCGCGCTCGTGCACCAGCACGTAAGTCGCGTAGACCATGCGCGGCGCGGCAAGCGGCTCGCGCGCCCGATGCGCCTCGGCCACCGCATAGACGACCGTGCCGAGGCTGTCGTAGACGCGCACGTCGAGCGGTTCGATCGCCGACGCCAGCATCCCGGTTCCAGCCAGCTGCGCAAGCCCGACACGAATGCTGTCGATCCCGTGCCAGTGCGCGCCGCTCGAATCGATGAAGCTCGCGAAGTCTTCGTCGATCCATAAGCTCATGACGGCATCGATATCGCTATCGGCGATCGCCTGGTAGTAGGCGTGGAGCGTGTCCGCTGCGGCTTCGAAAAGTCGGGCAAAACGTGGCATCTGATAGCTCGTCGATGTCGTTCTCGCGCGCGCGGCGCGTCGTTTGGCTGGCAGTGCGACGCGCGCTGCCCCGAAGGGCTGCGCGCTACTTCTGCACCGGTGTCAGGCTTGCTCAGCGCGGCGCTCACGCAACTATGAACGCACGAAGTTTTGTCGTGCGTCAGTGCGTCACCGCTCGCCGAGCAGCATTCCGCGCAAGTCGCCGAACACTTGTTCGGGAGACAGCTCGCGCAGGCATCGCAAGTGGCCGAGCGGGCATTCGCGCGCAAAGCAAGGACTGCACTCGAGATGCAGCCATTGTACCTTCGCTAATTCCGATAACGGCGGTGTGTGGCGCGGATCACTCGATCCGAACAGCGCCACGAGCGGGCGCTTGAGCGCCGCGGCGACATGCATCAGGCCGGAATCGTTGCAGACGACGGCGCCGGCGCGCGAGATCAGCGCGCAAGCCTCGCCAAGCGACGTCTGTCCGCACAGATTGCGCACCTGCGGAGCGCGCTCGGCGATGGCGCGCGCGATCGGCGCATCCTTCATGGACCCCAGGGCGACGATCTGGGTATAAGGGAACGATTGCCCGATCATCTGCGCGAGTGCCGCGAAGTGCTCGGTCGGCCAGCGCTTCGCGCCGCCATATTCGGCGCCGGGGCAAAACGCAACGAGCGGCACCCGCGTATCGAGATTGAAGCGCGACGAGACGCGCGACGCCTCGTTCAGATCCGCTTCGAGCCGCGGCATCGGCAGATTCCCGGCCAGATCGGGAACGTTCGCGCCCGGCGCATACGCGAGCGCGGCATAGTGCGCCGCCATCGGGCCGCGTTCGTCGCGGCGCGGATTCGCGTGACGGACATTGAGCAGTCCGTAGCGATGCTCGCCCGTATAGCCGATCCGCAGCCCAATGCCGGCCAGCCAGGGAATCAGCGCCGATTTGAAGGAATTGGGCAGAACATAGGCCGCATCGTATCCGGCATCGCGCAAGTCGCCGGCCAACTGCCAGCGCTTGAACAACTGGAGCTTGCCGTGTCCGAGGTCGGTCGCGTGGACATCGCGGATTTCGGGCATGCGCTCGAGAACGGGCGCGACCCAGGAAGGCGCGATTGCGTCGATGACGAGGCGCGGGTGCAGTTGCATCAGCCGCGTGAAAAGCGGCTGCGCCATCAATGCGTCACCGATCCAATTCGGTGCGATAACCAACGCGCGACGCATCAGTAGGGGGTTCCAAGAGCGTGAAAAAGCGGCAATGCCGCACGAATGAGCTGAAGGCGAGCGGCGAGGCGAGTCGCCATGCCGGCGCTAGGCGCTGGCGCGGCACCCGCGCATGCGGGCTCGATGCGAGCCCGTGCAGGATCGATCAATGCCCTTTGACGACTTCCCCGTCGCGCAGCTTGTAGCGCGTGCCGCAGTACGGGCAGCGCGCTTCGCCGTGCGACACGTCGATGAAAACGCGCGGATGCGCGCTCCAGCGCGCCATCGCCGGGTTCGGGCAGTACGCGGGCAGATCCTTGGCCGAGAGCTCGACCAGCGGCATTTCCTTGATTACGCTCATATGAGGACGATTTTCGTTATGCGATGTGCGTTTGGCGCCTGCCGCGCTCGGCGAGCCGTCGCGGCAGGGCAATACATCAGATTTTCGTGAGCCACTGCGCGTATTTGGCGTTCTTGCCGGCGACGATGTCGAAGAACGCGGACTGCAGCTTCTCCGTGATGGGCCCGCGCGAGCCGGTCCCGATCGTGCGGTTGTCGAGCTCGCGGATCGGCGTGACTTCGGCCGCGGTACCCGTGAAGAACGCTTCGTCGGCGGTATAGACTTCGTCGCGCGTGATCCGTTTTTCGATGACTTCGATGCCGGCTTCGCGCGCGAGCGTGATGATCGTGTCGCGCGTGATCCCGTCCAGGCACGACGAGAGATCGGGCGTGTAGAGCTTGCCGTTGTTCACGAGGAAGAAGTTCTCGCCCGAGCCTTCCGACACATAGCCGTCGACGTCGAGCAGCAGTGCCTCGTCGTAGCCGTCCGCGGTGGCTTCCTGATTCGCGAGAATCGAGTTCACATACCAGCCCGAGGCCTTGGCGCGGACCATGGAAACATTCACATGGTGGCGCGTGAACGACGAGGTCTTCACGCGGATGCCCTTGGCGATGCCTTCCTCGCCCAGGTATGCGCCCCACGGCCACGCCGCGATCGCGACGTGGATGGTGTTGCCGCGCGCCGAGACGCCGAGCTTTTCCGAGCCGACCCAGACGATGGGCCGCACATAGGCCGATTCGAGCCCGTTGGCGCGCACGACCTCGCATTGCGCGGCCGAGAGGGTCTCGCGGTCGAACGGCACATCCATCTGGAAAATTTTCGCCGAATTGAAGAGGCGCTTCGTATGCTCCTTCAGCCGGAAAATCGCGGTGCTGCCATCGGCGGTCTTGTATGCGCGCACGCCCTCGAAAACGCCCATTCCGTAGTGCAGCGTATGAGTGAGGACGTGGATCGTCGCGTCGCGCCACTCGATCAGCTTGCCGTCCATCCAGATTTTGCCGTCGCGGTCGGCCATTGACATACGAATCTCCTAGCGGCCCTGAAACGGGCTTTTTGCGATAAGGGCGCTATTTTAGCGTTTTTTTCGACGCGGCTCTAAGCCAGTTTTCCGCGGCGCCGGCCAGGAATCGCGCGGCAGCCGGCGTTGGGGCACCCGGTTTGCCTCGGGGGTTCGATATTGAGAACTGTTATGGCCGAGCCGAGGGGCAGCGTATCGGTCAATTTGGCGCCGCCCCTCTATAATCGAGCGCTTGCCCCATTTCGCGGGAGCGCCGGTGCGCCGATGCACCCCACCGCGCCTCGCACACTGATTGCCGCCCGGCGCCGGGCGGCGCATTGCCGACATGTTCGCTCGCTTCTCGCCCACTGACCGCGCCGCTTTTCGAGATGGCCTGCGCGACTATTCTCCGTTTCTGATGGCGATTTGCTCGTGGGGGCTCGTGACGGGCGTCGCGATGAGCAAGTCGGTACTCACGGTTCCCCAGGCGATCGTGATGTCGGTCCTCGTTTATGCCGGCTCGTCGCAGCTCGCCGTGCTGCCGCTCATCGCGGCGAAACTCCCCATCTGGACCGTGCTGCTCACGGCGACCATGGTGAACCTGCGGTTCCTGATCTTCAGCGCGGGTCTCGTTCCCCATTTCTCGTATCTGTCGTTCGGGCGGCGGCTCGCGCTCGGGTATTTCAATGGCGACGTCGTTTATCTGCTGTTTCAGAAAAAGGCGTTTGCGAACGGCTATGTGCCGGGCAAGGAAGCCTATTTCTGGGGCATGGCGGCCTCGAGCTGGGTGTCCTGGCAGATTTCGTCGGTCGCCGGGATCGTGCTGGCGAGCTTCGTGCCCGATGACTGGGGGCTCGGCCTCGCCGGCACGCTCGCGCTCGTGCCGCTCATCGTGTCCGCGGTCTCGAATCGCTCGATGGCGGCCGCTGTCGCGGTAGCCGCCATCGTCGCGCTTGCCACGGCCGACCTGCCGTATCGGCTCGGCTTGCCGCTCGCGGTGTTGGCCGCGCTCGGGGCGGGCAGCGTGGCGGAGTTTCTCGTCCAGCGCGCCGATGCGCGCACGGCCCGCACGACCCGCGCGGCCGCGCCACGCAAGGAGCGCGTGCGATGAGCACGTTCCAGATCTGGCTCGTCGTCGCGGGCATGACGCTCGTGACGGCGGCCACGCGCGCCTTCTTTCTGCTCGGCGGCGAGCGCGGTGTGCTGCCCGAGCGCTTGCAGCGCGCGCTGCGCTACGCTCCGGCCGCCGCGCTCGTCGCCGTAGTCGTGCCCGAAGTCCTCGAAACGCCGCACGGCGTTTCGCTCGCGTTGTCGAATCAGCCGCTTTACGGCACGCTGGCGGGGCTGGCGTGGTTCCTCTGGCGTCGCAGCATGCTTGGCACCATCGTCGTCGGCATGCTCGTCTTCACGGTCCTGCGGCTCTTGGCGTAACGGTTCCGCCCGCAAACACGGCCCCAAAAATTCGGCGAATTCGATTTCGGGGCGGGGCCGGGCGGGTCGATCGGCTAAAATGCACGTTTGCCGCGTCGCGCGCGCCAGGGATATCGGCGGCGCGCGCACGTTTCGCAATGCCCGCCCGCAACCCACTTCGCAAGCGAATATCCCCATGAGCCAAGTATTGCGTCTTACCGATCTGATCGCGAACGGCAAGCTGTCCGGCAAACGCGTGTTCATCCGCGCCGATCTCAACGTGCCGCAGGACGAGCACGGCAACATCACCGAAGACACCCGCGTGCGCGCGTCGGTGCCGGCCATCCGGGCCGCGCTCGAGGCCGGCGCCGCGGTGATGGTCACCTCGCATCTCGGGCGCCCGACCGAAGGCGAGTTCAAGCCGGAAGATTCGCTCGCGCCCGTCGCGAAGCGCCTCTCCGAGCTGCTGGGCCGCGAGGTGCCGCTCGTCGCCAACTGGGTCGAGAACGGCGTCAACGTCGCGCCGGGTCAGCTCGTGCTGCTCGAAAATTGCCGCGTGAACAAGGGCGAGAAGAAGAATTCGGACGAGCTCGCGCAAAAGATGGCGAAGCTTTGCGACATTTACGTCAACGATGCGTTCGGCACCGCGCATCGCGCCGAGGCGACGACGTACGGTATCGCGAAGTACGCGCCGATCGCGTGCGCGGGCCCGCTGCTTGCGGCGGAACTCGATGCGCTCGGCAAGGCGCTGGGCAACCCGAAACGGCCGCTCGTGGCGATCGTGGCGGGCTCGAAGGTGTCGACGAAGCTGACGATTCTGAAATCGCTCGCCGAAAAGGTCGATCAGTTGATCGTCGGCGGCGGCATCGCGAACACATTCATGCTGGCGGCGGGGCTGCCGATCGGCAAGTCGCTCGCCGAACCGGATCTCGTCGAAGAAGCGAAGGCGATCATCGACGCGGCGCGTGCGCGCGGCGCATCCGTGCCGATCCCGAGCGACGTCGTCACGGCGAAGCAGTTCGCGGCGACGGCCGCGGCCACGACGAAGCCCGTCGCGCAGATCGAGGCCGACGACATGATTCTCGACATCGGTCCGCAAACGGCCCGCGCGCTCGCTTCACAGCTTGCCAACGCGGGCACGATCGTCTGGAACGGTCCGGTCGGCGTGTTCGAGTTCGACCAGTTCGGCAACGGCACGAAGACGCTCGCCGAGGCCATCGCGCATTCGTCGGCGTTTTCGATCGCGGGCGGTGGCGATACGCTGGCTGCCATCGCGAAGTACGGCATTCACGACAAGGTAAGCTACATCTCGACGGGCGGCGGCGCATTCCTCGAGTTCCTCGAGGGCAAGACGCTGCCGGCGGTCGAGGTACTCGAGTCGCGCGCCTGACAGGGCGCCTCGGGAATCGGATTTTGACAAAGCGACGCCGGTTCGAGCCGGCGCGCGACCCAGCGCCCACGCCGATACGCGTGGCGCCGACGTATAGCGCCAACTCGCAGCGATCAACCAACGACTCAACCCAGACGAGGAGTTACATGCATCGCGCCACCAAGATTGTCGCCACTATCGGCCCGGCATCGAGTTCGCCGGAAGTCCTGCTGCAGATGATGCAGGCGGGTCTCGACGTGGTGCGCCTGAACTTTTCGCACGGCACGGCGGACGACCATCGCGAGCGCGCCGAGCACGTGCGCGAAGCGGCCCGCAAGACGGGGCGGGAAGTCGCCATCATGGCCGATCTGCAGGGTCCGAAAATCCGCGTCGGCCGATTCGAAAACGGCAAGGTGCAGCTCACGGCCGGCAGCCCGTTCATCCTCGATGCGAACTGCGAACTCGGCAACGAGGAGCGCGTCGGGCTCGATTACCGCGATCTGCCGCGCGACCTGAGAGCGGGCGATGTGCTGCTGCTGAACGACGGCTTGATCGTCCTGACGGTGTCGCGTGTCGTCGGCGAAGAGATTCACACCATCGTCAAGGTGGGCGGCGAACTCTCGAACAACAAGGGTATCAATCGCCAGGGCGGCGGCCTCACCGCGCCCGCGCTGACGGCGAAAGACATGGAAGACATCCGCACGGCGATGGCCATCGGTGTCGAGTACATCGCGGTGTCGTTCCCGAAGAACGCGACGGACATGGAAATGGCCCGCCAGTTAGCGAACATCGCCGGCATGCCGTACGGCATCAAGCCGAAGATGATCGCGAAGATCGAGCGCGCGGAAGCGATTCCGGCACTGCAGGGCATTCTCGACGCGTCGGACGGCATCATGGTCGCGCGCGGCGATCTGGCGGTCGAAGTGGGCAACGCGGCGGTGCCGGCCTTGCAAAAGCGCATGATTCGCATGGCTCGGGAGTCGAACAAGCTCGTGATCACGGCCACGCAGATGATGGAATCGATGATCTACGCGCCCGTGCCGACCCGCGCGGAAGTGTCCGACGTCGCCAATGCCGTGCTGGATGGGACCGATGCCGTCATGCTGTCGGCCGAGACGGCCGCCGGCAAGTATCCGGTGCAGACGATCGAGGCGATGGCGGCGATTTGCATCGAAGCCGAAAAATCCGAGCACGTCGAGCTCGATCGCGACTTTCTCGATCGGACGTTCACGCGCATCGACCAGTCGATCGCCATGGGCGCGCTGTTCACGGCCTACCATCTCGGCGCAAAGGCGATCGTCGCGCTGACCGAATCGGGCGCGACGGCCTTGTGGCTCTCGCGCCATTGGACCCACGTCCCGATCTTCGCGTTGACGTCGCGCGTGGCGAGCGAGCGCGCGATGGCGTTGTTCCGCAACGTGACGCCGCTGGCCATCGAGCCGAACAGCGACCGCGACCAGGCGCTCAAGCAGGCCGTGGAGGTCGTGGTCTCGAAGGGCTTCGCTTCGCGCGGCGACATGGTGGTGCTGACGGTGGGCGAGCCGATGGGGCAGGCGGGCGGTACCAATACGCTCAAGATCGTGCGTGTCGGCGACCCGGCGTAGCGCTTGGCCGCATGCCGCCGAATGCGCAGAATGCGGGCAGCGGCAGCGCGGATTGCGCGCCGCTGGCCGCTTTTTTCGCGGCGCCGCCCGGGCTCGCGTGGCCGCCAGTCGTTCGTGGTGGGCGGACACAATCCGGCCCGAAACTACGGGACCCGACCCGCTTCGCGATAAAATCGCGCACATTCGCACAATAAGTGCCGCTACGAGCACCCGGTTTTCATCTCAAGGAGTACTCAGCATGCCTCTCGTATCAATGCGTCAACTGCTGGACCATGCGGCCGAGCATGGCTACGGCCTGCCCGCGTTCAACGTGAACAACCTGGAGCAGGTCCAGGCCATCATGGCGGCGGCGGACGAGGTCGGCGCGCCGGTCATCATGCAGGCCTCGGCCGGTGCACGCAAATACGCCGGCGAACCGTTTTTGCGCCATCTGATCGAAGCCGCCATCGAATCGTACCCGCACATTCCCATCGTCATGCATCAGGACCATGGACAATCGCCGGCCGTCTGCATGGCCGCGATCCGCAGCGGTTTCACGAGCGTCATGATGGACGGCTCGCTGCAGGCCGACGGCAAGACCGTCGCCTCGTACGAGTACAACGTCGAGGTGTCGCGCAAGGTCGTCGAAATGGCGCATGCCATCGGCGTCACGGTCGAGGCGGAGCTGGGCGTGCTCGGGTCGCTCGAAACGATGAAGGGCGACAAGGAAGACGGCCACGGCGCCGAAGGCACGATGACGCGCGAGCAGTTGCTGACGGATGTCGAGCAGGCTGCCGATTTCGTGAAGCAAACGCAATGCGACGCGTTGGCCATCGCCATCGGTACCTCGCACGGCGCCTACAAGTTCACGAAGAAGCCGACCGGCGATATCCTCGCGATCGATCGCATCAAGGAGATCCACGCGCGCATTCCGAATACGCACCTCGTCATGCACGGTTCGTCGTCGGTGCCGCAGGAGCTGCTCGCGGAGATTCGCGAATTCGGCGGCGACATGAAGGAAACCTACGGCGTGCCCGTCGAAGAGATTCAGGAAGGTATCAAGCACGGCGTGCGCAAGGTCAATATCGATACCGACCTGCGCCTTGCGATCACCGGTGCGATCCGACGCTATCTGTTCGAGAACCCGGGCAAGTTCGATCCGCGCGACTACCTGAAACCCGCCCGCGAGGCCGCGAAGAAGATCTGCGTGGATCGCTATCGCGCATTCGGCTGCGAGGGGCAGGCAGCGAAGATCAAGCCGCTGCCGCTCGAGAAGATCGCCGAGCGGTACAAGTCCGGCGAGCTGGCGCAAGTCGTGCGCTGAGCCGGACGGTAGTATCGACGCCTCGCCGTTCCCGCTGCATCGATGGGAACGGCGTTTGCATTTTGTTCGAGTCGCGCTTTTTCATGCTGTTCAGCGGGACGCTGTATTGATCTGTATTCCTATTGACGACTGACGGTCCACGACGATGTCTACCCTCTACGAATCCTCGCTTCGCTCGCTGCCCCTTCTGGGCCGTGGGAAAGTCCGCGACAACTATGCGGTCGGCGCCGATCGCCTGCTCATCGTCACGACCGATCGCCTGTCGGCGTTCGATGTCGTGCTGGGCGAGCCGATTCCCGACAAGGGCCGCGTGCTGAATCAGATGGCTAATTTCTGGTTCGAGCGTCTCGCGCATATCGTGCCGAATCATCTGACCGGTGTCGCACCCGAAAGCGTGGTCGCGCCCGAGGAGGTGGAGCAGGTAAAGGGGCGTGCGATCGTGGTGAAGCGTCTCGAGCCGATTCTCGTCGAGGCGGTCGTGCGCGGCTATCTGGCCGGCAGCGGCTGGAAGGATTATCAGGCGACGGGCTCGGTGTGCGGCGTCGCGCTCCCGGCAGGCCTGTCCAATGCGCAGAAGCTGCCCGAGCCGATCTTCACGCCGGCGGCCAAGGCCGAGCTCGGGCATCATGACGAAAACATCACGTTCGACGAGATGGAGCGGCGCATCGGCACCGAACTCTCGGCGACGATCCGCGACATTTCGATCAAGCTCTACCAGGAAGCATCGGAGTACGCGGCGACGCGCGGCATCATCATCGCCGATACCAAGTTCGAATTCGGGCTCGACAACCACGGCAAGCTTTACCTGATGGACGAGGCGCTCACGGCCGATTCATCGCGCTTCTGGCCCGCCGATCAGTACCAGGTGGGCAGCAATCCGCCGTCGTTCGACAAGCAGTTCGTGCGCGACTGGCTCGAGACGCAACCCTGGAACAAGACGGCGCCGGCACCGAAACTGCCGGCCGATGTGGTCGCGAAGACGAGCGAGAAATACCGTGAAGCGCTCGAGCGTCTGACAGGGCAAAAGCTCGCGTGAGCGCCGTGCCGCAGTTGAACGACATGTGATTGATTGGATGTAGCGAAGGAACCGCGCACGATGAGCGAAGCAGTCAAGACCGATCCCACCCATACGCATGCGGCGCCGCTCGTCGGCGTCGTGATGGGCTCGAGCTCCGATTGGGAGGTGATGAAACACGCCGTCTCGATTTTGCAGGAGTTCGGCGTACCGTACGAAGCGCGCGTCGTCTCGGCGCACCGCATGCCCGACGAAATGTTCGCCTACGCGGAAGCGGCCCGCGCGCGCGGCTTGCGCGCGATCATCGCCGGCGCGGGGGGCGCGGCGCATCTGCCGGGCATGCTCGCCGCGAAGACGACGGTGCCCGTGCTCGGGGTGCCCGTGGCGAGCCGGTATCTGAAGGGGGTCGATTCGCTCCATTCGATCGTGCAGATGCCCAAGGGCGTACCGGTGGCGACGTTCGCGATCGGTGAAGCCGGCGCGGCCAATGCGGCGCTGTTTGCCGTCGCCGTATTGGCCGGCACCTCGGACGACTACGCGAAGCGTTTAGCGGCATTTCGCGAGCGCCAGAACGAAGCGGCCCGCGCGATGGTGCTGCCCCCGCTTTGAGACCGATCGATATAGCCAGATGCCGACGCCCGCGCGCTGCGCGTGAGATCACACCACTGAAATGAGTCCTGACATGACCCCTGTTTCTCCGATTCTGCCCGGCGCGTGGCTCGGCATGGTCGGTGGCGGCCAGCTCGGCCGCATGTTCTGCTTCGCCGCGCAGGCGATGGGCTACCGTGTCGCCGTGCTCGACCCGGACGAATCCAGTCCGGCCGGCCGCGTGGCCGATCGGCATCTGCGCGCCGCCTACACCGACGAGGCGGCGCTGACCGAGCTTGCGCGCCTGTGCGCGGCGGTCTCGACCGAATTCGAGAACGTGCCGGCCGCCAGCCTCGATTTTCTCGGGCGCAGCACGTTCGTGAGCCCTGCCGGACGCTGCGTCGCCATCGCGCAGGACCGCATCGCCGAAAAGCGCTTCATCGAAAGCTGCGGCGTGCCGGTGGCGCCCCATGTCGTCATCGAATCGCAGGACGCGCTCGCGGCACTCTCCGACGCGGAACTCGAGGCCGTACTCCCGGGCATTCTCAAGACGGCACGCCTGGGCTACGACGGCAAAGGGCAAGTGCGCGTGACGAGCGCCGAGGCGGTGCGCGATGCGTACAGTGAGCTCTCGGGCGTGCCCTGCGTGCTCGAAAAGCTGCTGCCGCTCAAGTTCGAGGTGTCGGCGCTCGTCGCGCGTGGCTCCGGTGGGGCGACGGCTGTTTATCCGCTCGCGCAGAACGTCCACCGTCATGGCGTGCTCGCGCTGACGATGGTGCCCGCGCCCGACGCCTCGGCCGCGCTCGTCGAGCGCGCTCAGCAGGCGGCCCGGCGGATCGCCGAGGCGCTCGGCTATGTCGGTGTGTTGTGCGTCGAGTTCTTCGTGCTCGAAGACGGTTCGCTCGTTGCCAACGAAATGGCACCGCGGCCGCATAACTCCGGGCACTACACGGTCGACGCCTGCGCGGCGAGCCAGTTCGAGCAGCAGGTGCGCGCGATGACGGGCATGCCGCTCGGCGATCCGCGTCAGCATTCGCCGGCGGTCATGCTCAACATACTCGGCGACGTCTGGTTTGCGGGCAGCGGCCCCACCGGTACCGCCGGCGCCGGCACGACTACACCGATGACGCCGCCCTGGCACGACGTGGCGGCCATGCCGACGGCGCGGCTGCATCTTTACGGCAAGGAGGAAGCCCGGCCGGGCCGCAAGATGGGACACATCAATTTCACGGCGGCGACGCTCGACGAAGCGCGCACCGCGGCGCGCGATTGCGCGCGTCTCATGCATATCCCGCTCGGCTGAGGGCCGGCCGTCGTCGAATCGAACCCGCCCCAGACAAGCTGCAAGCCATACCAGGAAGTCGCCTCGCGATGTCACCCCGCCCGCCACAGTCTCCCGTGCCCGCCGTTGCGGCCGAGCGAATCGAAGAGGCCGCCACGCTGCTCGCCGCGGGGCAGCTTGTCGCCTTTCCGACGGAGACCGTGTATGGGCTCGGCGGCGATGCGCAGGACCCGGCGGCGGTGGCCCGAATCTATGCGGCGAAGGGGCGGCCGTCCAATCACCCCGTCATCGTTCATCTAGGTCCCAACGGCGATCCGCAATACTGGGTCGACGCACTGCCGGACGACGCCAAACGGCTCATCGACGCGTTCTGGCCGGGGCCGCTCACGCTGATCCTGAAGCGCGCGGCGCACATACCCGCGGCCGTGAGCGGCGGTCAGGACACAGTCGGCCTGCGGGCGCCTTCGCATCCGGTCGCGCAGGCGCTGCTCGACGCGTTCGACGCGCGCCGGGCGGGCCACGGCGGTGTCGCGGCTCCGTCGGCGAACCGGTTCGGTCACGTCAGCCCGACGACGGCGCAGCACGTGCGGGAAGAATTCGGCGATAGCCTCTACGTCCTCGACGGCGGCGCGTGCGACGTCGGCATCGAGTCGACGATCCTCGATTTGTCGCGTGGGTTTCCCGCGCTGCTGCGGCCCGGGCGCGTGACGCCTGTCGACATTGCCGATGTACTCGGCGTGGCCCCGCGTCTGCCTGACGGCACCGATGCAACGGCACCGCGCGCCTCGGGTACGCTCAAAGCCCATTACGCGCCGCGTACGCCGCTCACGCTGGCTGCTTTCGAGGCATTGGTGCCGCTGCTCGAAGGCGCGCGCAACGAGAGCGCGCATATTGCGCTTGTGGCGCGCACCTCGAGTGCCGGTGCATGGGCCGACGCGGCCAGCGTGCATTTCGTGGCCGCGCCGGAAGATCCACACGTCTATGCGCGCGAGCTTTACGGCTTGCTGCGGGCGCTGGACCGTGCGGACGTCACGCGGATTTTGGTGGAAAAGCTGCCGGAGACGGCCGAATGGATTGCCGTCAACGATCGGCTGGGCCGGGCCGCTGCCGCGTTCGAGGCGGGCGCAAGTCCTCCATGAGCGTGTCCAGAAAGCTGCGCATGTACTCAGTCCTCGCACGGGCGAGGACTTTGCCGCGATGCGTGAGCATCTCCGATTCAAGCCGGAAGAGCTTTTCGTGGAAGTGGTGAACCACCGACGTGGCCTTGCCGGGAACGAACGTTCCGCCCAGTGACGATGGGTCTGTGTCGACCCACATCGGCTCTCCCAGATAGCCGCCGAACATGAACGCGCGGGCGATGCCGACGGCCCCGAGCGCATCGAGCATGTCCGCATCGCGGACGATCCGCGCTTCGAGCGAAGGCGCCATCGATTCGATATCGTGGCCTGCGCAACGGTAGTACTCGGTGAAATTGACGGCCGCGCAGATGCGATCGATAGCGCTCGCCGGAACGAGCGTCGAGGCCGCTATCCAACACCGCAATTCCGGTTCGGCTTCTTCTGGCGTGACATGGCGACGGTGCTGCTTCTCGAGCACGCGATGAAAGTCATGCAGTAGTGCCGCGATGGCGACGACGAAGCGATCGGCATCCGGTTCGGTATCGCAGATCTGAGCGGCGTTGCACACGACGCGATCCAGATGCGCGATATCGTGCGCCACGATGCTTTGGTCGAACGTCGTTCTCAGTTCGCCCCGGAGTGCCTCGATGACCGGTTGAATCGAAGCGGACGACGAAAATGTGTGGGTTGGACTCATTGCTCGTTCAGGCGTGGAGGGTGGAAATGAGACAGCCAGAGATCGGCGATGAACCGCTTGGATTCGTCGCTGAGGTGGCGAATGTGGCCGCGATGCGCGGTGTCGAGCTGAGAAAGCGCGAAGATCAATTCAGCCTGGACCAGCTTGATAAATGGGCCGAGGACGCCGCCATGCATGAAGTTGATGGCGTTGCCGTCGTTGCACAGATAGGTCGCCCCCTTGCGCGATGCGAGTGCGCAAACGCGCGGATGAAGCGGCGACGGCTTGCGGCGCGCAAGAATGTCATCGTAGCCGTCGATCTCGTCGTCGCCTGATGTGGCCGTGAAAATGAAGGCGCCTTCCTTCATGGCGTCGATATCGGCTGCGCGAACCGATTTGTTTCCCGTCGCCCCGAAAATCACGTCGGCCTGACTCAGAACGGCTGCCCGGCTGCGCAAGCTGTATCCGTGCGCACACGCGAGTGCCTGCCTGACCGGGTTGGAGTCGTGCACGTCCACCCTGACGCCTTTCGCGCGCAGGTTCGCTGCGATGCTGCTTCCGATTTTTCCGTAACCCAGCACGGCGGCCTGCTTGCCCGTCAACAAGATGCCGCACTCGCGCAGCAGCGCATCGGCGGAAAAAACGACGGCCTGGCCGACGAGGAAATCTTCCGGCTCCTTGAGCTTGCTGCGGGCGACGGAGAGAATCGGAAAAGGAAGCTCGCGGCGCTCGTCGTCGCTTGCCAGGAACGACTCGTATTTTTTATGGCCGTTTTCCGTATCCTCTACGATTCCGGCCAGGTTGAATTCGTTGGGCTTCGCCATGTCGTCGAGGACGTGGGAAAAATAGCCGCCCGTATCGATGATGGCGAATCTTTTATCGCAGACGCGTTTTTTCAGGTCGCTCAGAAAGGCGGCCGGTTGCGAAGCGATCGTACGCCTGCTGTAGTTCAAGACCGGCACATCGCGCTGGATCTTCGACAGCACGCTTCGATTCAACGAGCTCGGTTTGGGGATGACAGCCGAAACGGGGACTTTGTCATTGAGCGCCAGCACGAATTCATCCGCATCGGGAACGAGGTGAGTGACGATGACGATCGACTCAACGTCGGCCGGCACGTGCTGCAGCATCATCGAGAAGAACTGCCTGCTCATCGCGCTTCGGCCTCCGCCTGGGCGAGACCCATACGGCCGAGCTTGGCGAACAGCAAGCGCAGATTGGGCTCGTCGATCGCGGCAATGCTCCGATACTCGCATTCCATCTCGGGCGCCCTCGTGCGTGCGCCGATGTCTATCAGATATCGAAAATCGATGTGCAGATGGGAGGGTTCGCGTTTCGCACTGTTCGATGGAATTTCGTGCACGTCGACATCGACCGGAAAAGGATGCAAGCGATGCCAAGTATGCACGGAGCACGAAAATCCGGTTTCCTCCGTGAGCTCGCGCAATGCAGCTCGAACAGGATGTTCGCCTTCCTCGACGTGGCCGCCGGGAGGCAACCATTTGCCGAGCGCCTCGTGCCGGACGACCAGAACCGACTCTTCCCGGAGCGCGATCGCGCTCGCCGTGATATGCGCAGGCCACGTTTTCCGGCTGGTCAAGGGCAGACCTTGCGTGAGCGCGGCGACGACGGGATCGAGAATCGAAATCTCGGCGGGCATCGCCCGAATGTAGAGGATCAGCTGGCTGAGCGGATCGGATGCACAGCGCAACAGCGGCGATGCATCGGCCCTGTCGGACGCGACAGGCAAGTGAGGCAGGTCAAGCATTGTTTCTCCAACAATCGCTTGCCTCTTCGAGGTATCACGCTGGGTGGAAACAGCGCCGCAATGAGCGGGCCGTTCCTTGCGTCGGTTCGTCCGACTGTCATCGACTGCTAGGTATGAGGCGGGGAATGTAAATAGTTCTGATAAGACTGTCAACGATCGTCCGTCGTCGCGTTCGAAACGGCCTGCTTCGAACGCGACGACGGTTGCGTCAGGCGGATCGGATCACCTGCGTATCACTTGCCGATGCCGGCTGCGGCGATCTGTTTTTCGACTTGCTGAGCGAACAGCAGATGCAACCGCGTGGTCGGATGGAGGGTGTCCGCGAACATGTAGGTCTGGTCCGCGTTGGCCGTCGTATAGACCTGCGGCGAACAAAACAACGAGGAGGCCAGCGAAGCACCGAACTGAGCCGGCGTCTCGCCCGGCTGGAGCACGCTGGGGTTGGCCGTCGCGTAGTTCGTCGCGTTCGTCTGCATCGCCGTCAAGTTGCAGGCCGTACCGTTGTTCGACACCGAGAACCCGTTCGCCGACGCACTCGCCACGACGCTGTCGATGAACGAGAACGAATCGACGAAGATGACCTTGCTCATCAGCCCCGTGGCGGTCAGGGCCGTGCTGAAGGCGGTATTGAAGCCGCTGCTGAGCGCGGTGAGCAGCGCACCGCCGTCCGACGAGGCGACGCCGAGCGGCGCCTTGCCGATGTCGGGCACGTTCACCACGACGACCTTCGTTGCACCGTTTTGCAGGATCGTGCCGACTACGCCCGCGAGCGTCGTGGCGGCCGATACCACGTTGGCCTGTTGCTGCGCGATCACGGTCGGGTTGGTCGGAGCGGCAGCGATAGCCTGAGCCGCGATGATGATGTCGTTGGGGCCGCCCTGTACGAGCACGAGTTGCCCGCTATTGAAACTACCTTTCTGGCTCAGGTAGTTCTGCACCTGCGTCGCGACCGGCACCGTCGTCGTCGTCGGATAGCCGATGCCCGGCTGCAGCGAAACGCGCGCGCCGCCTTGGGCGTAGCCGAAGCCGCCCGTGGACGTGGTGGGCAAGCCGAAGCCGCCCGTTACCGCGGTCGTCAGCGTATCGCCGTAGTAGTTGGCGACATTCTGTGTCCAGACCTGCCCCGGATTCGTCGTGAAGCGGCCGCCGCCGAAGTTCGCGTTCGCGAACGGGGCGTAGGTACCGACGTCCGACAGGCTGTCGCCGAACGAGACGACCTTCAACGACACGCCGCCGGCGGGAGTGGAACTCGCTGGCGAGCTCGAGCCACCTCCGCCGCCGCACGCCACGAGCAACGCGAATGCGACACCGGCAATCGCTGTTTGCGCCATGCGCAACAGGCGCTTCGGCTGCGTTTTATGACTGAGTTCCATCGATTTCATCTCCTCGTATGTGTGGTTTGGCTTGAGTTGCGCGAGGCTGCTAGCGTGTCGAGTGCACCGCAGCGGTCCACTCGGGCGGTGCCACGAGCACGCGCAGCTTGTTTCGAACGCCGTCGGCGCGGGCGACATCGGCGAACATCGATGCCCATTCGTGAAACGTCGCCTTCAGCGGGTTATGCGTCGTGGGTCCGTCCACGATTCCATATTCGGGCGGGTCCGCCGGATCTTCCGTCACATAGCTGCCGAAAATGCGGTCCCAGATAACGAGCACGCCCGCGAAATTGCGATCGATGTAGCGTGGATTGCGCGCATGGTGACAGCGGTGGGTCGACGGCGTATTGAGTACGTATCCGAGCCAGCCGAGCCGGCCGAACGCCTGCGTGTGCACGAAGAATTGAAAGGCGAGATTGACGAGGACGATGGCCACGATCTGCGCGGGCGGAAATCCGATCAGCGCGAGCGGTAGCCAGAACACCCACATGCCCGCAACGGGATACATGAGACTCTGACGAAACGCTGTCGACAAGTTGAGCCGCTCCGACGAGTGATGCACCACATGCGCGGCCCAAAGCCAGCGTACGCGGTGGCTCATGCGATGGAAGACGTAATAGAGCAGGTCTTGTGCCACGAACAGCACCGCGAACGCGAACGCGCCGGGTTCCCAGGTCAGCAGCCTGTAGTGCGTATAGACGTAGCCGTAGATCGGCACGACGGCGAACCAGGCGAGCTTGTCGGCGCCTTGATGCATGAGCGCAAGTGCCGCGTTGCAAAGCGTATCGCGCCAGTTGTAGATTCGCGCATCGGCCCGCGTACGCGCCATATGCCACGCTTCCCAGCCGATGCATGCGAGAAAGACGGGCGCCATGGCAATGAGGAGCAATTCGGCGTCGAATTGCATGACGTCTTCCTCCTGTTCTTCTGCTTGGTTTTGCCGCAGCGCTGTCAGCGCCGCTGTCCCCTTTTCGGTCGATCGGAACGGCGGGAAGAATCCTCGCGTGCCATCTCGATCGCTGCCCGACAGCCTACACGTTCGTCCCTTGCGGCGGCGCACTTTATCTTAGAAGAAGTATTCGAGCGAACGGGGGCGGGCAGCGGGTGTGTCGAAGCCGCGTGCGGCAAACGCGTCGGCCGATGTGCGGGGCGCGTCGAGGCCGCGGCGGCGCTCACTTCAATCCGCGATAAACCCATTCGAGCAGTGCGTCGTGGGCTTCGCGGGCCGCGGCGGCATGCTCGTCGTTGATCAGACTGACTACGACATAGCTTTCGCCGTTGGCCGCGGCGACATAGCCCGCGATTGCCCGCACGTCGCGCAGCGTCCCGGTCTTGATATGCGCATTGCCTAAGACCGGTTCGTTGCGTAGCCGGTTGCGCATGGTGCCGTCGACGCCAGCAATCGGCAACGAAGCCACGAACACCTGGGCGACCGGGCTCGCGTTCGCCGCTTGCAACAGCTCGGCGAGTCCCAGCGCGCTGACCTCTTCGTCCCGCGAGAGCCCCGAGCCGTTGGCGAGCGTCAATGCGGGCATCGAGAGTCCGTGCGAATGCAAAAACCGCTCGATGGCCGCCGCCGACTTTTGCGGGGTGGCGGGCGGCTCGCTGGCAACGGCGCCGATCGTGAGAAACAGATTGCGCGCCATCACGTTGTTGCTGAACTTGTTGATGTCGCGCACGATGTCCGCGAGCGGCGGGCCGTGGTGGGTCCCCACGAGCCGTGCGCCGAAGGGGACGGCGCCCTCATGCGTGGTGCCCTTGAACGTCCCGCCCGCCTGGCGCCATAGCGCGAGAAAGCCGCCCGCGAAAAACGCCGTGTGGTCGAGCACCGCGAGGTTGATCGTACGCGGGCCGCAACGCGCAGGATAGTTGCCCGCGAACATCGCTTCGACGGTGCCGTCGCCTTGCGGCGTCACGTTCGGCGTAACCGCATCGGCCGCGCCCACGCACGGGCCCGGGCTTGCGCGCAGCGCATTGTCGACCTTGAGCTGAGCGAGCGGCGGCAGCACGTCGATCGCGACAGCTCCGTCGCCGGCCGGCGTCAGCGTGAACGACAGCGACTTGAATGCATAGAGCAGCGGATCCGGCCCGACGTTGTACGGGGCGTTCGCATCTTCGTCGAACGGCGGCAGATCGCGCGTGGACGGATCGAAAAAGCGCTTGTCGAGCACGAGCGCGCCATCGATGCCCGTGATGCCGTTCTTGCGGATCTTGTCGACGAGATCGACGAGCTCTTCCGGCACGAGCTTCGGATCGCCCGTGCCTTGAACGTAGAGGTCGCCGTGCAGCACGCCGCTCGCATCCACCGTGCCGTCCGCGTAGGCGCGTGTGCGCCACCGGTAGTCGGGCCCGAGCATCGCGAGGCCGGCGTAAGTGGTCACGAGTTTCATCGTGGACGCCGGCAGCATCGGTTTGGTGGCATTGAGCGCGACGACGGGAGTCGGGTTGCCGATGCGCTCGATCACCACGCTGACCGAATTCAGCGGCACATGAGCGCGGGCCAGCGCGCGCGTGACCGCGACGGGCAACTCGGTGCTCACGTTGATGTGCGGCCGGTGCTTGAGTGTGCGCGCTTCGGCATCGGCACCGGCGGCACAGGCGAGGCTCATCGCCACGCCGAGCGCGGCCGCGCTTCGTGCGAACGCCCGCGCGCGGCGCGGCGGCCGGACGAGCGCGGGCGGCGCTTTCGGACGGATGGGCAATACCGAAGGCGGGGCGAGACGGCAAACCCGATTGAGCAGCGCGGCGAGCGGGACGATCGTCATGAAAGGCACGAAGGGCATGGCGAACGGGCGGACAAAGCCGACATTGTAGAGCGGCGCGCCGCCGGGCGGGCGGCACGACGATACGCCGAGCCGGCTACAATGCACGTCATGAGCGACACTGGCGCGGTCGGCCGCGCGGATGCAATGCGGATTTTGCTGGTCGAAGACGACAAGATGATTGCCGAAGGCGTGCGTAAGGCGCTGCGCGGCGACGGCTTCGCGGTGGACTGGGTCCAAGACGGCGAAAGCGCGCCGACCGCCGCGGCCGGGGAGCCGTATGACCTGGTCCTGCTCGATCTCGGGCTGCCCAAGCGCGACGGTCTGGACGTGCTGCGCGCGATGCGCGCGCGGGGGCTGACGATGCCGGTGCTGATCGTGACCGCGCGCGACGCCGTCGCGGACCGCGTGAAGGGGCTCGATGCCGGCGCCGACGACTATCTCGTGAAGCCGTTCGATCTGGACGAGCTGGCTGCGCGCATGCGGGCGCTGATCCGGCGGCAGGCGGGGCGCAGCGAGTCCGTCATCCGTCACGGCACGCTGACCCTCGATCCCGCTGCGCATCAGGTGACGCTCGACGGCACGCCCGTCGCGCTGTCGGCGCGCGAATTCGCGCTGCTCGAGGCGCTGCTCGCGCGCCCTGGCGCCGTGCTCTCCAAGAGTCAGCTCGAGGAAAAAATGTACGGATGGGGCGAGGAGATCGGCAGCAATACCGTCGAAGTCTACATCCACGCGCTGCGCAAGAAGCTCGGCGCGGAACTCATCCGCAACGTGCGCGGCCTCGGCTATATGATCGCGAAGGACGCCTGAGCGCTTCCTTTCGCGGTCCTCTCGTCTTCTTCAATGCGTTCCATTCGTCATCAACTGCTTGTCTGGCTGCTCGCGATCGTCGTTGCGGGCGTGGGTGCGGCGGGCTGGCTCATCTATCGCCAGGCGCTCGCCGAGGCCAACGAACTCTTCGACTACCAGTTGCAGGAGATCGCCGCCGCGCTGCCGTCGGAGCCTTTCTCGCAGATCTTCGGCGCCCACAAGGAGGCCGACGAGGGCATCGTCATCCAGATCTGGAGCCGCACGGGCGCGCTGATGTACTACTCCCATCCGCGCGCGCCGCTCGCGCCGCGCGCCGAGCTCGGGTTCTCGACCGAGCGTACCGAGCGGGGCGACTGGCGCGTGTATGGCGCCATCGTCGGCGACAACGTCGTCCAGCTCGCGCAGCCCGTGTCCGTGCGCAACCGGTTGGCCGCGAACGTCGCGCTGCGCACGCTGTGGCCGCTCATCGTGCTGCTGCCGCTTTTGGGTCTCGCCGTCTGGGTGATCGTCGGGCGCGGATTGGCGCCGCTTGCGCGCGTGACGCGCGCGCTCAACGCACGGCGGCCCGAAGCGCTCGATCCGCTGCCCGACAGGCGGCTGCCACTGGAGGTGCAGCCGCTCGTGCGTGCGTTGAACGGCCTGCTCGCGCGGCTGACCGAGGCACTCGATACGCAGCGCGCCTTCGTGGCCGATGCGGCGCACGAATTGCGCACGCCGCTGGCCGCGGTGCAGATTCAGTCTCAGCTCGTGGCGCGGGCGCGCGACGATGCATCGCGCCGAGAGGCGCTCGACGATTTGCAGGCCGGTGTCACGCGCGCGACGCGTCTTGCCGAGCAACTGCTGGCGCTCGCGCGCGCCGAGCCGGCGGCGGGCGCCGTGCGCGATTCGGTGGACTTGCGACTGTTGCTCGCCGAATGCGTCGCCGCGCATGCGCCGCTCGCGCAGCGCCGCGGCGTCGATCTGGGCTTCGAGGACGCGCAGCCGGCCACCGCCATGGCCGATGCCGATGCGTTGCGCGCGATGTTCGGCAACCTGCTCGATAACGCCGTCAAGTACACGCCGCCGGGCGGGCGCATCGATGTGACGCTCACGGTGGGGCAGGAGGGGCGGCCATGCGTGCAGATCGCCGACAGCGGCCCGGGCATCCCGTCAGACGAGCGTGAGCGCGTGTTCGACCGCTTCTATCGCGATGCGTCGGCGCGCGCCCGTGCCGATGTCTCGGGCAGCGGCCTCGGTTTGGCCATCGTCAAGCGCGTCGCCACGCAAAACGGCGCGACCATCGAACTGGGCGAGGCCGCGCTTGGCGGGCTGCTCGTCACCGTGCGGTTCTGATTTCCGAGCCTCTGAGCCTCTGAGCCCCTGAGCCCCTGAGCCCCTGAGCCCCGTGCGACGGGTTGCCGCACCGTTAAGGTTCCTTTAAGTCGCGCGCCTTACTCTGCGTACCATCAAGTAAGGAGGCCCATTCGATGAACAGGAAATTTCTGTCGCGCGGGGCAATCGCGGTCGCGGTTGCACTCGCCGTATCCGGAGGTTATGTGGCGGGCACGCGCCACGCCGATCCCCAGATCATCACCGCTGCGTACGCCGCGCCGATGATGCCGGCCGAAGCCGCTGCGAAAACGGGCATCCCGGACTTCTCGGGGCTCGTCGAGGCATATGGTCCCGCGGTGGTCAATATCAGCGCGAAGCATGTCGTGAAGCGCACGGCGCACCGCGCGCAGCAACTGCCGATCGACCCGAGCGATCCGTTCTATCAGTTCTTCAAGCGCTTTTACGGCCAGTTCCCCGGCTTCAACGACGGCGATGGCGACGCGCAGCCCGACGCCACCCCGAGCGCAAGCCTGGGCTCGGGCTTCATCATCAGCAATGACGGCTACATCCTGACCAACGCGCATGTGATCGATGGCGCGAACGTCGTCACGGTCAAGCTCACCGACAAGCGGGAGTTCCGCGCGAAGGTCATCGGTACCGACAAGCAGTCCGACGTGGCCGTGATCAAGATCAATGCCTCGAATCTGCCGGTCGTGAAGATCGGCGATCCGCAGCAGAGCAAGGTCGGTCAGTGGGTGGTGGCGATCGGCTCGCCGTACGGGTTCGAGAACACGGTGACCTCGGGCATCATCAGCGCGAAGGGCCGCTCGCTGCCCGACGAGAACTACACGCCGTTCATTCAGACGGATGTGCCGGTCAACCCCGGCAACTCGGGCGGACCGCTCTTCAACCTGCAAGGGCAGGTGATCGGCATCAACTCGATGATCTACTCGCAAACGGGCGGCTTCCAGGGCCTGTCGTTCGCGATCCCGATCGATGAAGCGATGCGTGTCAAGGACGAACTCGTGAAGAACGGCCATGTCAGCCGCGGGCGGCTCGGCGTGGCGGTGCAGGGCGTCAATCAGACCCTGGCCAACTCGTTCGGCCTGCCCAAACCGGCCGGCGCGCTCGTGAGTTCGGTCGATCCGGGCGGCCCGGCCGCGAAGGCGGGACTGCAAGCGGGCGACGTGATTCTTGCCGTCAACGGCGCGGCGGTCGGCGATTCGACCGATCTGCCCGCGCAGATCGCGGCGATGAAGCCCGGCAGCAAGGCCACGCTCGACATCTGGCGCGACAAGTCGAAAAAGCAGCTGACGGTCACGCTGGGCTCGCTCTCGGACACCAAGGTGGCCGACAACAGCACCGCGAGCGCCGCGCCGAGCCGACTGGGCGTGGCAGTGCGCGCGCTGACGCCGCAGGAAAAGAACAGCGGTTCTTTGAATCACGGCCTCGTCGTGCAGCAATCGTCGGGTCCCGCGGCGAATGCCGGCATCCTGCCCGGCGACGTCATTCTCGCCGTCAACGGCAGCCCGGTTTCGTCGCCGGAGCAGCTGAAGCAGATCATCGCGAAGGCCGGCAGCAGTGTCGCGCTGCTGATCCAGCGCAACGATGCACAGATCTTCGTGCCGGTCGATCTCGGTTGAAACCAGCTGCCCGTGCCGGGGCCTCGCGCCCCGCCGGGCACGGGCATTGCTGGCTCTCTTCTTTATGAAGAAAAAGGAGTGATGCCATGAAAACACCCAACAGCAAACGAGCAAGACTCTCGGCCCTGGCCGCGGTCCTTGCCCTCGGATTCGCGGGCGGTGCGTTCGCGCAAGCCTCCTCCAGTTCCGGCACGGTCGGCGGTACGACGACCGACATGACCAGCGCCGGCAACGCGAACGGCGGCGGCATGCCGCCCATTCAGCACGAGGGGGCGGTTTCGTACGTGTCGGGCGGCGTGGGTCTGGACGAGTCCACGGCGCTCAAGAGCGCCGCGCATGAGTGGCCGCTGTCGCTGCGTTTCACGGGTCCGACGGCCGACTATCTGGCCGACGTGCACGTGATGATCGTAGGTTCCGGCAACGACCAGGTCCTTTCGACGGACTCGAAGGGGCCGTACATGCTCGTGAAGCTGCCTCCGGGCCGTTATACGGTGCATGCGAAGTACAAGGATCAGGAGCAAACGCGCGCGGTGACCGTTACGGGCAAGCCCGGGGCGCACGCGGATTTCCACTGGAGCACGCAGTAGCGCACGCCGACCGCGCACGTGCGCGATCTTTGTCTGATAATGGAAGCCACGGGTGAGAGCCCGTGGCTTTTTGCATTGCCGCAAAGGCGTATCTCCGTTCGAACCTTGCCAAGGGAATCGCCATGACGAATGCCCATCGCGTCGATATCGAGCCCAACCCGCATCGTCTGCGTGTGATCCACAGCGGAATCACGCTGGCGGACACGAGCCGGGGATTCACGCTCAAAGAGACCGGCTTGCAAGATGTCTTTTACTTCCCGCGCGAGGACGTCAACATGACGCGCTTCTCGCGTTCGGAGACGACGACGCATTGCCCCTACAAAGGCGATGCGTCGTATTTTCATCTGCGCACGGAAGACGGCGAGGTCATCGAAAACGTGGCATGGAGCTACGAGTCGCCATACGAAGCCGCTGCCGCGATCAAGGATTGCCTGGCGTTTTTCAGCGAGCGCGTCGATCGAATCGACCAGACGTCGTGAGCTGACGCGAGGAGCCGCGCATGCAGCGAAGGGAGTCGTCATGGAGCTGACCGATGCAGTGCGCGTCGACCTTGCGCCAGCCGCCGTAGCCCAAGCGCTGTCGGACCTCGCGCTCGTGCGCGCAAGCCTCGAGAACTGCGAGACGTTCACCCGATTGCCCGACGGCGAATTCGCGTTGACGTTCACCGTGCCTGTCGGTCCGCTCCGAGGACGCTACGAGGTACGGCTGCATCTAGCGGACGTCGAAGACTCACCCGAGCGCGAGCCTGCTCGCGTATTGCATCGCGTGATCAACTTCAAGGCTGGCGCGGCCGGCGTCGGTTCGCTGCGGGGCCAGCTCGAGATCGCACTCGAGCCTGCCGGGTCCGGCGATGCGGCCGAGACCACGCGCATCGATTATGCGATCTGGACAACGCTTACCGGGCCGCTGGCCGCGCTGCCGCCGGGGCAGATCGAAAATGCGCTGCAAGCGCTGGCCGAGGATTTCTTCGCGGAGTTCGCCGCCGTCGTCGAGGCCAAGCACGGCAAGCGGCCCAATCGTGCGGCTCCTGCCGGATGGAGCCGGCGCCAGCATGTGTTCCTGCGGCCCATCAATCTGGCAGGCCTCGTGCACCGGAGTCCACACGTCGACGCGCCGTCGCCCGCCTCGGGCCGATTGAGCGGTCTGCTGCTGGGCGCGCGCGGCTCGCACGGGCTCGAACGCCGCGAACCGCGAGCGATGCCGCCTTGGGCCTGGGCGCTTGCCATCATCATCGTCGGCGCGTTGCTTTATCTGCTGCACCGCCTTCAGTAGCGACCGCTTGCGCCGCGCCGCGGAATTCCCGACGGTATGCACTCGGCGACGTTTTCAATGTCTCGGCGAAATGCTGCCGCAGCGAGACGGCCGAGCCGAAGCCCGCCGATTCGGCGATCGCATCGACGCTCTCGTCGGTCGTCTCGAGCAACTGCTGAGCACGTGAAAGCCGTGCCGTGAGCAGCCATGCGCCGACGGTGGTGCCCGTCGCCTCGCGGAACCGCCGGGTGAAGGTGCGTCGGCTCATCAGCGCGCGTTCGGCCAGCGAGTCGAGCGTATGGGGTTCGTGCACGTTCGCACGGACCCAATCGAGCAGCGCGACGAGCCGCGCGTCGCGCGCGTCGGTGCCGACCGGCTGCTCCACGAATTGAGCCTGCGAGCCCTGGCGGTGCGGCGGTACGACCAGTCGGCGAGCGACGTAGTTCGCGGCTTGCACGCCGCAGCGCGTACGGAGAACATGCAAACAGCAGTCGAGGCCGGCGGCGGTGCCGGCGGACGTCAGGATATCGCCGTCGTCGACATAGAGCGCTGACGCATCGACCTCCACGGCCGGGTAGCGCCGGGCGAATTCGCCGGCCCACGCCCAGTGCGTGGTCGCGCGCCGACCGTCGAGCAGACCCGCGGCCGCCAGGACGAACGCGCCGAGGCACAGCCCCACGCATTGCGCGCCACGCGCATGAGCGCGCCGCAATGCGGCGATCAGCGCGTCCCCGGGCTCGCGAAAGGCGCCGTCCCAGCTCGGCACGATGACGATGTCGGCGACATCCAGCGCATCGAGCCCGTGCGCTGCCGTAATCGTGAATCCCGCCTTTGTTCCAAGATCGCCCGCGCGGCACGCGCACACGCGCAAATCGAAGCGCGGCACATTCCCCGCGCTGTAGTCCTCACCGAAGACGATGCACGGCACCGAGAGATGAAACGGACTGATGCCGTCGAAAGCGACGACAGCGACGATGGGCGCGGCGTCAGGCGAGCCAGCGTTCGGATGGCGCATGAAACTCCTAACGGAGGGCGAATGCGGCGATTGGATTGGCCCGATTATATCGATTAATGTCATTCGGGCCACTATCGGCGGGCGGCCCGGGACGGAAGAATGGAGTCCGTCTTCCGCCTCGCGGACCCCTTCGACATCAGGAGCTCACCATGTCTCGCTTCCCGCGCCGTGCACTCGTCGTCATCGACGTGCAGAACGAATATGTCACCGGCGACTTGCCGATCGAATTCCCGAACGTCCAGAGCTCCCTCGCCAATATCGGGCGGGCGATGGATGCGGCTCGCGCCGCCTCCGTTCCGGTCGTCGTGGTCCAGAACTTCGCGTCAGCGGGCTCGCCGCTTTTTGCGCGCGGCACGCCGGGAGCCGAACTGCATCCGGTAGTCGCCGGCCGGGAGCGCGATCACTATGTCGAAAAATCGCTGCCGAGCGCGTTTGCGGGGACCGACCTTGCTCAGTGGCTCGCCGAGCAGGAAATCGACACGTTGACAGTGGTCGGCTACATGACGCACAACTGCGACGCATCGACCATCGTTCACGCGCTGCACGCGGGTTTCGCCGTCGAGTTTCTCTCCGACGCCTCCGGTTCAGTGCCCTACGAGAACAGCGCAGGCTTTGCGAGCGCGCAGGAAATTCATCGCGTCTATTGCGTGGTGCTGCAGTCGCGCTTCGCGTCCGTGGCCGATACCGACACATGGCTCGCGGCGCTTGCAGCGGGCGAGCCGCTCGAGCGCAGCACGATCTACGCTTCGAATCAGGCCGCCCGGCGGCGCGCCGTGGCGATGCCGACCCAGGCGTAGGGGGCTGGCGCGGCGCGCGGCTCTGCGTTACGTGCGTTCACGCGCCGCGCAGAGCCTGGCTCGTACGCAGCGTATGAAGGCACGCATCGACGAATGCTTCGATGTGCGCGCTGAGATCGATCCTCGGCGGAAGCATCAGTGCATCGCGCAGACATCCTCCAACGAACGCATGGAGAAAGAGTGCCGCGCGTTGGGTATCGAGATCGGGCGGCAACTGGCCGCGCTCGATGGCCGCGCGCAGATCGTCCTCGAGCTTGCCGAGCCCTTCTTCCATGCTGGCCTGATGGCGTGCCTTGACGGGCCCCATTTCATCGACGAATTCGCATTTCAGGAAAAGGATGTCGAAGACGCGGCGGCGCTGCGGATCGACAGCCGCCGCGCGCAAACACCATTTGAGTTTCTCGGCGAGCCGCAGTAGCGGATCGGGCGGCTCGCCATCGCCGGCGGAAAGTTCGTCGAGCGGCAACAAGACGCGGTCGAACATCGCCGTGAAAACATCGGCTTTGTTCGCAAAATGCCAATAGATCGCGCCGCGCGTGACACCCGCCTGCGCAGCGATGTCGGCGAGCGAAGTCCGCGATACGCCCTTGTCATAAAACACCTGCTCTGCCGCATCGAGAATCCGGTTGCGCGTCTCCCGTGCCTCTTCTTTCGTTTTCCTGACCATCTTGCTTTCCGCTTGGCGGCTTCGTCGATTCCCGGCAGTCACGCGTCTGTAACGATACAGTCGGACGAATAGAACGAATCGATTGATTACCGCGTATTACAGGCGCGAATTGTTGCTCGAAGTAAGCATGTTTCGCAACGAAAACCTTTTACATACATTGATGAATGTATATACAATACCGTCCTACGTTTGAATGGTCCAGTGCGGATTCCCGGTAATATCGGTCCCTGGCTGTCTCGCGCGGGATCGCGCGCCAGCTTTGCGCTATCGCTCCAGGCGCGCCGCCGGTATCTCAGCGCGGCGCCGCGCGCCTGACGTGCCGTGCGTGCCCGGCCCTCTCGCGGGGCCGTCGTCTTCAAGCGTTTCGCGACATGAGTCGCGCCGCGCGCCTCGCGGGAATGGGGCGCAGCGGGCCTACTTTGTTCCCAGTCATTGATCAGAGGTCGCTCCATGCGTGTCGAAACGGTTCCTCTTCGCCTGATCGCTACCGCGACGGCTGCCATGATTCTCGCGGCGTGCGGACAAAAGCAGTCGGCACCGCCGCCGCAAACGCCCGAGGTGGGCGTCGTCACCGTCACGACGAGCGCCGTGCCCGTCACGAGCGAGTTGCCGGGGCGCACGAGCGCTTTCCTCGTGGCGCAGGTGCGTGCGCGCGTCGACGGTATCGTGCTGCGCCGCGAGTTCACCGAGGGTAGCGAAGTGAAGGCCGGCCAGCGCTTGTACAAGATCGACCCCGCGCCGTATATCGCCTCGCTCAACAGTGCGAAGGCGTCGCTGGCCAAGGCGCAGGCCAATCTCGCCAGCACGGCGGCCCAGGCGAACCGCTATAAGGTGCTCGTGGCCGCGAACGCGGTCAGCAAGCAGGACTACGACAATGCCGTTGCCGCGCAGGGGCAGGCCGCGGCGGACGTCGCGTCGGCCAAGGCCGCTGTTCAGACGGCGCAGATCAATGTCGGCTACACGGACGTCGTCGCGCCCATCACGGGCCGCACCGGCGTGTCGCAAGTCACGCCGGGCGCGTATGTGCAGGCGAGCGCGGCCACGCTCATGGATACGATTCAGCAGCTCGATCCGATGTACGTCGATCTCACGCAGTCGAGCCTCGACGGGCTCAAGCTGCGTCGCGAAATCCAGGAAGGGCGCTTGAAGACGAACGGACCGGGCGCCGCGAAGGTCACGTTGATTCTCGAAGATGGCAGGACGTACGCCCAGCAGGGCAAGCTGCAGTTTTCCGATGTGACCGTCGATCAGTCGACGGGCTCGATCACGGTGCGGGCGATCTTCCCGAACCCGAACCGGGTCCTGCTGCCGGGCATGTTCGTGCGCGCGCGCATCGAGGAGGGCGTCAACGAACGCGCGATGCTCGTGCCGCAAATCGGCGTCACGCACGATCAGAAAGGACAGGCGAGCGCGCTCGTCGTCGCTGCCGACGGCAAGGTCGCGCCGCGTCCGCTCGTGACCGCGGGCATGCGCGGCCCCGACTGGATCGTCGAGAGCGGCTTGAATCCGGGCGACCGCGTGATCGTTCAGGGCACGGAGAAAGTCCGTCCGGGCATGGCCGTGAAGGCCGTACCGGCCCAGCTCGCGGCGCCGGCATCCGGCGCCTCCACCGCCACTGCCACGCAGCCGGCTTCGGCATCGCAGCCCGCGTCCGGCGCGTAACAGAGGGGAGCCCGTTACATGGCCAAGTTTTTTATCGATCGACCGATTTTCGCGTGGGTGATTGCGATCATCCTGATGCTGGCGGGGATTGCGTCGATCTTCAATCTGCCGATCGCGCAGTACCCGACGATCGCGCCACCGTCGATCCAGATCAGCGCGTCGTATCCGGGCGCCTCGGCGAAGACGGTCGAAAATACGGTGACGCAGGTCATCGAGCAGCAGATGAGCGGCCTCGATCACCTGCTCTATCTATCTTCGACGAGCGACGATTCGGGCACCGCCACGATCACGCTGACGTTTGCCGCCGGCACCAATCCTGACATCGCGCAGGTGCAGGTGCAAAACAAGCTCTCGCTTGCGACGCCGCTTTTGCCGTCGGTCGTGCAGCAACTCGGCACGAAGGTGACGAAATCGAGCAGCAGCTTCCTGCTCGTGCTCGCGTTCGTGTCCGAAGACGGCAGCATGAACAAGTACGACCTTGCGAACTATGTCGCCTCGAACATTCAGGATCCGATCAGCCGTATCGACGGCGTCGGCACCTTGTCGCTGTTCGGCACACAGTACGCGATGCGGATCTGGCTGGACCCGAACAAGCTGACGAACTACGGGCTCACGCCTGTCGACGTCTCGACGGCGATCCAGAACCAGAACGTCCAGGTCGCAGCCGGCCAACTGGGCGGGACGCCCTCCGTGCCGGGGCAGATGCTGCAGGCGACGATCACCGAGCAGACGCTGCTGCGCACGCCCGGTCAGTTCGGCGATATCTTGCTGAAGGTGAATCCGGACGGCTCGCAGGTGCGGATCAAGGACGTTGCGCGCCTCGAGCTCGGCGGCGAAAACTACAACGTCGACACCGCCTACAACGGTCAGCCGACCGTCGGTATGGGCATTCAGCTCGCCACGGGTGCCAACGCCCTCCAGACGGCCAAGCTCGTGCGCCAGCGTGTCGAAGAGCTGTCGCGGTACTTCCCGCACGGTCTTGCGGTGAAGTACCCGTATGACACGACGCCGTTCGTGCGGCTGTCGATCGAGGAAGTGATCAAGACGCTGCTCGAAGGGATCGTGCTCGTCTTCCTGGTCATGTACCTGTTCCTGCAGAACCTGCGCGCGACGTTGATTCCGACGATCGCGGTCCCGGTGGTGCTGCTCGGTACCTTCGCGATCATGAACGCGGTGGGCTTTTCGATCAACGTGCTCTCGATGTTCGGGCTCGTGCTGGCGATCGGTCTGCTCGTCGACGATGCGATCGTCGTGGTCGAGAACGTCGAGCGCGTCATGGCCGAGGAGGGCTTATCGCCCCGGGATGCTACGAGAAAGGCGATGAGCCAGATCACGGGCGCGCTCGTCGGCGTGGCGCTCGTGCTCTCGGCCGTGTTCGTGCCGGTGGCGCTTTCGGGCGGCTCGGTGGGTGCGATCTACCGGCAGTTCTCGCTGACGATCGTCGCGGCGATGGTGCTCTCGGTGCTCGTCGCGCTGATTCTGACGCCGGCGCTGTGCGCGACGATCCTCAAGCCGATACCGGCGGGCCATCACGAGGAAAAGACGGGCTTCTTCGGCTGGTTCAACCGCACGTTCAACACGAGCCGCGAGAAGTATCAGAAAGGCGTGCATCACGTCATTCGCCGTTCGAGCCGCTGGCTGCTGATCTATATCGTCGTCATCGTCGCGATCGGGCTGCTGTTCGTGCGCTTGCCGAAGTCGTTCCTGCCTGACGAGGACCAGGGCTACGCGTTCATTCTCGTGCGCACGCCGACAGGCTCGACGCAAGAGACCACGGGCAAGACCCTCGCGAACATCGCCGACTATCTGCTCAACAAAGAGAAATCGGTCGTCGAATCGGTGTTCACGGTCAACGGCTTCAGCTTCGCGGGCCGCGGCCAGAACTCGGGTCTCGTCTTCGTGCGGCTCAAGGATTACGGCGAGCGGCAGCATGCGGACCAGAAGGTGCAGGCCGTCATTCAGCGGATGTTCATGCACTATGCGAACTACAAGGATGGGCTCGTCATTCCGTTCAACCCGCCGTCGATCCCCGAGCTCGGTACCGCGTCCGG
>NZ_JBMRBK010000012.1:0-48703 GCF_057351765.1 Trinickia sp. | reverse complement strand
TAAGCTGCTGTTGCTCGACGAACCGTCGATGGGTCTCTCGCCGATCATGGTCGAGAAAATCTTCGAGGTCGTGAGGGAGATTTCGAAGGAGGGCATCACGGTGCTGCTGGTGGAGCAGAACGCGCGGCTCGCGCTGCAGGCTGCGGATCGTGGCTATGTGATGGACTCCGGCGCGGTCACCATGTCGGGCAACGCGAAGGATATGCTCGACGATCCGAAGGTGCGGGCAGCCTATCTCGGTGAGTAAGAGCCAGTCGTGACCGGGCGAGCGGGTCTCTGCCTGTCCCAATGAGAAAGGCCGCATGTTCTTGCATGCGGCCTTTCTCGTTTATCGGCGGTCAGTGTGGGGCACTGTGTATGGCCCCGCGGCGCACGGTCAGAGCGAGTCGAGCACCTCCCGCAGCATCGCCATCATCTGGTCGATTTCCTCGGTGGTCACGTTCAGCGCCGGCATGAAGCGCAGCAGGTTCGGACGCGCAGCGTTGAGCAGCAGGCCATCGGGCTGCATGAGGCGGGCCTTTTCGACGATCTGCGGGCCGATGTCCTTGCCGAGCAAGAGCGCTCGCAAGAGGCCTTCGCCGCGCTCACCCTCGAAGCCGCGTTCCGCGGACAACTCGATGAGCCGTTCGCGCAGGTACTCGCTGCGCTCACGCACGCCTTCGAGGAAGCCGGGCGCCGTCAATTGCGAGAGCACGGAGTAGCCGACGGCCGTCATGAGCGGATTGCCGTTGTAGGTGCCACCTTGATCGCCCGCGTCGAAGCACGCGACGTCGGCCTTCGAGAGCAGCGCGGCAAGGGGTACGCCCCCGCCGATGCCCTTGCCGAGCGTCATGATGTCGGGCTCGATGCCGGACAGCTCATAGGCGAAAAGCGTGCCCGCGCGACCGCAGCCGCTTTGCACTTCGTCGACGATCAGCAGCACGTTGTGCCGCTGCGTCAATGCTCGCAGCTCCCGCATGAATTCGCGCGTGGCGGGAATCACACCGCCTTCGCCCTGGATCGGCTCGAGCATGACGGCGACCGTCTTGTCGCCGATCAGTCGCTCGACCGACGCAATGTCGTTGAGCTCGGCCTTGGGAAAGCCCGGGACCTGCGGCGCGTAGATCGTGTCCCAGCCGGGTTTGCCGCTCGCGGACATCGTGGCGATCGTCCGTCCGTGAAAGCTGTGATCGAACGTGATGATCTCGTATGCGCCGTTCTTGAATTTCCGGCCCCACTTACGCGCAAGCTTGATCGCGCCTTCATTGGCTTCCGCGCCGCTGTTGGCGAAGAACACCTTGTCGAAGACGCTGTATTCGGTGAGCAGGCCGGCGAGCTTTGCCATCGGCTCGTTGTAGAAAGCCGGCGATGGATTGATCAACGTGCGTGCCTGCTTTTCGAGCGCTTCGATCATGCCGGGATTACAGTGACCCAGGCAGTTCACGGCCCAGCCTTGAATGAAATCGAGGTAGCGCCTGCCTTCGTTATCGAAGATCCACGAGCCTTCGCCATGAGTGAAGACGACCTCGGGCCGGTTCGTGATGTACATCAGCGATTGCGTCGGGTATTCGTTGAAATGCATGGGGCGCTCCGCGAGAGTGAGAGAAGGCAACGATCCGTAAAAATGAAAAAAGCCACGGGAGTCCGTGGCTTTCGCTGTTTGACCGGGTTTGCGCCTAGCGTTGTTGCTGCGAGGCGCGCATCCGCGACGAGCCGACGGCTTCCCAAGCGGGCAGCGAGCGGCGACGTCGGAAAAGGGTGTGGATGCGGTTCATGCGCGCAAGAATACGACAGCGCGCGCATCGATGCAATCGCTTCGTCGTGTCCGCGTTGCGCATCGCCATCGTGCCGGCGCATGTCACGCAATTGAAACCCACGCCGCCGTACGTCACACCGCGTTGGCGAGGTCAGCTTCGCTCGTGAACGAATCGGCGTAGAACTCGTCGGCGGGCAGGCCATGATGACTCGTGAAGTCGCGCTGTGCCGCTTCGACCATGACCGGCGCGCCGCACGCATAGACCTGATAACTCGAGAGATCGGGCAAGTCCTCGATGACGGCGCGATGCACGAAGCCGGTCCGGCCGCTCCAGGCGTCGCTTGCGTCGGGCTCGGACAGCACCGGCACGAACTTGAAGTTCGGGTGATCCTTTTCCCATTGCTGCGCAAGGTCCATCAAATAGAGGTCCTTCTTGCGGCGACCGCCCCAATAGAGCGTCATCGGGCGTTCGAGGTTCCGGTGAAAAGCGTGCTCGATGATCGCCTTGATCGGTGCAAAGCCGGTGCCCGAGGCGAGCAGCACCATCGGCTTGGCCGAATCCTCGCGCAGGAAGAACGTGCCGAGCGGGCCTTCGAAGCGAAGGATCTCGCGCTCTTTCATGGTGCCGAAGACGTGATCGGTGAACGTGCCGCCCGGCATGTGGCGGATATGCAGTTCGATCGGGCCTTCCTCGTGCGGCGCGTTCGCCATCGAATAGCTGCGGCGCTTGCCGTCCTTCAGAATGAACTCGATGTACTGGCCGGCGAGGTACTGCAGACGCTCGTTGGCGGGCAATTGCAGCTTGAGTACGACGACATCGTCGGCCCGGCGCTCGATGGCGTTCACGCGGCACGGCAGCTTCTTGACCTGCATGTCGCCGACGCCGGCGATCTCGCGCACGTCGATGACGAGATCCGACTGGGCGGTGGCGCAGCAAAAGAGCGCCATCCCGCGCGTCTTTTCGTCGTTCGACAATGCCGACGACGAATGCGAACGTTGTTCGATCTGGCCCGACACGAGCGTGCCTTTGCACGAGCCGCACGCGCCGTTCTTGCAGCCGTAGGGCAGGCCGATGTTCTGGCGCAGCGCGGCCGTCAGCACGGCTTCGTCGGGTTCCACTTGAAACTGCCGGCCGCTTTGCCGGAGGGTCACGTTATAGGCCATAGCTTTGCAACGAAGATGTCAATCCAGGGGCCGGCTACAATGCCGGCCATGAGAACCACACGACTTCTGCGGCGCTCACGCGTGCTGATCGTCGGATGCGGCGACGTCGGCCTGCGGGCGGCGGGTCTGCTCGTGCGCCGAGCCGCGCGAACGCGCGTCATCGCGCTGACGAGCCACGCCGAACGCGCGCCACTGCTGCGCGCCGCGGGCATCACGCCAATCGTCGGCGATCTCGACGTGGCGCGCAGCCTGCGGCGCCTGTCAGGTCTCGCGACGACGGTGCTGCATCTCGCCCCGCCACCGCCCGATGGCGATACGGACCCGCGCACGCGCGCGCTGGTTGCGGCGCTGACCGCGCCGGCGAAGCTGCGCGCCGCGCGTGGGCCCGTCGCACCGGCGGGTCGGCTGCGGGGCGCCGCCACACGCACGCAGCCATCGGCGGAGCGGCGACAAACGAGTATTGTACCCGACGCTCTCATCGCGCCGCGGCGCATGCGTCTCGTCTATGCGAGCACGACGGGAGTCTATGGGGATTGCGGCGGCGCCCTGATCGACGAAACGCGGCCCGTCAAGCCTGTGAACGCACGCGCGAAGCGCCGTGTATGCGCCGAGCGGACGCTGCGGCGCGCGACGGCGCGCGGCGCGCTCGCCGCCAGCATCGTGCGGATTCCCGGCATTTATGCGGCTGATCGGCTGCCGCTGGCGCGCATCGAGCGCCGCATGCCGGCGCTCGTCGATGCCGACGACGTCTACACGAACCATATCCATGCCGACGATCTGGCGGCGATCCTGCTGCGCACGCTCGCTCGCGGCGCGGTTTCGCGGGTCTTCCATGCCAGCGACGACAGCGTATTGAAGATGGGGGAGTACTTCGACCGCGTCGCCGATGCGTACGGGCTCGCCCATGTCCCACGCATTTCGCGCCAGCAGGCCGAGCAGCAACTCGAACCCGTGACGCTCTCGTTCATGAGCGAGTCACGGCGCCTCGCCAACGGGCGCCTCGTCCAGGAGTTGCGCGTCAAGCTGCGTTATCCGAGCGTCGACGATTTTCTTGCGACGGTGCGTACCGGCCCCGGTCAATGACCGGCTAGCGCGCCGAGCTCGTGCTCGCCGAGCCACTGCCAGGCACCCGGCTCGAGGGCATCGGGCAGCGCGAGCCCACCGATGCGCTGGCGGTGCAGCCCTTCGCAGCGGTTGCCCGCCGCGGCGATCATGCGCTTCACCTGGTGATACTTGCCTTCGTTGATCGTCAGCTCCAGGCATCGCTCGCCGCGCGCGTGGACGGCCGCGGCGGCGAGCGGCTGACGCTCGCCGTGCAACAGGACCCCCGCGCGCAGCGCGGCGAGTTGCGCCTCGTCGAGCGCGTGGCGTGTCGTTGCCAGATAAGTTTTCGGAACCTTGCGCTTCGGCGACGTATAGGTATGCACGAATTGACCGTCGTCCGACAGTAGCAGCAAGCCCGTGGTGTCTTCGTCGAGCCGCCCGACGCACTGCACGCCTCGCGCCACCAGCGGCGCGGGCAAGAGCGCAAAAACGCTCAGGTGGTGCTGCGGTTCGCGCGAGCATTCGTAGCCGGCCGGCTTGTTCAGCATTAGATAGGCGCGTTCCCGGTACTGCCAGCGGCGGGCGTCCACCTCGAATTCGAGCGCAGCCGTTGCGAACTCCACGGTGGGATTCTGGCAAACGGCGCCGCCGATACACACGCGGCCTTCGGCAATCAACGCGCGGCACTGCCGTCGCGAGCCGAAGCCCTGCGTGAAGAGAATGCTTTCGAGGTCCATAGGGCAGCGCGCAAATAAATCGAGCGCATTCTACCAAGCGGCCGAACGCATCGATCGCCACGCGGCGCGCCGTCTCAACCCGCGATCGTCTTGTAGAGCACGTCCTTGAGCATCGCGAATACGGGGTTGTCGTTATCGTTGCGATGTACGAACAGCAGCTCGACGGGGCTCGCGGGCGTCGTGCGCACGGGCCGGTAGACCACGCCTTCGAACCGCAGCATGGCCGCGGCTGCGGGAATCAGCGCGACGCCGATGCCCGCGCGCACGAGCGCCAGCATCGAATGGATCTGACTCACGTACTCCACGATATCGGGCAATACGCCGGCGCGCTCCAGCAGGCCGCTGACGAGCTGGTGAAAGTAGCGGGCCTCGTATGGCGAATACATGAGCAGCGGCTTGCCAGCGCAATCGGCGAGTGCTGGCCGCGCGGGCCACTGCTGGGCGGCCGCGACGGGCAACGCAAGTACGAGCGCTTCGCGCGTGCACGGCTGAGCGACGAGTTCGCCATGCTCGACCGGCGGGCGCAAGAAACCGACATCGATTTGCCGGGCATCGAGCGCCTCGAGTTGCGCGCCGCTCACCATCTCCTTCAACGTGAGCCTCACGCCCGAGGAGGCCGCTCGTACCGCGCTGACGAGCGAAGGCAGCACCCCGTAGCCCACGGACGCCGTAAAGCCGATCGCGAGCGATCCCGCGGCGCCGGCCGCCACCCGACGAGCCGTCGCGGCAGCCTCGTCGGCCAGACGCAGGATGCGGGCCGCATCGGGCAGAAAACTGCGGCCCGCAGCGGTGAGCCGCACCGATCGGCTGCTGCGCTCGAACAGTTCGGTGCCCACCTGATGTTCGAGTAGACGGATTTGTCTGCTCAGCGGCGGCTGGGTCATGTGAAGTCGTTCCGCGGCCCGTCCGAAATGGAGTTCCTCGGCGACGGCCACGAAACAGCGAAGCTGGCTCAGTTCAAACATTGATTCAAAAGAGGTATTAATCGAGTCAGTCGTTATCTTGGACGTGAATCGTTCGCGGTGCAAGAATCGCCTCATTCTTCGTCAGGAACGCTTTCCACGCGCTATCAACATGACCCGCTATACGCCCACCGAATTCGCCCGCCAGATTGGCACTGGCTTGTTGTCGTTCCCGGTTACGCATTTCAAGGACGATTTCTCGTTCGACGAAAGTGCGTACCGTGCCAACCTCGATTGGCTGTTCAGCCATCCCGCCTCGGGCCTGTTCGCCGCGGGCGGTACCGGCGAGTTCTTTTCGCTGACGCCGGCTGAGGTCAGCCGCGTCGTGCGCGCCGCCGTCGAGGAAACGGGCGGCCGTGTGCCCGTCATCGCACCGGCCGGCTACGGCACGGCAATGGCCAAGGAGTTCTGCCAATCGGCCGAGGCTGCGGGCGCGGACGGCATTCTGTTGTTGCCGCCCTATCTGACGGAAGCGGCGACCGATGGCGTGGCCGCGCACGTCGAGCAGGTCTGCAATTCGACCAAGCTCGGCGTCATCGTCTATAACCGCGCGAATCAGATTCTCGATGAAGTCGCGCTCGAGCGGCTCGCCGAACGGTGCCCGAACCTGGTCGGCTTCAAGGATGGCGTGGGCGATCTCGAACTGATGACGCGCATCCACGCGCGCCTCGGCGACCGCTTCACTTACGTCGGCGGACTGCCGACGGCCGAAACGTTCGCGTTGCCGTACCTGACCCTCGGCGTGACGACGTACTCGTCGGCGATCTTCAACTTCCTGCCGAAGTTCGCGCTCGATTTTTATGCGGCGGTGCGCGCGAACGATCATGCGAAGGTCTATGCCGAACTGAACAAGTTCGTGCTGCCTTACATTGCGCTGCGCAACCGCAAGCGGGGCTACGCGGTGTCGATCGTCAAAGCGGGCATGCGTGCGATCGGCCGTCCGGCCGGACCCGTACGGGCGCCGCTCACGGATTTGACCGAGGCAGAGTTCGCCGAACTGTCGCAGCTCGTGAGCCGCGTGCATGAGGTGCAAGCATGACGGTATCGGGCGAGCTCCTGATCGGAGCGGCGCGCGTCGCCGGCACGGCTGGCTCGTTTCGCGCGATCGAAGCCGCGACCGGTGAGGCACTCGAGCCGGCCTTTACGCTCGCGAGTCTCGACGAGGTGCTGCGTGCCTGCGCGCTCGCCGAGGCCGCCTTCGATATCTACCGCGAGACGACGCCCACGGCGCGTGCCGCGTTTCTCGAAACGATTGCAACCGAAATCGAAGCGCTCGGCGATGAACTGATCGAGCGGGCGATGGCTGAAACGGCATTGCCGCGCGCCCGCCTCGAAGGCGAGCGTGCGCGTACCTGTAATCAACTGCGGCTGTTCGCGCGGCTTGCGAAAAGCGGCGATGCGCTCGATGTGCGCGTCGATCCGGCGCTGCCCGAGCGCAAGCCCCTGCCGCGTGCCGATCTGCGCATGCGCCGGATTCCGCTCGGCCCGGTCACCGTGTTCGGCGCGAGCAATTTCCCGCTCGCGTTCTCGGTAGCCGGTGGCGACACGGCCGCTGCGCTCGCTGCGGGATGTCCCGTGATCGTGAAGGCGCACTCGGCTCATCCGGGTACTTCCGCGCTCGTCGGCAGCGCGGTGCAGCGCGCCGTTGCACGCTGCGAACTGCCCGAAGGCGTGTTCTCGCTGCTCTTCGCCGAAAAGGAAAAATCGGGCGCGCTCGTTGCCGATCCGCGTATTCAGGCCGTCGGCTTCACCGGCTCGCGCGCGGGCGGTATCGCGTTGATGCGCATCGCACAGTCGCGCCCCCAGCCGATTCCCGTTTACGGCGAGCTGAGCGCGGTCAATCCGGTGTTTCTGCTGCCGGCCGCGCTCGATGCACGTGCCGACGCGCTGGGCGCGCAGTTCGTCGATTCGTTGACGCTCGGCGCCGGCCAATTCTGCACGAACCCGGGGCTCGTGCTCGCGATCGACGGTGCCGGCCTGGACCGATTCCTGAGCGCGGCCAAAGCGGCGCTTGCGCAGCGCGCAGCTCAGCCGATGCTGACGCCTGGCATCAGCGAGGCTTATCGCCGCGGCGTCGACCGTCTGGAGTACGAGCCGAACGTGCGCTGTGTCGCGCGCGGCCTTGACAGCGAGGAGCCGAACCGCGGCCGGGCGGGACTTTACACGACCGATGCCGACAGCTTTCTGGCTCAGCCCGCGCTGCACGAGGAGATTTTCGGGGCGGCCGCGCTCGTGGTGCGCTGCCGCGACGCGGCGCAGCTCGCCGCTGTGTCGCGCTCGCTCGAGGGGCAACTGACGGCGACGCTCCACCTGAACCCGGACGACGCGCGCGATGCCGTACTTGCGCGCACGTTGTTGCCGACGCTCGAGCGCAAGGCTGGACGCATTCTCGCGAACGGTTGGCCGACGGGCGTCGAAGTCACGCACGCGATGGTGCATGGCGGCCCGTGGCCGGCAACCACCGACGGGCGTTCGACTTCGGTCGGTACGGCGGCGATCGAGCGCTTCTTGCGGCCCGTTTGCTACCAGGACTTGCCGGACGCGCTGTTGCCGCAGGCATTGCGCGAAGCCAACCCGTGGGGCGTGCGACGCCTCGTCGACGGACAACCGGCGCCCGGGGGCGCCTGAGAGCGGTCGGCAAACCGGCCGGGCCCAGGTCCGGTCAACGCAAGGCGTGCGCGAGCAACAAGCGAAGCGGCGCCAATAAACGGAGGAGACAATATGGAAATCAAGGCCCCCGCTGTCGGAGCCCAGAGTACCCCGACCGCATTGCGCGCGACGCGCGTGCGCTTTTTGATCCTCACGATGTTGTTCATCGTGACGACGATCAACTATGCCGACCGTGCCACGGTCTCGATTGCCGGCTCCGCGATGCAAAAGGACCTTGGCATGAGCGCCGTGCAGCTCGGCTACATCTTCTCTGCTTTCGGCTGGTCCTATGTGATCGCGCAGTTGCCGGGCGGCTGGCTGCTCGACAAGTTCGGTTCGCGGCGCGTCTATGGTGCGAGCATTCTGATCTGGTCGATCTTCACGTTCACGCAAGGCACGATCGGTTTTCTGACCGGCGCGGCCGCCGTGGGCGCCGTGTTCGCACTGCGCTTTCTCGTCGGCGTTGCCGAAGCACCGGCTTTCCCGGCCAACAGCCGCATCGTCGCAGCCTGGTTCCCCGCGAACGAGCGCGGCACCGCATCGGCCATTTTCAATTCGGCGCAATACGCCGCCACGGTCATTTTCGCGCCCATCATGGCGTGGCTCGTGCATAGCTTCGGCTGGCATCATGTATTCATCGTCATGGGCGTGCTTGGCGCGATCGCCGCCGTCGCCTGGCAGGTGTTCGTGCGCGATCCGAAAGAGCACCCGCGCGTGAACCGTGCCGAGATCGAGTACATCGAGAACGGCGGGGGGCTCGTCGATATCGACCGTGCCGTGACCGCCGAACGCCGCAGCGGCCCGAACGTCGCCTACATCAAGCAGTTGTTGCGCAACCGCATGCTGATGGGTATCTATATCGCCCAGTACTGCATCAACGCGCTGACCTACTTTTTCATCACCTGGTTTCCGATCTATCTCGTCCAGGCGCGCGGCATGTCGATCCTGAAGGCGGGCTTCGTCGCTTCGGTGCCCGCAGTGTGCGGCTTTCTCGGCGGCATCCTCGGCGGCATCATCTCCGATGCGCTGCTGCGGCGCGGCGCCTCGCTCTCGATCGCCCGCAAGGTGCCGATCGTGCTCGGGATGCTGCTGTCGATGAGCATGGTCATCTGCAATTATGTGGATGCGCAGGTGGTCGTGGTCGCGTTCATGGCGCTCGCATTCTTCGGCAAGGGACTGGGCGCGCTCGGCTGGGCGGTCAACTCCGATACCGCACCGAAGCAGATCGCCGGCCTTTCGGGCGCGCTCATGAATACGTTCGGCAATCTGTCGAGCATCACGACGCCGATCGCCGTAGGCTATATCGTCGGTCATACGGGTTCGTTCAACGGCGCGCTCGTCTTCGTCGGCTTGCACGGGCTCGTGGCATGCATTTGCTACATCTTCGTCGTCGGCAAGATCCAGCGCGTGGAACTCGCGCCGGTACGATGATCGCGAAGCGATGAGCAGACAACGAACACGATAGGAGCGAATCAAGGTGGAGCAGCAAACGACGGACGACGGCAAGCAAGGCAACACACCGCGCGTGACCGGCATGCAGGTGATTCCGGTTGCGGGACGCGACAGCATGCTGCTGAACCTGTGCGGCGCGCATGGCCCGTTCTTCACGCGCAATCTCGTGGTGCTGAGCGATTCGGCCGGTCGCACCGGTGTCGGGGAAGTGCCGGGCGGCGAGGGGATTCGCGCGGCCCTGGAACGCGTGATGCCGCTCGTCATCGAGACCGAAATCGGCCGCATGAACGGCACGCTGAACGCGATCCGGCGTGCGCTGGGCGGCGGCGCCGATGCGGCGCATCGCGGCACGGTCTACGAAGTCGGCTCGCAAGCCGAATCCGCCGTGCTGCGCCAGCCGCACGAAATCAATCTGCGGATGGATAACGTCCTGACGGCCGTCGAGGCGGCGCTGCTCGATCTGCTGGGCCAGCATCTGGGCGTGCCGGTGGCCGAGCTGCTCGCGAACGGCCAGCAGCGCGACCGGGTGCCGATGCTCGCCTACCTGTTTTATATCGGCGAGCGCCGCAAAACCGACCTGCCGTATCTCGACGGCGCCGGCGCGCGCGACGGCTGGTTGCGCTTGCGTCACGAGGCGGCACTGACGCCGCAGGACATCGCGCGTCTTGCAGAAGCGGCGACCGACCGCTACGGGTTTGCCGACTTCAAGCTGAAGGGCGGTGTAATGGACGGCGACGAGGAAATGCAGGCCATCGCCGCCATCAAGGCCCGTTTTCCGAACGCGCGCGCGACGCTCGATCCGAACGGCGCGTGGTCGCTCGACGAAGCCATTCGGCTGTGCCGCGGGCAATCGCATCTGCTTGCCTATGCCGAAGATCCGTGCGGCCCCGAGAACGGTTATTCGGGGCGCGAGACGATGGCGGAGTTCAAGCGCGCCACGGGTATTCCCACGGCCACGAACATGATCGCGACCGACTGGCGGCAGCTCGGCCATGCCGTTTCGCTGCAAGCGGTCGATATCCCGTTGGCCGACCCGCATTTCTGGACGATGCAGGGTTCCGCACGCGTTGCCCAGTTGACGAGCGAGTGGGGCCTCACCTGGGGCTCGCATTCGAACAACCACTTCGATGTTTCGCTCGCGATGTTCACGCATGTCGCCGCGGCGGCCCCGGGGCCGATTACGGCGATCGATACGCACTGGATCTGGCAGGAGAGCGAAGAGCGGCTCACGCGCGAGCCGCTTCGAATCGTCGGCGGCACGGTGGGGGTGCCCGAGCGGCCGGGCCTCGGCATCGAGATCGACATGGACCGCGTCATGCGGGCTCACGAACTCTACAAGTCGCTCGGCAGCGGTGCGCGTGACGACGCGATGGCCATGCGCTATCTCGTGCCGGGCTGGACCTACGATCCGAAGCGGCCGAGCTTCGGGCGCGCGATGCGCGGCGCGAGCCGCGCATAGTCGACGTCGAACATGCAATAGCACCAGCAACAGCAACTGCAACCGATACACCGATCCATGATGCCGAACGCTTCAAGTAAAACTCCGCTGATCGCGCGCATGCGCGTGGTTCCCGTCGCGGGCCGGGACAGCATGCTGCTCAACCTGAGCGGCGCGCACGGACCGTTTTTCACCCGCAACATCGTCATCGTCGAGGATAGCGACGGCCGTACGGGGCTTGGCGAAGTGCCGGGCGGCGAAGCCATTCGCACGACGCTCGAAGAGGCCGGCGCGCTGCTCGTCGGGACGCCGATCGGCCGCTGGCAGGACGCGCTCAATGCCGTGCGCCGCCGCTTCGCCGATCGCGACTCGGGCGGACGCGGCAACCAGACGTTCGATTTGCGGGTGACCGTGCACGCCGTGACGGCGATCGAAGCCGCGCTACTCGACTTGCTCGGCCAGTATCTCGACGTGCCGGTAGCCGCGCTTCTCGGCGAGGGGCAGCAGCGCAGCCACGTGCCGATGCTCGGCTACCTCTTTTATATCGGCGATCGCGGGCGCACGAAGCTCGACTATCGTAGCGAGCCCGAAGCCGATAACGACTGGTTCCGGCTGCGCAACGAAGTTGCGCTGACGCCCCAGGCAGTCGTGAACCTCGCGGTGGCCGCGCGCGAACGCTATGGTTTCCGCGATTTCAAGCTCAAGGGCGGCGTGCTGCCCGGCGACGAGGAAATCGAGGCGGTTACGGCGCTGGCCAAGCGTTTTCCGGATGCGCGCATCACGCTCGATCCGAACGGCGCGTGGCCGTTGGCCGAAGCCATTCGTCTGTGCCGTGACAAGCACGATGTGCTCGCCTACGCGGAAGACCCCTGCGGCGCCGAAGGCGGCTACTCGGGCCGCGAGGTCATGGCCGAGTTCCGTCGCGCGACGGGGCTGCCCACCGCTACCAACATGATCGCGACCGACTGGCGCCAGCTCGGCCATGCCGTATCGCTGCAATCGGTCGATATTCCGCTGGCCGATCCGCATTTCTGGACGATGCGCGGCTCGGTGCGCGTCGCGCAACTGTGCGCCGAATGGGGGCTCACCTGGGGCTCGCATTCGAACAACCATTTCGATATTTCGCTTGCGATGTTCACGCATGTCGCGGCGGCCGCGCCCGGCAACATTACCGCGATCGACACGCACTGGATCTGGCAGGACGGTCAGCGGTTGACGCGGGCGCCGTTCGAGATCGTCGAAGGTCAGGTGGCCGTGCCCGAGCGCGGCGGCCTCGGTATCGAACTGGATGAAGAGGCGCTGGCCGAGGCGCACGCACTTTATCTCGAGCATGGGCTCGGCAGCCGCGACGACGCCGTCGCGATGCAGTACCTGATCCCGGACTGGAAGTTCGACAACAAGCGCCCGTGTCTCGTACGCTGAGCGCATGAATACCCGCCTGTCTGTCGCCCTCGCGATAGCCATTCGGCCGACAGACAGGCACTGAAGCAGTCACGATGGAGTCTCAAGCAATGTCCGCTTCCACCACTGCGCCCGCGCAGACCGCCGAGGGCGCGCTCACGATCCGCGTCGACGAGCGCGACAACGTTGCGATCGTCGTCAATGCCCGCGGGCTGCCCGCCGGCACGACGCTCCCCGACGGCACCGTCCTCGCGCAGGGCGTACCGCAAGGACACAAGGTCGCCCTCTCCGATCTGGCCGAGGGCGACGCCGTCGTCCGCTACGGCGAGATCATCGGCTATGCCGCGAAGGCGCTGCCGCGCGGTAGCTGGGTCGACGAGCACGCCGTGCAGTTGCCGCAGCCGCCGGCGCTCGATGCACTGCCGCTCGCCACGCGGCCCGCGCCCGATCTGTCGCCGCTCGAAGGCTACACGTTCGAGGGTTATCGCAATGCCGACGGGACCGTCGGCACGAAGAACGTCCTCGGGATCATGACGAGCGTGCAGTGCGTGGCCGGCGTCACCGATTACGTCGTCGAGCGCATCAAGCGCGAGCTGATGCCGCGCTATCCGAACGTGGACGACGTCGTCGCGCTCACGCACACGTATGGCTGCGGCGTCGCGATCAACGCGCCGGCCGCGATCGTGCCGATCCGCACGTTGCAGAACCTCGCCGTGAATCCGAACTTCGGCGGCGAAGTGATGGTGATCGGACTCGGCTGCGAAAAGCTCGTACCCGAGCGGCTCGTTCCGTCCGAGCTCGCACCGGGCGGCCGCATCCCCATCGAAGTGGCCGGCAAGCCCGAATCGCCCGTGCTGTCGCTGCAAGACGAGGCGTATCACGGTTTCGGCGAGATGGTCGATGCGATCCTCGAGATGGCCGACAAGCGCCTTGCGCGCCTGAACGAGCGCCGGCGCGAGACCTGCCCCGCCTCCGATCTCGTGATCGGCGTGCAGTGCGGCGGCAGCGACGCGTTCTCGGGCGTCACGGCCAATCCGGCGGTCGGCTTTGCGGCCGATCTGATCGTGCGCGCGGGCGGCACGGTGATGTTTTCCGAAGTGACCGAAGTGCGCGATGCGATCCATCTGCTGACGCCGCGCGCCATCGACGAAGACGTCGGTCGCGCGCTCTTGCGCGAGATGGCCTGGTACGACGACTACCTGAGCGGCGGGCGCGCCGACCGCAGCGCGAATCCGTCGCCCGGCAACAAACGCGGCGGCTTATCGAACGTCGTCGAAAAGGCGCTGGGTTCGATCGTCAAGTCGGGCACGAGCCCGATCGTCGACGTCCTCGGCCCGGGCGAGAAAATGCGGCGCAAGGGTCTCATCTTTGCTGCCACGCCGGCGAGCGATTTCGTCTGCGGCACTTTGCAGCTCGCCTCCGGCATCAACCTGCAGGTCTTCACGACGGGCCGCGGCACGCCTTACGGCCTGGCGATGGCGCCCGTCATCAAGGTCTCCACACGCAAGGCGTTGTCCGAGCGCTGGCACGATCTGATCGACCTCGACGCGGGCCGCATCGCGACGGGCGAGGCCAGCATCGCCGACATCGGCTGGGAGCTGTTCCGCATGATCCTCGACGTGGCGAGCGGCAAGCGCGAGGTGTGCGCCGACAAGCTCGGCTTGCGCAACGACCTCGTGCTTTTCAACCCGGCCCCGGTAACCTGATCCAGAGCTGCTCAGAGCTGACTCGACATGACGACTGAAACTCTCACGACCGCGGACCCGCTCTCGGGTGTCGGCACACGCTGCGGCCGCATCCTGCTCACGGGCGCGGCGGGCAACCTCGGGCGCGTGCTGCGCGAGCGCCTCACCCGGTATTGCGACGTGCTGCGCTCGTCGGACTTGGGTCCGATCGCCGATCTGCACGAAGGCGAAGAATCGATGCCTTGCGATCTGGGCGATGCCGCGGCGGTCGACGCGCTCGTGCGCGGCTGCGATGCGATCGTTCACTTCGGTGGCGTATCGGTCGAGCGTCCGTTCGAAGAGATTCTCCCGGCGAACATCCAAGGCACCTACAACCTCTACGAAGCGGCGCGCCGACATGGCGTGCGGCGCATCGTCTTCGCGAGCTCGAACCACGTCACCGGCTTTTACCGCCAGGACGAAGTCGTGAGCCCCGAAGACCCGCCGCGTCCCGACGGCTACTACGGGGTTTCCAAGGCGTTCGGCGAGCAACTCGCGCGTTTTTACTTCGATCGCTACGGCATCGAATCGGTCTGCGTGCGTATCGGCTCGTCGTTTCCGGAGCCGAAGGATCGCCGCATGCTGACGACCTGGCTCGGTTACGACGACCTCGAGCAGCTCGTGCGCCGCGCGATGTTCGTGCCGGAGGTGGGCTGCCTGATCGTGTACGGCGTGTCGGCCAATCGCGACTGGTGGTGGGACAACGACGCGGCCGCCGCGCGTATCGGCTATGTGCCGGCACAAACGAGCGAACCGTGGCGCGCGCGTATCGAAAACGAGCAGCCGCCGCTGCCCGAAACCGACCCGGTGCGCCGCTATCAGGGCGGCGGGTTCGTGATCGTCGGCCCGTTCGGAGACTAGGGCGATGCGGCAAACGGTATCGATCGAGCGTATCGGCGCCATGCGGTGCGAGGTCGGCGAAAGCCCGGTCTGGCATGCTGGCGAGGGCGCGCTTTACTGGACCGACATTCCGCGCCGCATGCTGTGGCGCTGGCGCGCCGATGCGGGCGCCATCGAGCAGTGGGCGCTGCCGGAAATGGCGGGCTCGATCGCCATCACGGACGACGACGGCATTCTGTTGGCGATGGAATCGGGAATTTACCGTGTGCCGCGTCCCGATGCGGGTGGGCCGCTCGGCGAATGCACGCTGCTCGCGCGCGTCTACCATCCGCGTGGCGATATGCGCTTCAATGACGGACGATGCGACCCGTGCGGCCGCTTCATTGCCGGTACCATGGTCCTCGATACGACGCTCGCGATGCCGGTTGGCACGCTGATGCGGCTCGATGCGGGCGCGGGGTTCACCGCGCTCGTCGACGGACTCATCGTCTCGAACGGCCTTGCGTTCAGCCCGGACGGACGTACGATGTACTTGTCGGACTCGCATGCGAGCCGGCAGATCGTATGGGCCTTCGATTACGACATCGACACAGGCGAGCCGCACCGTCGGCGCGTGTTCGTCGACATGATCGTGCACGCGGGCCGGCCCGACGGCGCGGCGGTGGACGCTGACGGCTGCTACTGGATCTGCGGCAACGATGCGGGCGTCGTGCACCGTTTCACGCCCGCCGGCAAGCTCGATCGCAGCATCGAAGTGCCCGTTGCGAAGCCGGCCATGTGCGCATTCGGCGGCGCGCATCTCGATACGCTCTTCGTCACATCGATCGTGCAGGCTGGCGATCCGCTTTCGGGCGCTGTGTTCGCGTTGGACCCCGGGGTCACGGGACTGCGCGAACCGCTAGCGCGTCTTCAACCACGCCGCGAAGTTGAAAGAGCAACGAGCGGCACTCCATAACCGATAACCGCAAAGAGGCAACCGAGACCATGTTCAAAAACGGAGGAGACATGAAACGTACGCATTTCGCGCGACGCGCAGGCCATCTGGCGGCCGCAGTTTGTTTTTCGCTCGCGGCCGCGGCCGCGTCGGCCGAACCGGTCACGCTCAACATCGTCGATGTGGCCGGCAATCTCGCGCTGACCAAGCCGGGCTTCGAAGCGTTCAAGCAAGCGAACCCGAACCTCGTCAGCAACATCACCTACACGAACGCGCCGGCGCCGCAATTGCCGGGCAAGATCAAGGCGATGCAAGGCGCGGGCCGCTCGGATATCGACCTCGTGTTGACCGGGACTGACGCACTCGCGGCCGGTATCGAGCAGAAGCTGTGGATGACGCTGCCGTCGAAGATGATCGACGACGCGAATGCCAAGTACGCGCCGGGTCCGAAAGAGATGCAAAAACTCGCGCAAGGCGAGGGTCTCGAAGTGACGTTCATGCCGGCTGGACCGCTCGTGGAATACAACCCCGACAAGGTGCCGCCGAACGAAGTCCCGAAGACGCCCGAGCAACTGCTCTCCTGGTGCAAGGCGCATCCGAACAAGCTGATCTATGCGCGCCCGGCCAACTCGGGCCCGGGCCGTACGTTCCTGATGGGGCTGCCCTACATTCTCGGCGACAAGGATCCGCAGGATCCGATCAAAGGCTGGGACAAGACCTGGGCGTTCCTCAAGCAGCTGAACGAGTGCGTGCCGTACTACCCGGGCGGCACGTCGGCCGTCATGAAGGAACTCGGCGAAGGCACGCGTGACATGACCGTTACGGTAACGGGCTGGGACATCAACCCGCGCGCGCTCGGCGTCGTGCCGGCCGCCTTCAAGGTGCAGCCGTTCGACAACATGAAGTGGGTCAACGATGCGCACTACATGGTCATTCCGAAGGGCGTGGACAAGGCCAAGGTGGAAGTGCTCGAGAAGATGATGAACTTCATGCTCGAGAAGCCGCAGCAGGCAATGACCTACGACGACGGCTACTTCTATCCGGGCCCCGCGATCGACGGCTTGACGCCTTCGGACGCTCCCGAAAAGAGCCGGGTCGTGTTGCAGAAGTTCGGCCGGCCCGAATATGGCGGCTGGCTCAAGAAGTATCCGAACGTCCAGCCGCTGCCGGCCGAGAAGATGGTCGAGGCGTTCAAGAAGTGGGACGCCGAGATCGGTGCGCAGAAGAAGTAATTTGAAGTGAACGCGGCGGGGTAGCGCGAGCCGCCCCGCCGGCCAGATGTCAGTCAGGAAATCATCATGAAGCATACTTTCGATCGGTTGCGTCTCAACTCGGTGTGCCGCAGCTTCGCTAATGCCGAAGGCGCTCACGTCGCGGCGCTTCAAGGGCTCGATCTCGCGATCGAGCGCGGCGAGTTCATCGCACTGCTCGGACCGTCGGGCTGCGGTAAATCGACGGCACTCAACTGCATCGCCGGCCTGCAGCCGTTGACCGGCGGCGAGATCTGGCTGGACGACAAGCGGATCGACGTGCTGCCGCCCGAGAGGCGCGGCTTCGGCATGGTCTTTCAGAACTACGCGCTCTTTCCGCATATGAGCGTGCTCGAGAACGTCGGGTTCGGTCTGCGCATGCGCGGCGCGCCCAAAGCGGAAATCGAGCGCCGTGCGCGTGCGGCTTTGCAGCTCGTGCAGCTCGTCGGCCACGAGCACAAGCTGCCGGGACAGCTCTCGGGCGGTCAGCAGCAGCGTGTCGCGATTGCCCGCGCGATCGTCATCGAGCCGCCCGTCGTGCTGATGGACGAGCCGCTGTCGAACCTCGATACGAAGCTGCGCATCGAGATGCGCGCCGAAATCCGCCGCATTCACGGCGAGCTCGAGCGCGCGACGATCTATGTCACGCACGATCAGGACGAAGCGCTTTCGATGGCCGATCGCATCGTCGTGATGAAAGAGGGTCTCGTACAGCAGGTGGCATCGCCGAAGGAAGTGTACGGCCGGCCGAAGAACCTGCATGTGGCGCGATTCATGGGCTATCGCAATGTCGTCGCCTGTACGCTCGAAGGCGCGGTGGGCGAGGGCGTGGCTGTCGCCGCGGGCGGCGTGAAATTCGTGGCCACGCCGATGGAAGAGTTCGACGCGAAATCCGCGATGCTCGCCATTCGCCCCGAAGACCTCGTTCGTGCGCAGCCTGGCTCGACGAACGCTTTCGACGTCGACGTCGAAGTGGTCGAATACGGCGGCCGCGATTCGCTGCTCTTCGTCAAAGCGCCGTTCGGCAAGCTTTGGGCACGTGTGGAAGGCGAATTCGCGGAAGGCGAGCGTGTCACGCTTGCCATTGCCAGCGAGCGCGCGCTCGTCTATCGCGAGGAGCGCGCATCATGAGTGTGCTTTCGCTTTCGGGGCCGCGTGACGCGAAAGGATGGCTCGTCACGCCGGCACTCGGGTTCATTCTGGCGTTGTTCATCTATCCGTTCGCGTACGGGCTCGTGCTGTCGTTTCAGCCGATGAACGGCGGCGGCGTGCTGGCGAACTACGTTACGTTCTTCACCGACAGCGCGATGTGGCCGACGATCTTCGTCACGCTGAAGCTTGCCGTGCCGGCGACGCTCGTCAACGTGGGCTTGTCGGTGCCGGTCGCGTTCTCGTTGCGGCGCAAATCGCGGTACCAGAAGTTCGTGACCACGCTGCTCGTGATTCCGGTCACGCTTGGCACCGTGCTGATCGCCGACGGCATGCTCACCTACTTTTCGCCGAATGGCTGGTTCACGCAGGGCGTGCAGGCGCTGCATATGTATGGCGACGAAGTGCGGCTCACGCATAACTACTGGGGCGTGCTCATTTCGCTGATCGTCTCGGGCTTTCCGTTCGCGTTCCTGCTCACGCTGTCGTACGTGAGCGGCATCGATCCGACGCTGGCCCGTGCCGCGGCGACGCTCGGCGCGAATCCGTGGCAGCAGTTCCGGCAGATCTATCTGCCGCTGCTCGTGCCCGGTCTCACGATGGCCGCATGCCTCTCGTTCGTGCAGGCGTTCTCGGTCTTTCCGTCGGCCGTGCTGCTCGGCGCGCCGGCTGGGCCTACGCGTGTGATTTCGATCGCTGCCGCCGAGGCGGCCTTCGAAAGCTATGACTACTCGCTCGCCTCGACCATTGCGATCTTGATGGGCTTCGTGCAATTGCTGGTGGTGGGAGGCATGCTGGGTGCGCGGCGCTTCTTCTACACCGGGCCGGTGACGGGAGGAAAAGGATGATGGCGACCGACAATCAAACTGCGCGCGCGATATCGATGCCGGAGACAACCGGCTCGCGCGGCGCCGGCTCCAACTCCAACGCGCAGCCCGAACGCAAGCATACCGAGAGCCTCGGTGGCCGTGTCTGGAAGGTCATCGTGCGCGGGACGATGGTGTTTTTCCTGCTCAACGTGCTGTTGCTGATCGCCACCGTCGCGGTGAACTCCGTGGCGACGCGCTGGTTCGGCACGCTGCTGCCGCAGGGCTTCACGCTGCACTGGTACGCGCAGGCATGGAGCGACTTCCAGCTCTCGAGCGTGCTGTGGGTGACGGTCGAGGTCGTCGGCGCCGTAGTGCTGCTGTCGATCGCGCTCGGTGTGCCGGCCGCGTACGCCCTGGCGCGCGCAACGTTTCCCGGTAAGCGTCTCGTCATGCTGATGTTTCTGCTGCCGCTGATGGTGCCGCCCGTGACGTACGGCATTCCGATGGCGACCGTGATGTACAAGGTCGGCCTCGCCGGCACGCTGGCCGGGGTGATTCTGGCCAACCTGGTACCCGCGTTGCCGTTCGTCATTCTCGTGATGACGCCGTTCATCGAACAGCTCGATCCGAACCTCGAAGCCGCCGCGCGCATCTTCGGCGCCAACACGGCGCGGTACTTCCGCCATGTGCTGCTGCCGTTGCTGGTGCCCGGTATGCTGGCCGCCGGTCTGCTCGTGCTCGTACGCACCATCGGGATGTTCGAGTTGACGTTCTTTACGGCCGGGCCGAACACGCAAACGCTCGTCGTGGCGCTTTACTACGCGGTGTTTTCGACCGGCGTGCGCGCGCCGCAATCGATCGACGCGATGGCGATGATTTATATGGCCATCACGCTGGTGTGGGTCGTGATTGCGCTCCAGTTCGTGAGCCCGACGCAGCTGGTCTCGCGGGTGAAAGAGCAACGCTAGCACCTTGGCGGGAGCCGGCGTTCGCCCGGCCCCCCGCCGCCTGCCTCCTTCCCTGGAATCCTTTCCATCGTTCCCTGATGGTGGCCGTTCGGCCGATTATCGGACTGTTTCCGCTGGGTTGAACCCACGGAAACAGTCCGATATTTCATTTCCCCGCTCACCGATTACCTGTTAGTCCGAAAAATAGCGCCTTTCGCATACGTCACGGGGACAGTCGCCTGACTGTCGTGACATGGAACGGGGACTGGAGATGACCGACGGGAAGTCCATTCGCGGCAGCGGCGTGCTACGCGCCGTCTTCTGCGTATGGGCGCTATCGACATCGGGTGCGCACGCGCAGACGATTGCGCCGGGCGGGAGTGCACAGGAAGCGCTACGCCAACAAGAGCGCGAGCGCGCGTTCAGAGCGCAACAGGAAGCAGCGCCCGACATTCGGCTCGAACGGCCGGCGAAGGCCGGCATCGAACGGCTGCCTGAAAGCGAATCGCCGTGCTTTCGGATCGATCGCATCGTACTGGCCGGGGACGCGGCGGCGAAGTTCGAGTGGGCGCTCAAAGCCGCCGACCCGTCGAACGATCGCGCCACGGGCCGCTGCCTCGGCGGCGAAGGCGTTGGCCTCACGATGAAGCGCGTGCAAAACGCCATCGTCGCGCGCGGCTATATCACCACGCGAGTACTGGCCGCGCCGCAAGATCTGACGCAAGGTACGCTGACGCTTACGGTCATTCCCGGCCGTGTTCGCGCCGTGCGTTTTTCCGATGACAGCGGCCACCGTGCGACGAAATGGAATGCCGTGCCCGTGCGTTCCGGGGACATCCTCAATGTGCGCGATATCGAGCAGGCGCTCGAAAACTTCAAGCGCGTGCCGAGCGTCGAGGCCGATATCCAGATTGCTCCCGCCGAGGGTCTCGATGTCCAGCCCGGCGATAGCGATCTCGTCATCACATGGAAGCAGGCCTTTCCGTTTCGCATCACGTTATCGGCGGACGATGCCGGCAGCGAGTACACGGGAAAATACCAAGGCAGCGTCACGGTCTCCTACGACGACTGGTGGGCACTCAACGATCTTTTCTACGTCAGTTTCAATCGAGACCTTGGCCGAAGCTACGGCCAAGGCAAGGGGACGCGTGGCTACACGGCCCACTACGAGGTGCCCTACCGCTACTGGCTGCTCGGCTTCACCGCGAGCGGCTACGACTATCGGCAACGGGTCGCGGGCGCCAACCAGACGTACATCTACCGCGGCAGCGCGGAGAACGCCGAACTGCGTCTTTCGCGACTCGTATATCGCGATGCCGTACGCAAGACGAGCGCCTACGTCGCCGGCTGGCTGCGCAATTCGCACAACTATATCGACGATACCGAAATCGAGGTCCAACGCCGCCGGATGGCGGGTTGGGAACTCGGCGTGACGCATCGCGAGTTCATCGCGGCGGCGATATTCGATACGCGCATCGGTTACCGGCGCGGGACCGGAATGCTGTCGGCGCTTGCCGCACCCGAAGAACTATTCGGCGAGGGTACATCGCGCTCGGCGCTGATCACGGCGGACGCGCAGCTGAACGTGCCGTTCGGGATCTCGAAGCAACGCTTTCGATACGCCTCATCGTGGCGGGCGCAATGGAATCGCACGCCGCTTGTGCCGCAGGATCGCTTTCAGATCGGCGGCCGCTACACCGTGCGCGGCTTCGATGGAGAAAGCACGTTGCTCGGGGAGCGCGGATGGCTGTTGCGCAACGATTTGGGTTGGACGATCGGCGGCACCGGGCAGGAGCTTTATCTCGGCGTCGATTACGGCGAAGTCAGCGGTCCGTCGACGCCGCAACTGATCGGCACGCGTCTGGCCGGCGCAGTCGTCGGGTTACGCGGCGGCTACAAGCACTTCATGTGGGATCTGTTCGCGGGCCGCCCCGTCAGCAAGCCCGACGGATTTCAGACCGCGAACACGACCGCGGGATTCAACCTCCTTTGGTCCTATTGAGGAACGACGCATGAGGTATGGATCGCTCGACGTCATTGCGCCGCGTCTCTTGCACACCTCCTGCCGCGAGGCCGAAGCACTCGGCAGTGCCGTGTGGCTTTGGATGCATTCGGCCGGACATCGTGACGCCCCGCTCAAAGTTTTGCCGGCAGTGCTGTTGCCGGCGATCAAAACCGGACAGTTCGTGCTTGCCACTGACGCGGGCAAGCCGGTGTTCTACCTGTCGTGGGCGAGCTTCAGCGAAGAGGCGGAGGCGCGCTATCTGAGCAACCTACCAGAGCACATGCCCGACGCGGATTGGGCAAGCGGCGATCGGGCGTGGCTGCTCGACTGGGTGGCGCCATTCGGTCACACCCGAACCTTGCGTCATATCGCGGCGCGCCTGTTCGCAAATCGCTGTTTGCGCTCGCTCCATCACCGGGGCGACGAACGTGGGTTGCGCGTGATGGAGTTCAGGGGCATCGCCGTTTCGAAGGAAGAGGCGCGCGCCTGGTTTCTAGGCCACCCAATCACGCACGCGCGGCCGCATAACGGAGACAACCGTCGATGAACAAGCACTGCTATCGGATCGTTTTCAATCGGACGCGTGGACTGCTGATGGCGGTCTCGGAGCATGTCGCGAGCGACGGGAAGGCAACCGGCACGTCGCGCGCGCCGCAGTTGGGGAACCTTGCGGCCGGCGTTGCTGCGACTGTGCGGCCGTTGCAGTATTCGATGCTGCTGGCATGGGGGCTCGTCAGCTTCCCGGCGCACGCGCAGATCGTCGCCGATCGGAGCGTACCCGGCGCGCAACAACCCACTGTTTTGACCGCGGGCAATGGGGTGCCGGTCGTCAATATCCAGACGCCGAGTGCGGCAGGCGTTTCTCGCAACAGCTATAGCCAGTTCGACGTCCATTCGCAGGGCGCGATTCTCAACAACGCGCGCAAGGCGGCCGAGACTCAGTTGGGCGGCTGGGTGCAGGGCAATCCGTGGCTTGCGGGGGGATCGGCCCGCGTCATTTTGAACGAGGTCAACGGAAGCCATCCGAGTCTTCTGCGTGGCTACATCGAGGTTGCCGGCAGCCGCGCGCAGGTCGTGATCGCGAACCCCGCCGGCATTTCCTGCGACGGATGCGGCTTCATCAACGCCAATCGCGCGACGCTGACTACCGGGATTCCCCTCATGAATGCGGGAAATCTCGATGGTTATCGCGTAACGAGTGGCGCGATCGATATTTCAGGCGCGGGCTTCGACGCGAGCCGCGCCGATTTCACCGACATCATCGCGCGCTCCGTGCAAGTGAACGCAGGTATCTGGGCCAATACGCTGAAAGTTACCACGGGCGCAAACGAGATCAGCGCCGATCATGTGCATTCGACGGCAACCGCGGCGAATGGCGTAACGCCCGCCTACGGCCTCGATGTCGCGAACCTCGGCGGCATGTATGCCGGCAAGATCACGTTGGTCGGCACTGAATCGGGCGTGGGCGTGCGCAACGCGGGGGCGATCGGCGCGTCGGCGGGCGATGTCGTCGTGACGGCCGACGGGCGGCTCGAGAACAGCGGACGCATCAACGCCAGCGGCGCGGTACGCGCCGATACGAGCGGCAGCGTGACCAACACGGGGATCGTCTACGCGCAAGGCGATGCGCAGCTTACGACGCGCGGCAACGTCGTCAATGCGGGTGCGATCGCGGCACAGGGCGATACGACGATTGCCGCGACCGGCTCGACGAGCGTGATCGATAGTCAATCTGGCTCGTTGCTGGGCGCGGGGATACGAAGCGACGGCACGCTCGATGGGAGCGGCAGCGTCCGGCTTACCGCGTCGGGCCGGCTCGACGCGCGCGGGCAGAATCTGGCGGGCGCGGATTTCAGTGCGAGCGGGCCGGCACTCAGTCTCGCGGGCAGCCAAACGGTGGCTAGGGATATATCGCTGATAGCCGGCACGGGTGAACTCGATGCGAGCCGTGCAACGCTTTTTGCAGCGCAAACGCTGACGGGACATGCGGCGGCGACGCTGCGTACCGATGACGCGACGATATCGGCTGACCGGCTATCGTTGAGTGCTTATGACGTGTCGAATCGAAACGGGCAACTGGTTCAAACCGGTGCGGGCAGCGCGTCGATCGTGGCCGAAGGCGTGCTCGACAATACGGCGGGAACGATCGCGGCGAGCGGCGCCATGACGATGCGCGCCGGCACGTTCGATAACAGGGAACACGGCCAGGTCATGGCGGGCGGCGACGCCGAGCTAAGGGTGGCGACCTTGCTGAATACCGGCGGCAGCTTGACGGCGGGCGGGGCGCTCGATGTGCGAGCGCCGGGCAGGGTCGACAATGCAGCCGGCTTGATCGCCGCGACGCAAAACGTATCGATCGAGGGCGATGCAATCGATAACACAGGCGGTCGCATCGGTTCTGTGCTGGGTGCCGCGAGTGTCTTGGCTGCAACGGGACATCTCAGCAATGCGGCTGGCCGTATCGAGGCCGCACAGTCCGTCACCCTCGCATCCAGTGGGCTCACGAATACGGACGGTGTGGTGGCAAGCGGCGACGTGCGCATCGATACGCGTGCCCAGAGGCTCGACAATTCGCGCGGCGCGATCGTGGCCAGGGGCGCGCTGAACATCGACAGCGCAGCACTGGCGAACGACGGTGGCACGATGCAGGCCACGGGTGCGCTGAGCGTCGACACGCATGGGCACACGCTTTCGAATACACATTCGGGCGCAGCGGGCGGCATTCTCGGTCAAAGCACGGTGAAGCTGCAAACAGGCGGGCTCGACAACACCGGTGGCTTTATCGGTGCCAAAGGGGATGTATCGGCGCATTCGGGGCAAATCACCAACGCACACGGTGGGCAGATCGCAGCGCAAGGGGAGGTCGCCCTTGACGCCAGCGGCATAGATAACCGCGGCGGTACCGTGCAAGCCCTCGGCAAGGTCGAGCTCGATGTCGGCGGCGGCGCCGTGGATAACAGTGGCAGCTTGATTCGCTCGGGCGAACGATTGACGGTGCGCGCCGGCCATCTGGTCAATCGCGGCACACAGGGCAACGACCAAGGGGTTGAAGGCCACAGCGTGAGCGTCACGGCCGACGCGATCGACAATCAGTCCGGCGCCATGCGCGCCGATACATCGCTGTCGGTCACCGGTGCGGGTCCGGTCGACAACAGCGCAGGCCTGATTTCTTCCGGTCAATCGGTTCAGATACAGGATCGCGATCTGGCGAACAAGCAGCAGCACGTGGCGAACACGGGCGGCACGCTGATTGCGGGCAAGACGCTCGGCGTGAACAGCGCACGGCTGTCAGGCGATGGCAGCGTACTGTCGCAAGGCGATCTCAATGTCAGTCTGGCGGGGGACTTCGTCCATACAGGCAACATCGAGGCAAGCGGCGACGTTGTGTTCGAAACCGCCGGACACATCACCAATCAGGCCATCATGCGCGCCGGCCGTACCCTGAGCATGCGGGCACGTGACATCGACAATGCCGCAAGCGGCGAACTCGGCGCGGCGACGACGCAAATCGACGCTGCCGGCGCGATCACGAACCGAGGGCTGATCGACGGACAGGAGACGACCGTATCGTCAGGGGTCCTGAGCAACAAGGGAAGCGGCCGCATCTACGGCGACCGTCTCGCGATATCGACAGGTGCACTGGATAACGATGCGGAAGACGGCGTGGCGGCAACGATCGCTGCGCGCGGCCGGCTCGACATCGGCGCCCAGACCGTGACGAACCGTAAGCATGCATTGATCTTCAGCGCGGGCGATATGGCGATCGGCGGGGCGCTCGACGAGAGCGGCTTGGCAACGGGCTCGGCACAGACTGTCAACAACCACAGTGCATCGATCGAAGCGCTCGGCAATTTGACGCTTGGCGCACTCGGGGTCAACAACACCAACGAGCATTTTCGGGTCGGCGTTCAGCCGCAGGGTGAGCCTGAACGCATCATCGAATACCAGGGCGATGGATCGGCGAATCGATTCAAGCCAGGCGAGCCGGATGTCTACGTCTACAACGACGAATCGGATCAACTGCATACGCCCGAACGAAACTATGAAAGCTGGAGCAAGTACGAATATGACCGTAGCGTCTCGGCGAGCGTCGTCACCGAGTCGGACCCGGCGAGGATCACCTCGGGCGGGGCCATGCGTATCGACGCACAGCACGTGCTCAACGACAAGAGCCAGATCGTGGCCGGCGCAGCGCTTACCGGAAACATCGCGCGGCTGGACAACACGGAGGTGATCGGTCAACAGATCGTACGGGACACGGGCACCGTCACCTCGCATTGGCGCAACCATAAAAAGGGGCGTGACGATACCGGTAGAAACACGATTGCATACGAGCCCCCGGCAGCGATCGCCGAGATCAGGCTGACGCCAAGCGTCTATGCCGACTTTACGGCGCCGGGCACGACCGGCACGCGCATTGGCGCGCCGAACGTCGCGGCAGTGACGCGGCGCGCCGAAGGGGCGGGCGCGGCGGACGTGTACATTCGCAACGGACGTGAGGTCACCCCGATCACGGAGGTGGCCGCGCTCAACGTAGACGGTGCCGGCCAGCCGTCGGTGATCCGCAGTACCGACATCAATGCGACCGTGCCGAACACGAGTCTTTTCTCGGTCAATCCCAATCCCGCTGTCGGCTATCTGATCGAAACCGATCCGCGTTTTACCAACTACCGGAACTGGTTGTCGTCCGATTACATGCTCGAGCAGCTACGCATGAATCCAGCGTTGACGCAAAAGCGTCTTGGCGACGCATTTTACGAACAGAAGCTCGTTCGCGAGCAGGTGGCGAAATTGACGGGTCGCCGGTTCCTCGAAGGTTATGGGAACGACGAGGCGCAATATCGCGCGCTGATCGATAGCGGCGTGACCTACGCGAAGAGGTGGGGGTTGCAGCCGGGCATCGCATTGACCGATACGCAGATGGCGCAGCTGACGAGCGACATCGTGTGGCTCGTCGAGCGGGACGTGATGTTGCCGAGCGGGGAGACGACGAGGGCGCTGGTACCTCAGGTGTACGCGCGCGTGACGCAAGGCGACGTCGACGGTTCGGGGGCGCTGATTTCGGGGCAGACGATCGATCTGAATCTCTCCGGCGACGTCGTGAATCAAGGCACGATCGCGGGGCGTAGCGTCGTTGCGCTGACGGCGGAGAATATAAAGAACCTCGGCGGGCGCCTGACGGGAGAGGACGTTTCGATACGCGCGAATCAGGATTTGATGAACCTCGGCGGCACGATCGATGCCGCAAGGAGCCTCTTTGCAACGGCGGGACGCGATCTGACGAGCGTCAGTTCGACGAGCGCCCAGGCAAATGCGCAAGGCTCGCTGACGAACGTCAGCCGCGTGGCAGGCCTCTTTGTGACGAACCCTTCAGGCGCGACACTCGTCGCCGCGGCGGGGCGCGATGTGACGCTTGCGGGCGCGCAGATCGTCAATGATAGCGTCGACGGGCAGACCGTCATCGCCGCAGGGCGCGACCTCAATCTGAGCACGGTGGACACATCGAGCAGCCACTCTCTGAAATGGGATAACGACAACTGGCGCGAGGACAGTACGCAACAAGAGATGGGATCGACGATCCGGACGGTGGGCGATTTGCACCTGTCGGCGGGACATGATCTCAATGCGCGCGGGGCATCGGTGACGAGCGAGCAAGGCGCGCTGATCGCGATGGCCGGCAACGACGTCAACCTGACATCGTCCGAGACGACGCGCGAGGTCGACGAGGCACATCGACACAAGGGCAAGAGCAGCTGGTTTTCTTCGAAGACGATCGCGACGCGCAACACGTTGTCGGAAACGACGAACCAGGCCACGACGTTCTCGGGCAACACGGCCTACGTGCAGGCGAGCAACGATATCAATTTGATGGGCAGCAACGTCGTGTCGACGGACGGCACCACACTCGTTGCTACGCGCGACGTGAACATCGAAGCCGCGACCGATACGACGGCGGAGCGGCATTTCCGGGAAGAGAAGAAGACGGGGCTCTTCGGTAATGGGGGGATGAGTTTCACGATCGGGACGCAGCAACAGAGCCAGGACAATCGCGCAACCCGGACCACGGCGTCGGCGTCCACCGTTGGCTCGACCCATGGCAACGTGGCGATCAGTGCGGGCAATCGCTATACGCAGATCGGCTCTCATGTACTGACGCCGCAGGGCGAGATCGATATCGCGGCCAAGAAGGTCGACATTCTCGCAGCCGAGGAGACGAGCCATAGCACGCAGGAAACGCGGTTCAAGCAATCGGGGCTGACCGTGGCGGTGACGGCTCCCGTGATTGCGGCGGAGCAAACCGCGGGGCAGATGAAACACGCAGCCGCTCAGACATCGGATACGCGCATGCAGGTGCTGGCGGGCGCGACGACGGCACTGGCCGCCAAGAATGCGGCCGATGCGATCGGAGCCGATCCAAAAACCGGAGGCGGTATCAATATCGCCATTACGGTGGGAACGACGGCGAGCCGGAGCAAGACGACGGAAGACGCGGTGCACGCGGCGGGCTCGACCGTGGCCGCGGGAGGCAATGTGCGCATTCGCGCGACGGGTGCGGGCCGGGACTCGATGTTGACCGTGCAGGGCAGCGAGATCCAAGGCGGCGGCGATGTGAAGCTGAAGGCCGATGGCGAGATTGCGCTGCTGGCGGCGCAGAACACGAACGAAATGCACCGCACGAGCAGTAGTGCGAGCGGCGGTGTGGGCGTGGCGGTGAGCGTCAATTCGCAAGGCGCGGCATTCGGCGTGACGGCGAATGCGAGCGGCTCGCGGGGCAAGGGTGAGGGGACCGATGTGACGTGGACGAACACGCATGTGTCGGCGGGTAAGCGGCTCGTGTTGGAGTCGGGTGGCGATACGGTTCTGCGCGGGGCGGTGGCGAGCGGCGAGCAGGTGGTGGGCAACGTGGGGGGCGAGCTGAAGATCGAGAGCTTGCAGGATTCGAGCCGTTACACCAGCAAAGACCAATCGGTCGGCGGCAGCGTGACGGCGGGTGCGGGTTTCTCGGCGAGCGCGAATGTCGGTCAGCAGAAGATGAAGAGTGACTTTGCCAGCGTCATGGAGCAGTCGGGGATCAAGGCGGGCGATGGGGGTTTCCAGATCGATGTGAAGGGAAATACGGAACTGAAGGGCGGGGCGATTACGAGTACGGAGCGCGCCGTTGCAGAGAAGCGGAACAGCTTGACGACGGCGACGCTGACGACGAGCGATATCGAGAACCACGCGCAGTACAGCGCGAGCAGTGTTGCCGTGGGCGGAGGCTATAGCTTTGGTGGCGGTGGCATGACGCCGGTTGGCGGCAAGGGGAATACGACGGCAGGCGGTGTCGGAACGAATCAGCAAGGGCAGGCGGCCTCCGGTGGGGACAAGGTGCCGGGGAACAACGTGGCGAGTTCGGGCAATTGGAGTGCCACACCGCCGGCTGTCATGGCGGCATCGGGTAGCAGTAGTCGCACGACGGTGAGTGGCGTCAGCGGTGGGGCGATTCGGATTACGGACGAGGCGAAGCAGCGGGCACTCACGGGTGAGAGCGTGGACCAGACGATGGCGGGCTTAAACCGCGACATCACCAGCGAACATGACGGGACCCACGCGCTCAAGCCGATCTTCAACGAGCAGGAGATCCGGGCAGGGTTCGAGATTGTCGGCGCGTTGCAACGGGAGGCGGGAACGTTCCTGGCGAATCGGGCGAAGGCATCGAGCGAAGCACAGCAAGCGTTGGAACAAGAGCAGGCTAAACCGATAGGTGAACGGGACCGCGAGAAGGTTGCCCAGTTGACGCAGGTGTTGGAGGACAACGCGACGTGGGCACCGGGTGGGGCGGGGCGTCGTGTGTTGACCGCGCTCACTGCGGCGGCGGGCGGGAACCTGACGGGGGCAATGGGGCAATTCGCACAGGCGGCTGGGGCGACGTACTTGCAGACGTTGGGTGCGGAGCAGATCAAGGCGCTGTCGCCGTATCTGGGTGGAGAAGGCAGCGCGGCGCATACGGCGCTGCATGCGGTGCTGGGGTGCGCGGGCGGGGCGGCGTCGGGAGGAGATTGCGGAGCGGGGGCGTTGGGTGCGTCGGCAGGGGTGGTGCTGAATACGGCGTTGGATCAGTTGAGCCGGACCGAGGGGCTGAGCGCGAGCGAGAAAGAGGCGCGTGCCGATCTGGTGGCGTCGCTCGTGGCGGGCGTGGCGCAGGCGGTGGGGGCGGATAGTGCGCAAGCGGGGGCGGCTGCGCGGGTGGAGACGTTGTTTAATCGGCAACTGCATCCAGATGAAAGAGCATCGATCGATAGGCGCAAGCAAGCGTATGCCAAGCGAAACGGGCTGACGCTCGAACAGGCGGAGAGGGAGCTTCTGATGCAAGCGAACCTGATGGTCCAGAACGGCTCGCCCGGGCAATGGAATGAGCGTGCCGCAGCATTCTTGCGAGAAGAGCGGGGAATGCTTCCGGCTGATGGCAACAGCGGGCCAGGCTATATGTTTTTTGCGACGCCGGACCAGAAGGTCAATCCGAATATGTACGCGGGACATTACGCGAACGGCGTCGGACCAAATCAGCCGCCCGCAGCACAAATTCAGAGCAGCGCAAACGGGGAGGAAGCGAACCGAAACCTTATGGGCGGTGGCGTTATCGCAGCTGCGACAGGTGGTGTATTGCTTGCGGCCGCTCCCATAGCGGGGGCGGCTGGCACTCTTGGGTATGCGGCGATTGGCGCTGGCGTAAACGGCGGTATGGACGCCGCTGGCCAATACGCTCAATCAGGGATGATACGTCCAGCCCAATCCATTTTTGCGGCCGCGACTGGAGCAATAGCTGGGCCGATCGGTACCAATGTCAAATTCATGGGCAGCGTCGCGTTGGGGGGGGCCAACGGAGTGCTAAACACTGCATTCAGCAACACGTATTACGAGGAATCAAAGAGTTTGTCATTCTCCGGTGCTTTAGGCTCGCTTACATCATCCTTGGGATACGGCATTGGAGCGGTTACGACAAAGGGCCTCGCTCGGGTTCTCCGGCCTTACGTCTACGGGAACTTCAACCCGTCCGTTCCTGCCCTATTGCAGCCGCGCACTCCCAACCCAACGCCGGGCCTTGCCGGAGCAACGGCAGGATCTGTTGGCTCAGGGACATCGTCATTCATCCCAGGCAAGGATGCATTACAGTGAGGACTTCAAGGATTGATCGACTTCTTGCAGAAGACGGCTGGAAGGGCGCTTTAACGCGGGTTCTTGTTGTCACTGGATCATATTTCGGGATTAAATATCTTCCCCAAATTATCGCATGGGCATCTATTCATTGGGGTTGGCGTCCAGCGTCGGAAGAGCAATTGAGAAATCACGCAGCGTTGGTCACAGTTTCCACGTGGGCCATATGCATCAGCCTCTGTATCGAGTTTGTTCGAGTAATGGTCGGTTTTATACGGAGGTTAGCAATGAGGTGATAGTGCGGCGTTCGGCGTGACGGCGAATGCGAGCGGCTCGCGGGGCAAGGGGCGGGACCGATGTAACGTGGCCGACACACATATGTCGGCGGATAAGCGGCTGATTTTTTGGGTCGGGCGGCGATACGGTCATGCGCGGGCGGCGGCAAGCGGCGAGCAGGCGGTGGGCGACGTGGGGGGGCGTCTTTCCAAACAAGGTAGTCCAACCGTAACTATCTCTGGCGGTTGCAGGCCGATCTCGGAGCAGCAGAGTGCTGGCGGCAAAATGATCGGCGTCGAGGTGGGGCGTTCATGCTCGTTTACGTGGGGCGAAGTGGACGTGCTGAAGGATCTACAAATACGCTTCTGATCGGAAATGATCGATCGACTCGCCCGGAATTTACTTGTAATGCTGATAATCGAGTACGAGCCGCGTGCGCTGCTCCGGCGAGAAGTCGGTGCGGTGAGCCCGCAGTCGGTCGATCGCGCGATGTTTCTTTAGGAGATCGCTATTCTGAACTTTGATCGCAGGCCCGAATTCCGGAGGCGGTATGTGGGCCCCCATCGCCGTAAGCCGTTGATTTTGTACGTGGAAGCATTCTTTGTTAATCTCGCAAAGGGTACGATGGCGCTCGCCGCGATAATCGTTCTTTTGTTGTGCGTGCTTGACGGGAATGTGTGGGGCCTACGAGGCGTGATAACCACGCGCAAGGGCTGGTACATTATTCTGGGCGCTATCGCGGTCACTGTTGTGATTGCGATGTTCGTGCTCCACTGGAGGTAATCGGCGCGTCAATGTTTATGCTTACGAGGGAGAATGCCGTTTTTAACAGGCATTGGAGATCGGATGTTGTATTTAAGCCGTTTGACGACAGTTAAAGGAAGGCCGGAAGTGGCCATGCGATGGCACAGCTATGCTTGCGGTTCGCGTTCCGAGTGCGCGTCAGCGGTACCCGATATGGAGCGCCGCGCAGTAACGCAGCTTTTCCTTTGCGTCGCTGCCCACCCTTAAAACCCTAGTCCGTACGCTGTTACTATCCACCTCAGCGCCGCGAAGATGTCCGCGCGCGATCCACGCGCCGTACGATGCCGGATCGACCTAACCCATAACGAAAAAAACGGGAACACAATGAACACGATTTCGGGGGAGCCGGGCGAGAGCCGGCCGGCAGCGACTGCAGTGGGTTTTTGGCGCAGAAGCTTTGCATTCTGGCTTGACGGCCTGATTCTCGCGCTAATCGGCTTCCTGCTCATTGCACTTGCTGGCGACATACTCATGCGCCTCGGCCAATGGGGCAAGCTGATCGGCTTTGCCATCGGCTCTCTCTATTTCGCGCTGCTTGAAGGCGGCCCTGGGCGAGGCCAGTCGCTCGGCAAGCGGCTCATGAAGATCAAGGTTATCCGACTCGATCCAACCGGCATTAGCCGGTTGCGATACTCGCACGCCTGGGTGCGCTACGCGATCGTCGGCGTGCCGACCGTGCTCGGCGGATTCGCATTCATCGGCTCTGACGCGTGGCATTCACCAGCTTGGCGATGGCTAGTGGTGGCCGACGGCGTATTGCTCGCGATCTGGCTATTCGCATTGGGATACCTCTATCTCTTCAACCGCCCCACGCGCAGAACACTCCAGGATCTCGCGACGTCCACCATCGTTGTGCCCGTCACAGCGACGACCGGCATGCTCACATCGGTTCGGCCCCTACATTGGAAGGTTCTGGCCGCTGCGGCTTTGGTGATTGCGATTGGCACGGGTATCGGTATGCACTTCATCAATCCAACGTATCGCGAACTAGGTGAAGTGCAGCGCGTGGTGTCGGCGGTGCCCGGCGTCGGCGAAGTCGGTGTGTCGATCGGCACGTCGAGCATGATCCGTTCTCAAGGCGGCGCGACGACGAGTCACGGCGCAGCAATTTTCTACACGCTTCCCGATTCCGCTTTGCAATGCGAGCAAATCACCCCGCAAGTAGCCAAAGCTGCGTTGCAGGGTTGGCCCGAAGCGTCGCATCAGGACTACTTGAGCGTGATCTGCATGCGTTCCGTCGAGCTTGGCATCGCCTACTGGCGAAACCAATCGGCAACGGTGCATTCGCCGAGGCAATGGGCGGCGCAACTCGGCCTGCCGCTGTAATGCTGTAATGTAACCGGCGATAGCTCGATGCCAGATTGCGCGCCTACCTGCACGCAATCTGGCATTGCAGTAGCCTGAAGGGCCGGCCGCAGCGCCGGAATCTTCCGTCCCTTTCAGCGAGGTCCCCTATGGAATATCGACATCTCGGCGCATCGGGATTCAAAGTCCCGGTACTCGGTTTCGGCACCGGTACGTTCGGCGGCAAGGGCGAACTGTTTAAAGCCTGGGGGGAGACCCATGTCGCCGAGGCGCGCAAGCTCGTCGACATCTGCCTGGACGCGGGTGTGACGCTCTTCGACAGTGCCGACATCTATTCCGAAGGTGCCTCCGAGTCGGTCCTCGGCGAGGCGATCAGAGGCCGTCGCGACAAGGTGCTGATCTCGACGAAGGCCACGTTCCGATTCAACGACGAACCGAATAACGTGGGCTCGTCGCGCCATCATCTGATCAACGCCGTCAATGCGGCATTGAAGCGGCTGCAGACCGATTACATCGATCTCTTTCAATTACATGGCTTCGATGCGAAGACACCCGTACAAGAAGTCCTTTCGACACTCGACGACCTCGTTCGCGCGGGCAAGATCCGCTACACGGGCGTGTCGAACTTCTCAGGCTGGCACCTGATGAAGTCGCTCGACGTGGCAGATCGATACGGCTATCCGCGCTACGTCGCGAACCAAACGTATTACTCGCTGATCGGCCGCGACTACGAGTGGGAACTTATGCCGCTTGGGCTCGATCAGGGGGTGGGCGCCATTGTCTGGAGTCCCCTGGGCTGGGGACGGCTCACCGGCAAAATCCGCCGCGGCCGTCCGTTGCCGGAGGTGAGCCGTTTGCACAAGACGGCCGATATCGGTCCGCCTGTGTCGGATGAGTATCTGTACCGCGTCGTCGATGCACTGGATGCGATAGCGCAGGAAACCGGCAAGACGATTCCCCAGATTGCGCTCAACTGGCTTTTGCAGCGGCCAACTGTTTCGAGCGTGCTCATCGGCGCACGTAACGAGGAGCAATTGCGGCAGAACCTCGGTGCGGTAGGTTGGAATCTCACGCCGGAGCAAGTGGCGAGGCTCGATGAGGCGAGCAAGCTGCGGCCCGTCTACCCCTATTGGCATCAGGAAGGGTTCGCGGAACGTAACCCTTCGCCGGTCTGATATCGCCAAATGCGGGTGCGTAAGCCAATCGCTGCGTGCGGCGATTGGCCAGTTGGTGCATGATCAAACCAACCAACTGCTCGGGCGGCGTGATCTAGTGCCGCGCTCACTCATGCGCGGACATCGTCCGCCGGCAAGAGCCGCCCGTCCCAGACACTTTCGTCTTTCAGTTCGACCCCGGTGAGCTTGCGCTTACGCGCCCCTTCCAGCAGATGCACGAGCTTGAAAGCCGCCGCGTCGTAACAGAGCCCTTCGGGGCGTACGTTCGAAATACAGTTACGCTCGGCATCGCTGCGCCCGGTTCGTGGCGCGTACGTCAGATAGACGCCGAGGCTCGCTGGCGAACTGAGTCCGGGGCGTTCGCCGATCAGCACCGCGACCATCTCGGCATTCATCAACTCGCCGATAGGATCGCCAATTGCCACGCGCGCCTGCGTAGCGACAACGATCGAGCCGACATACCAGCCTTTCAACTGGGCAATGGTCCGGTCGATCAAGGGGAGCGCATGTGAGGCCGCAGCTTGAGCCGACAAGCCGTCCGCAACGACGAACACCAGATCGGGCGGCGTTTCGGCCGATGCCGCGTGCTGCTCGAGAAGCGCCGCGCTTTCCGGATCCAATACCCGCCCAAGGTCTGGACGTCGCAAATACTGCTCGCGGCTTTGCGCCGCGCTGCGCACCTCGATCGAATCGAGCGTCCTCCGTTCCAGTTCGGCCCTCAGTGCTTCGATATCGAGCGGCGTATGAACGGCATCCCGCGCTTGCGCATGCGCGACAGTAAACGCAAGCATCGGCGCGGTCGGCAGGCTGGCGCCCGAGCGTCCGAGTGCGATGCGGGCATCGGTGAAGCGACGCAATGCGCTCCATGGGTTGTCCGCGACTGTCCGCGCGGTAACACCCGGCACATCCCGGTCTGCGCGCGTCATGATTCAATCCAATCGAGAAGCAATGGCTTCGATGCGTGCTGCTGGATCTGCCCCGATGCGTCCGTGATACGCATCGATTCGAGCCATGTTTCGAACTCGGGTGCGCGTCGAAGGTTGAGTAGACGCCGCACATAGAGCGCGTCGTGAAACGACGTGCTCTGATAGTTCAACATGATGTCGTCGGCGCCCGGCACGCCCATGATGAAGTTGACGTTGGCCGCGCCCAGCAATGTCAGCAGCGTATCCATATCGTCCTGGTCCGCTTCCGCATGGTTCGTGTAGCAAATATCGCAGCCCATCGGCACGCCGAGCAGCTTGCCGCAGAAGTGATCTTCCAAGCCCGCGCGGATGATTTGCTTGCCGTCGTACAAGTACTCAGGCCCGATGAACCCCACCACCGTGTTTGTCAGGAACGGATTGAACTTGCGGGCGACCGCGTAGGCTCTTGCTTCGCACGTTTGCTGATCGACCCCATGATGTGCGTTCGCGGAAAGCGCGCTGCCCTGTCCGGTCTCGAAGTACATCAGGTTGTTTCCAAGCGTGCCGCGCTTCAACGACAGACCCGCGTCATATGCTTCGGCAAGCAGCGACAGCGATACGCCGAATCCCGCATTGGCCTTCTCGGTGCCGGCGATCGATTGGAAAATCAAATCGACCGGCGCGCCGTTTTCGATTGCGGCCAGTGTATTCGTGACGTGCGTCAGCACACAGGTCTGCGTGGGCACGTCATACGCTCGGCGAAATTCGTCCATCATCGTGAGCAGCGCCGTGATCGCCGTGAGCGAATCGGACGCGGGATTGATACCGATCATCGCGTCGCCGCAGCCATACATGAGCCCATCGACGATCGATGCCGCAATGCCTTTCAGATCGTCCGTCGGATGGTTCGGTTGCAGCCGCACGGCGAGGTGGCCCGGCAACCCCACGGTGTTGCGAAAGCGCGTGACGACGGGCCGCTTACGCGCGGCGAGTATCAGATCCTGATTGCGCATCAGCTTCGACACGGCGGCAACCATCTCGGGCGTGAGGCCCGCGGCAACGGCGGCGAGCATCGCGCTGTCGGTGGTATCGGCAAGCAGCCACTCGCGAAAATCGCCCACGGTCAGATGCGCGATCGGCGCAAACGCATCGGGCGAATGATCGTCGACGATGAGGCGCGTGATTTCATCGGCTTCATATGGAATCACGGCTTCATCGAGGAACGCTCGAAGCGGTATGGCCGCCAGCGCCATTTTTGCCGCCGCCCGTTCCTCTTCCGATGCAGCGGCGAGCCCGGCCAATTCGTCTCCCGAACGGCGCGGGCTCGCTTTGGCGAGCAGCGCGGCAAGGCTATCGAAGCAGTAACTGCGCGCACCGATGGTTTCGCGAAAGTTCATCCTGCGCTCCGCTCGCGAAAGATGGAGGAAATACTATACCCCGTTGCCGCCGATGGTCCGCTGGCTTTTCCATTGACCCTGCTGAACTTCGAACAGCGTATACGGTGGCTTGATCAGATCGCCTTGCGGATCGAAGGCAATCTTTCCGGTAACGCCCGTCACGGTCACCTTCGGGAAGGCCGCGGCGATTTTGGCGCGATCGAGCGAATCGGCGTCGTGGATCGCCTTGAACATTGCCAGTGCCGCGTCATACGCGAATGGCGCATAGAGTTCGACGTCCTGATTGAAAAATCTCGCCTGTGCGTCTTCGCGCGAGCAATTGGTGCGCGCGATGCAGATTCTCGCGCACACGCTGCGGGACCGGCCGCGCGCGCTCTTTGGGACGATCTGAGCCGGGGGGAGTCGGTCCGAATTCAACAACACTTGCGACACGGATCCCGACTGTTTGTCGACCAGCAGTCTATCGCGAGATGGCTGCCTCCTTGAGCAACCAATCTCGAAAGGCCACCAGCTTTGGAAGGCCGCAACATTCCGCGCGGTACACGACGTAGTACGCTAAAGGCGACACGAGGGATATTTCAGGAAACAACCTGACCAACCGGCCAGCTGCCAAATCATCGCGGGCCATGACGTTGCGAGCCAATGCGATACCGTGACCGTCAATTGCTGCTTGCAGGACAGCTGCGGAATTATTGATTTTCATCCCTCGTTTCGTGGCGACATCAGTCACGCCTGCTTTCTGAAGCCATGTATCCCAAGTCGGAAAGCCCGTATGGCTGTCCATCGATAAGTCGTGGATGAGGGTCTCTTGCGCCAGGTCATTCGGCTTTTGCAAGCGCCAATGCTCGCGCAATAGCTGTGGCGAGCACACCGGATATACCTCCTCACTCATCAATTTTTCGGCCGCTAAACCTGGCCAGCTTCCTGTGCCATAGCGCACTCCGACATCGATGCGCTGGGCAACGAAATCTACCGGTTTGAGATTGGTGTCCAAACGCACATCCGTGTCGGGCCAGGCGGTCTGGAAACGCTCGATTCGTGGCAACAACCACTTTGCCGCAAACGCCGGGCTGACAGCCACGGTGAGCACTCCACTGGTCGACGCTTCCTTTAGTCGCTCCAAGCCCATGGCAAGCCTGTCGAAGCCGGCACGGATGTCCGGTAATGCGCGTTCGGCCGTCTCGGTCGGGACGAGCCGTGCCCGTCCGCTGGTACCCCGCACGAATAGTGGCGTGCCAAGCCATTCCTCGAGCGTTCGTACGAGTTGGCCAACTGCAGCAGGCGTCACGTTCAGTTCGGCCGCTGCCGCCGAAAAGCTCTGATGGCGGGCGCTCGCCTCGAAGGCACGCAAGGCGTTTAGATGAACAGGTGACTTCATACGATAAAGTTTTTCTTTCAATTCCGCACACTTTATCTCGTTTGTCGGCGGGTGGGAATTGGCGAAAAATCCAACACAGGTCGCAAGCATGCGCCCTTGGCAGAGGCCCTCGATGAAGGGGGGCGAAATAGTTTTTATGCCAAGGAGGCGATGACGTCGAGGGCGATTCAGACCGTATCAAGGATGGTCGCGACTGCGGCACGGATATGGCGTCAATGGCACTGAGCCGGATGCTTGTCCTCGCCTTTTCCATCAAGACCTGCCGATCGGCAGGCACATCGAAAGGTTTTCAACATGAGCAACCAATTCAAGGGCAAAAAGTTGCTGGTGGTCGGTGGCACCAGCGGGATGGGCTTGCAGACGGCCAAGATGGTCCTGGCCGAAGGCGGCACTGCGGTCATCGTTGGTCACCGCGCGGACAAGACCGAAGAAGCGCATGCCGAGTTGGCCGCGCTAGGGGCGGTCGTCGCACTGACGGCCGACCTGTCCAGCGATGCAGGGTTGGCGGCGTTGCTCAAGTCGATCGACGAAGACCATCAGGACATCGACCTGCTCGTCAACGCGGCAGGCGTGTTCTTCCCCAAGCCGTTCCTGGAGCACCAGGACGCGGACTACGACCAGTACATGAAGTTGAACAAGGCTTTCTTCTTCATCACGCAAAAGGTCGCCGCCAATCAGATCGCCAGGGATCGTCCGGGTGCGATCGTCAACATCGGCTCGATGTGGGCCAAGCAAGCTATCGCGGCCACACCATCGTCAGCCTACTCGATGGCCAAGGCAGGGCTGCATTCGCTGACTCAACACCTGGCGATGGAACTGGCTCCGAAGCATATCCGCGTCAATGCGGTGTCGCCGGCGGTGGTGCAGACGCCGATCTACGAGGGTTTCATTCCGAAGGCCGAAGTTCACAGCGCGCTGCAAGGCTTCAACAGCTTCCATCCGATCGGCCGTGTCGGCACCCCGCAGGACGTTGCCGAAGTCGTCGCTTTCCTGCTCTCGGACAAGGCGCGTTGGGTCACAGGTGCCATCTGGGACGTGGACGGCGGCGTGATGGCCGGCCGCAACTGATGTGCTGGGGCCGGCGCCTGACGCATCTATCGGGTCGCGTGAGCCCTTGTCGCGCGCTATGTCGGCGCCCGGCACCCCAACCCTCTAACAGGAGCAACAACCATGATGCAGGACTGGAACGCTTACCGTGATTCACTGCTGGAGCGCGTGGGCGATTACGCGAAACAAAGCCCCGACGTGATGCGCGGTTTGGCGACGATCGACAACGCCGCTATCAAGACTGGCCATCTGGAACCGAAGATGCACGAGCTGATCGCCTTGGCCGTAGCCGTAACCACGCGCTGCGACGGATGCATCTCGGTGCACACCAAGAAGGCCGTCGAGCACGGAGCCACGCTGGAGGAAATCTCCGAGGCACTGGGTGTTGCCATCGCGCTGAATGCAGGTGCTGCGCTGACCTATTCGGCACGTGTCGTCGAAGCCTATCGGCAACTGCCCGACAAGTAAGCCGTACCAAGGGTGCCCGCCGCCGCAGTCCCAAGGGGCATTCGCCGGTGCGCACGGCACCACCGTCTATCTCAAGACGGGCCCCTTAGCCGACGTGGCAATGGAGATATAGCCATGCAAACCGCACGCATCGCCATCATCGGCGCCGGATTGAGTGGCCTTTATGCCGCCTGGCTGCTGGAAAGCCACGGCGTCCAGGATTACGTGCTGCTGGAGGCGCGCGATACGCTAGGTGGCCGCATCGCTTCCGCCTCCGCGTCGGGACGGGACACGCGCGATATGGCCGACGCCACCGACCGCTTCGACCTCGGGCCGACGTGGTTCTGGCCCGACTACCAGCGCGAATTGCACCGCCTTGTCGATGAGTTGGGCCTGGAGCGCTTCGCGCAGTTCGAGACGGGCGACATGGTGCTGGAACGCTCACCCGATGAGCCGCCGATGCGGACGCGTGGGTACGTGAACTCGCCGATTTCGATGCGCCTGGTAGGTGGAATGCAGGCGCTGGTCGACGCCTTGCGCCGCCGTCTCGATGCGAAACGGGTAATCACCGGTCAGAGGGTGCGCCGTCTGCGCTGCGCAGACCCGCACGTCGAACTGGACATCGAAGACGCCACCGGCGGCGCTACAACTTGGCGTGCCGAACAGGTATTGCTGGCTATGCCGCCGCGTCTGGTCGAGCACACCATCGCGTTCGAGCCTGCTTTGCCGCTGGAGCTGGCTCAGCAATGGCGTGCGACGGCAACGTGGATGGCGCCCCATGCCAAGTACATCGCCATCTACGAGACCCCGTTCTGGCGCGGGGAGGGATTGTCCGGCGAGGCTCGCAGTGCACGCGGACCGCTGACCGAGATTCACGACGCCTCCATGCCCGGCGGCAGCGCGGCGCTCTTTGGCTTTTTCGGGGTGCCGGCGCGCGTGCGCAAAAACGTGTCCGAGGACGTATTGCGCACGCATTGTCGCGCCCAGCTCGTGCGCCTGTTCGGGCCGCAAGCGGCCACGCCTCGCATCGAAGTTATCAAGGACTGGGCGCAGGATCCCTATACGGCCACATCCGATGACTTGAATACGGCGAGCCATCACGCCGAAGCGCCAGCCGCCATGGCCGGCTCCGGACCGTGGCGCGGACGCCTGGCCGGCATCGCCAGCGAGTGGTCGCCACAGTTCCCGGGCTACGTCGCCGGCGCCATCGAAGCCGCGGGCCTGGCGGTCCTCGCATTACCTCTTTTCCCTTTCGACGATCTTGGAAGACGACCATGAAGACCACGTACCGCGCCATGCAAGTGACCCGTCCCGGCTTCCTTGAGCTGGTGGAGCGCCCGACGCCGAAACCGGGCGTCGGTGAAGCGCTGATCGAGGTTGAGGCTTGCGGCATCTGCGGCGCCGACATCAGTGACATCGAAGGGGCTGATCCGACGCTGCAACCTCCGCGCGTGCCCGGCCATGAAGTGGTCGGACGCATCGCCGCACTCGGCGAACACACCCCATCCATCTGGAAGGTGGGCCAGCGCGTTGGCATCGGCCGGCTCGGTGGGCCTTGCATCGAATGCGTACAGTGTCGCCAGGGACACTTCGAGCTTTGCCTGAACCAGCCTTTCGTCGGCGCCACCTGCGATGGGGGCTACGCCGAGATGATGCTGGCGCGCGCCTCGGGGCTCGTGTCGATCCCGGACGAACTCAATTCCGAGGAAGCGGCGCCGATTCTCTGCGCCGGCATCGCCACCTTCAATGCGCTCAAAAAGTGCGGCGCACAGGCCGGCGACACCGTGGTCATCCTGGGCATCGGCGGCCTTGGGCATATGGCGCTGCAATACGCCCGCCGCATGGGTTTCCGAGTCGTCGCCGTCGGGCGCGGCAGCGACATCGCCAAGGATGCGCTGGGCTTGGGCGCGCATGTCTATATCGACACCAGTGAAGAGGATGCGGTGGAGCGGCTCAAGAGGATGGGCGGGGCGCACGCGATCGTGGCCACCATCGGCCACCCGGCCACCGTGTCGGCGCTGATGGCCGGCTTGGCGCCGCAAGGGCGGCTGGTATTGCTGGGTGCAGGTAAGGACCCGCTGCCGGTCTCGGCTGGCCACTTGGTCATTGGCGAGCGCAGTATGCTCGGCTCCATCACCGGCACGCCCTACGAGAACGAGAAGACGCTGGATTTCAGCGTGCTTGCCGGTATACGGCCAAAGATTGAAGTGATGCCGCTTGAGCAGGCGAATGAGGCGTATCGGCGAATGAAGTCCGGCGATGTCAAGTTCCGCATGGTGTTGGCGGCCGCGCACGTCGCCGATGCAATCCATCGCTACGGACCGGACTTATCGTGAAGCTTGGCTGACCCTGCGACGCTGTCGGCGTCCGCCATTAGGCTTACATGCCGAACGCAAAAAAGCCGCCAATCCGTAGATGGCGGCTCTTCGCTCGAATAGTGGTGCCCGGGGTCGGACTCGAACCGACACGCCTTGCGGCGGGGGATTTTGAGTCCCCTGCGTCTACCTGTTTCACCACCCGGGCTTTCAGTGGCCGGTGCAGGAAAGCGCCGGCGAAGAGCGCGATTATGGCCGAAAACGCGTGCGCAGGCAATATTTTGGCAGGGAACGGCTGTGGCCACTCACTAGCGACAGTGTCGCGCGCAGCCCGCGCCGCTACCCGAACCGCCGCCCCGAATCACTCGCTGATAAAGACAAACTTCCCGCCACGAATCGCCCCCATCACGCTCGCACGCTGATCGAGCCCCACATGGTCTTTCGCGCTCGTATTCACGACCCCGTTCGGCACGACCAACTCATGTGCGTGCTCGAGCTCCTCCCGCAACGCCACGCGAAACTGCACGGTACCCGGCTGCGCCTTTTTCAACGCCCTCGCCACGGCATCCTCCAACCGCGGATAGACGCCAGCCGCATCGCCGGCAAACTGCGTCACGGAGCCGGGGCCATATTTGTCCTCATACGCCGTCACGAACGCCAGCGCCGCCTTTTTCGCCGGATGATCGGCCGGCAGCGTACGCGCCACCACAACCGGCTGGGTCGGAAAGAGCGTCCCTTCGACCTCCTTGCCGCCAAGCCGGATGAACTCCGGTGTCGCAATGCCGTGCGTCTGATAGATCGGCCCCTTGAACCCGCGCTCGACGAGCGTGCGCTGCGGTAGCGCGGAGGGCGTACCGGCACCCGCAACGAGCACCGCATCGGGCTTGGCCGCAATCAGCTTCAGGACCTGCCCCGTCACGCTCGCATCGTTGCGATTGAAGCGTTCCGTCGCGACAAGCCGGATATGCCGCAGCTCGGCAAACCGCTTGAACTCGTTGAGCCAGCTATCGCCGTAACTGTCGGCGAAACCGATAAAGGCGACCGTTTTCACGCCATGGTTCGCCATATAGCGCGTCATCACATCGGCCATCGCGCCATCGGTCTGCGCCATCTTGAACGCCCAGACGCGCTTGCCTTCCTGCGGCTCGACCACACTCGCGGAACCGATCAGCGTGATCATCGGCGTTTGCGAGGCGGCCACCGGGTCGAGCGCCGCGAGCGCCGCCGGCGTGATATTCGGCCCGACGATCACGTCCACGTGGTCTTCATCGATGAGCTTGCGGATGTTCGCAACGGCTTTGCCCGGGTCGGTGCCGTCGTCGAGCACGATGTACTGCGCCTTTTGACCGGCGATGGTGGCCGGCCACATCTGGATGGCATTCTTGCTCGTGATGCCGATGACGGCGGCGGGCCCCGTCGATGACAAATCGATGCCGACCTTCAGGTCGGCGTGCGCTGCCGAGACGAGCGCAAATGCGGCGCACGCGAAGGCGCGGCGCAAGAAGGCGGCGGTCGACACCATGTAGTCTCTCTCTTGGTTGTTGTGACTTCAGAGCTCGTAATTTTCGTGTTCGCCCTTGAGCGCCTGCTCGATCAGCTTGCGCGTGAGCGACGGCGAAAGCAGCTCGACGAGCGTATAGACATAGCTGCGCAGATACGCTCCCTGTTTCAGGGCGATCCTGGTCAGATTCGTACCGAAGAGATGGCCGACCGGCATGGCGCGCAAATGCTTGTCACGTTCCGCGTTGAATGCGATATCGGCCATGATGCCCACGCCGAGCCCCAACTCGACGTAGGTTTTGATGACATCGGCATCGATTGCCTCGAGGACCACGTCGGGCGTCAGATTGCGCCGCGCGAACGCCTCGTTGATCTTCGTCCGGCCCGCGAACGCGGCTTCGTACGTGATGAGCGGGTACTGCGCCAGATCTTCCAGGGAAAGCTGTTTGCGCTGCAGCAGGGGGTGGTCCGCGGGCATGATCGCCACGTGATGCCACTGAAAGCACGGCAGCGAGACCAGTTCCTTATAGTTGGAGATCGCCTCGGTCGCGATGGCGATGTCGGCATGGTCGTGCATGACCATCTCGGCGACCTGCGTCGGGCTTCCTTGCAAAATCGAAAGATGCACCTTCGGAAAGCGCCGCTTGAACTCGGCGATGGCAGCCGGCAGCGAGTAGCGGGCTTGGGTATGCGTAGCGGCAATGATGAGGTTGCCCTGGTCCTGCGCGGCGAAATCCTTGCCGACCCGCTTCAGGCTTTCCACCTCCTGCAGAATCCGCTCGACGGACGCCAGAATGATCCGCCCCGGCTCCGTCAGCGAGCGCACGCGCTTGCCATGCCGTGTGAAGATTTCGACCCCAAGCTCGTCCTCGAGCTCGATGATCGCCTTCGAAACGCCGGGTTGCGACGTGTAGAGCGCCTTGGCGGCCTCCGTCAGATTGAAGTTCTGACGAACGGCCTCGCGCACGAACCGGAACTGGTGCAGGTTCATTTATAACCCTTGCGCATAAGGAAACAATTTTTAAGTCGTTTGAAATATAAGGCCAGTTTATTACGATCCCCAGACGTTTATCAATACGCTTAGCAGTTTTTGTCATTAGCGAATGAGCTGGCGGCCCGGATTACGGGCGCCGGCAGGCACGGACAGCAATTCGGGCGTCGCGGACCAGGCCGCGGCGCGACACAACCTGGGGTCCCCGAATGTATCAATACGATCAGTACGACCAGACTATCGTCGACGAGCGCGTCGCGCAGTATCGCGACCAGGTCCGCCGCCGCTTGTCGGGCGAATTGAGCGAGGATGAATTCCGCCCGCTGCGTCTGCAGAACGGCCTTTACATGCAACGCCACGCGTACATGCACCGCATCGCGATTCCGTACGGCAACTTGCGCAGCGACCAGTTGCGCATGCTCGCACACATCGCGCGCAAGTACGACCGTGGCTACGGTCACTTCTCGACGCGTACGAACATCCAGTACAACTGGATCCAGCTCGAGGACACGCCCGACCTGCTGGCGGACCTGGCGTCGGTGCAGATGCACGGCATCCAGACCTCAGGCAACGACATCCGCAACATCACGGCCGACCAGTTCGCCGGTGTGGCGCCCGACGAGATCGTCGATCCGCGTCCGTGGGCGGAGATCCTGCGCCAATGGTCGACGTTCCACCCCGAATTCAGCTGGTTGCCGCGCAAGTTCAAGATCGCCGTGTCGGGATCGAAAGAAGACCGTGTTGCGGTACAGATTCACGATCTGGGCGTCTATCTGTCGAAGAACGAAGCGGGCGAGGTGGTCTGCGCGATCCTCGCGGGCGGGGGTTTGGGCCGTACACCGATCATCGGTGCCGTGATTCGCGAAAACCTGCCGTGGCAGCATCTGCTCACGTATTGCGAGGCCGTGCTGCGCGTCTACAACCGCTTCGGCCGCCGCGACAACCTCTTCAAGGCGCGCATCAAGATTCTCGTGAAGGCGCTCGGCCCCGAGAAATTCGCGCAACAAGTCGAAGAGGAATGGCAGCACCTGAAGGACGGTCCCTCGACGCTGACGCAAGCGGAATACGATCGCGTCGCGCAACATTTCCAGCCGCAGCCGTACGAGAAGTTGTCGGATACGGACGCATCGTTCGAAAAGCATCTGCTCGAAAACCGGGCGTTCGCACGCTGGGTCGAGCGCAACATGCGCCCGCACAAGGTGCCGGGCTACGCCGCCGTCACGCTGTCTTTGAAGCCGGCCAAGGGCGCGCCGGGCGATGCCACCGCGGAGCAAATGGAAGCCGTGGCGGATTGGGCCGACCAGTACTCGTTCGGTGAAATTCGCGTGTCCCACGAGCAGAACCTGATTCTCGCGGACGTGAAGAAGCGCGACCTGTTCGCACTCTGGGAAGAAGCGAAGAAGCAAGGCTTCGCGACCGCGAACATCGGCTTGCTGACCGACATCATCGCGTGCCCGGGCGGCGATTTCTGCTCGCTCGCGAATGCGAAGTCCCTGCCCATCGCGCAGGCGATCCAGGACCGCTTCAACGATCTCGATTACGTGTACGACCTGGGCGACCTGTCGTTGAACATCTCGGGATGTATCAATTCGTGCGGCCACCATCACGTCGGGAACATCGGCATTCTGGGCGTCGACAAGGATGGCTCGGAGTGGTATCAGCTGACGCTCGGCGGCGAACAGGGCACGGGCGCGACGCTTGCGCACCTCGGCCGTGTGATCGGGCCGTCGTTCGCGGCTCAGGAAATGCCCGATGTCGTGACGAAAGTGATCGATACTTTCGTCGAAAATCGTATCGACGGCGAGCGGTTCATCGATACCTATAATCGAATCGGTATGGCGCCGTTCAAGGAACGGGTCTATGCGTCGCGCCAGCCCGCGCACGCCTGACACCGACGAGAGCAAGAAGGAAAGAGAAGGAACACTCGCAGATGACTTCGATTATCAAGAACCGGACCGTGCTCGAGGACGATTGGCATGTCGTACGCGCGCTTGAAGACGGCAGCCTGCCGACGCTCGATCAGCTTCCCGCCGGTCGCCTACTCGTGCCGTTCGTCTTGTGGAAGCAAGCGCGTGAAGCGCTTGTTGCGCAGCGCGACGCGGCGTCGCTCGGCGTATGGCTCGCGCCCGATGACGAGCCGGCCGATCTCGTTGCCGACTTCGAGAAAGTCGCGCTGATCGGCGTGGACTTTCCCGTGTTTCGCGACGGCCGCGGCTACAGCATCGCGCGCCTGTTGCGCGAGCGCTACGGCTGGCGTGGCGAGCTGCGCGCAATCGGCGACGTACTGCGCGATCAGTTGAATTTCATGGCGCGTTGCGGCTTCGATGCGTTCGCCGTCCGCCCGGACAAGGACATTCACGATGCGCTGAAAGCGTTTGGCGAGTTCTCGGTGCAGTATCAATCGGCTGTCGATACGCCGCAGCCGCTTTTTCGTCGCCGCGCCGCGGCCGCGGAGGAACGCGCATGAGCGCCACCGTGGTCAATCCAGCCGAGCTGGCCGGCCGCGCGGATAGCGCGGAGCTGGCCGCGAAGGTCGAACGCCTGAATGCGCTGATCGATACGATCGCGGCCCGCCACGATGGCAAGGTCAAGCTCGCGAGCAGCCTCGCGGCCGAGGACATGGTGCTCACGCATGCGATTTTGTCGCGCGGCGCCGCAATCGGCATCTTCTCGTTGAATACCGGGCGGTTGCATGCCGAGACGATCGACATGATCGCGCACGTGCGCGAGCGCTACGGGTATGAGATCGAGCAGTTTCATCCGCAACCGGAATCGGTCGACGCCTATGTTGGCGAGCATGGACTCAACGCGTTTTACGAAAGCGTCGAGTTGCGCAAGCGCTGCTGCGAGATCCGCAAGGTCGAGCCGCTGAACCGTGCGCTTTCGGGCGTCGATGCGTGGGTGACGGGGCAGCGCCGCGAGCAGTCGGTGACGCGCGCCGAGCTGCACGAAGAAGAGCACGACGCCGCGCGCGGCATCGCCAAGTACAACCCGCTCGCCGATTGGAGCGAGGCCGAAGTGTGGACGTATCTGACGCAGTATGACGTGCCCGTGAATCCGCTTCATGCGCGCGGCTATCCGAGCATCGGCTGCGAGCCCTGTACGCGGGCCATCCGCCCCGGCGAGGACAGCCGGGCCGGACGCTGGTGGTGGGAGTCGCGCGATACGAAGGAGTGCGGCTTGCATATGTCGCCGATGTCGCAGCTCCCGCCGATCAGCGTGATCCCCGCCGATACGAAACCGACGGTATAACGAAGCAACGCAGTAGACGAGTGCCCGCGGTAACGCTGGATAACCGGCGCCGGCCGGGCAAACGATAGGAATGACACCCATATGAGCACGATTCTGGAACCCTCCGCCACGACCCCGCTTTCGGTCACGACGAACCGCATGGACCACCTGGACTGGCTGGAAGCGGAATCGATTCACATTCTGCGCGAGCTGGTAGCGGAATGCGCCAAGCCTGCGCTGCTGTTTTCGGGCGGCAAGGACTCGGTGGTGGTGCTGCACCTGGCGCTCAAGGCGTTCGGGCTGGGCGCGAACCGCAAGACGGTGCTGCCGTTTCCGCTGGTGCATATCGACACCGGTCACAACTATCCGGAAGTGATCGAGTTTCGCGACCGGCGCGCGGCCGAGCTTGGCGCCGAACTCGTGGTGGGGCATGTGGAGGATTCGATCAAGCGCGGCACCGTGCGGTTGCGTCGCGAGACGGACTCGCGCAATGCCGCGCAGGCCGTCACGCTGCTCGAGACGATCGCGCAGCACGGTTATACGGCAATGATCGGTGG
>NZ_JBMRBK010000011.1:0-48404 GCF_057351765.1 Trinickia sp. | reverse complement strand
GCCGCAGCCACTGCTATCAACGCAACGAGCTTTTTCATTTCTATTCCTTTGCGGTGCAGGTGCGGCGCCCACAACGGCGCACGACTGACCCATGCACTGACATGTCAAATGTATAGAAAAAGCGTCGCACACACCGTGTGCATTTGTTGCAAATTGCAATTGCGCTGCGCGCCCAGCGCCGGGCCGCGCCATCGTCCGAGCGGAAGCAGCGACCGCCGCCGGTCCTCTTTACCGACCCACGGCTGCCGCGCCCACATTCATCGGTAATCTTTGATTACAAAACGATGTGTCGGACCCACACCCCGGCACCTGGACGCCGGGGCGGCGCGACGAACCCGCAGACGGGTTGCCGCGTCAGCCGACCTTCACATAGGTGAATTCGCGCGTAATGGCGGGGGGCACGTAGGCGCCACCGATCTTGACGCGCGGCGTCAGGCGCTTTTTCTGGTCCCACCAGATGCGCCGTTGCGAGGGACTCAAAAAGCGCAAGTGTTTGCGATAGGAAAAGACGTTCATCGTGACCTCCCATACATGGCTGCAACACCGGAACGAAAATACAACGCGAACTCATTCCAACCTTCGTCCATGCACCGGCGCGACGCGGGTGGCGTCCGTGCCCGCCTGGCGGCCTGCGACCGACGCCTTGCGGTCACATCGCACTTGTTCGTTATGCTGCCACTTTCTGCTCTGGCTCTCATACCACACCCGAAAACGATCCCCGAAAATCAGCACGAATCCCGGTTGCGCAACACGGGGAGTGTGGGCTAACGGCGACGCCGCTCGCCGCTGACAATCGAGATGCGCGATACTGCGGCGAATTGCATTTGCCCATCTTTCCCGACATGCCGTTTTCCCTCGCTCCGCGGCTCGGCTTCATCGGCGCCGGCCGGCTTGCCCGCTGTCTGGCGCTCGGCTTCGCGCGCGCCGGCTATCCCGTGACTGCCGTCGCGAGCCGCCGCGGCGATACCGCGCGTGAGCTTGCCACCGTGCTCGGCGCCTGCCAGGCCGTGGAAGATCCGCAACAGGTCGTCGAAGCCGCCGATATCGTCTTTTTAGCGACTCCCGATGACAGCATCGGTACGATCGCGAACACATTACAGTTCGATGGCGCCATCGCGCGCGGCGCCCGCAAGGCGCTCGTGCACTGTTCTGGGGCAACCGGCGTCGACATACTGGCCGGCGCCGCGGCGCAAGGCGTGCTGACCGGCGGCTTCCATCCGCTCTTTCTCTTCAGCGGCGCCCCAGGGGACATGGACCGTATCGCGGGCTGCTCGATCACGATCGAAGCGAACGACGAGCTTGCCCAAGCATTGAAAACGCTGGCGCGCAGTATGTCGTGCCATCCGCTCGAGATTCCGGCCGGGCAACGGATGCTCTATCACGGAGCAGCCCACTATGCCGCAAGCTTCGCGCTTTGCGCACTGTCCGAAGCCGTGGAACTCTGGCGCACGCTCGGGTTGAACGAGGAAGACGCGTTGCGGGCGTTGCTGCCGATGCTGAGCGGCACCATCGACACAGCCCGGGAGAAAGGCTTGGCCAATGCCCTCGCGGGCCCGGTTTCGCGCGGCGATGCGGCGCTGCTGCAAAAGCAATTGGCTTGCTTCGAGGCGCTCGGCAGCGATCACGCCGCGCTTTATGGGCTGCTCACCCGCCGTGCCGTGGCGCTGGCGCGGCAGCGTGCGAATCCACCGGCGACACTCGATGCAATCGATCGCATCGTGGAGGATTCGCTCGCCCGTACGCTGCAAGTGCAAGCCGCAAGTAAGCCGTGATATGGTGACGACCGGCGCGGCGCGCCGCACTTTCCTAAGAACCCAAGAACGAAAGGACCAACGATGTTCGGCGATATCGCCCGCTTTCTGCTCAACACCGTATTCACGCTATTCGGGGCTGCGCTCCTCCTGCGGGCGTGGATCGTCGCGGTACGCATGCCGCCTTACAACCCGGTCTCGAACGCGGTCAACCACGCAACGAACTGGCTCGTGCTGCCCTTGCGCCATGTCTTCAAGACGGCGCGCGGAATCGACTGGGCGAGCCTGGTCGCCGCGCTGATCGCGGCGATCGTCTATGTGGTGCTGATGGTGTCGGTCGCCGGTGTCGATCCGCTCGGGCTCGCGCCCGTCATCGCGATCGTGGCGTTGCTGACCGTCATCAAATGGGCGTTGAACCTGCTCGTCTGGCTGACGATCCTGATGGCGTTGCTCTCATGGCTCAATCCGAGCTCGCCCGCCATGCCGATCCTGTATCAGCTGACCGCGCCGTTTCTCAATCCGCTGCGGCGCGTGCTGCCGCGCTTCGGCGGCATCGATTTGTCGCCGATCCTGCTCTTCGTCATCGTTCAGGTGCTGTTGATGATCGTGACGCGCGTGGCCGTTTCGCTGACGCTGTTCGGCATTTGAAGCGGCGGCGAGCGGGTCGCAAAGCGGGCGCGGCCGGGATACGGCACGAGGCATCGGCGAGTGCGCACTTCATTCCGTTGCCGCATCCCGGCACGGCATCAAGCGCGCACCTGAGCGCTGCGGCACCATTCGTCGAAACCAATGCGGCCTAGACGCGCCTCGCCCAACGGCACGAGCGAACGCTCTTCGACCACGCCGCCGAAATAACGGGCCTCCGGGTCGCGTACGACTTCGCGCACATCACCGACTGCCTTCAGATAGCGAGCGATGATTTCGTCGAACGGCGCGCGCTCCGGGCCAGCGATCTCGACGATCCCGTTTCGCGGCGCCGCGAGCGCCACCTGGGCAACGAAGGCCGCGACGTCGTCGGCCGCGATGGGCTGGAACAGACCGGGCGAGAGCCGCACGACGTTTCCAACGGTACCGGCATCGGCAATGCCGCGCAGGAATTCCATGAACTGAGTCGAACGGATGATGGTGTAAGGCACACCCGAAGCCTCGATCAGTTTCTCTTGAGCAACCTTGGCGCGGAAATAGCCGTTCTCGGGCGTCCGGTCCGCACCGACGATCGACAGCGCGACATGGTGACCAACGCCGGCGGCGGCCTCCGCCGCATGAACGTTGCGGCCGGAAGTCTCGAAGAACTCCCGCACGGCCTTGTCTTCAAACGAGGGCGAATTGGCGAGATCGACTACCACCTGCGCGCCGGCAATGGCCGCATGGAGCCCCTCGCCGGTGATGCTGTTGATGCCATTATTGGGCGAGGCCGCGACGACGACGTGGCCACCTTGACGCAGAATAGCGACGGTCTTCGAGCCGATCAGGCCCGTACCGCCAATGACGACGATCCTCATGATTCACCCTCCATCTGGTTAGCGGCAAGGCGCCGGAGGAACTCATCGTAAAGGGGAGGCGCGTATCGCGGTAGACACGCAAACAGGCTCACTGTGTTGTCCTAATAGCAGCAATCGAAGTCGCTCGGCCGCGCAGCGAGTCGCGACGCCCTGCAATAGATGAAGCCGCGAACCGTGTCACAAACGGCAGCGCAGATACGTCTAGTTCGCTTATGGACTCCAAGACTTGCGCTCCCATGTCAACGTACCCCTCACGCTTCCCCCTTTCGGGCGCGGACGATCAGTTCGCAAGCAAAATGGCGACCAGTTTTGCTTGCGTCGTTTCTTTTTTGGCCGTCGCCAGCGAAGGCAGCTTTTCCCGCGCGGGCGACCGCCTCGGCATCGGTCGCTCTTCGGTCAGCCGGAACGTACAGAAACTCGAGGCCCAACTCGACACGCGTCTCTTTTTGCGCACGACTCGCAGTACGTCGCTGACGCGCGAGGGCGAGCTCTTCTATGAGAACTGTCAGCCGGGTATGGAGCGCATCGCCCAGGCGCTCGAAGACATGCGAGAGCTGCGTACCGGGCCGCCGCGCGGCCATCTGCGCATCGGTTCGACGCCCGGCTTCGGCCGCAAGGTCGTCGCGCCGCTATTGCAGAACTTTCACATGCAATATCCCGAGATCGAGCTCGAATTGCTGCTGAACGATCAGCCCGCCGACTTCACCGCCGATCGAATCGACGTGTCCTTTCGCGAGGGCCGCATGGAAGACAGCGGGATCGTGGCACGGCAGTTGATCCCCATGCAGATGATTGTCTGCGCGTCACGCGGTTATGCGCGGATTCACGGTTTGCCGCGCCACGTCGACGAGCTCCCGAATCATCGCTGCATCAACTTCCGGACGGCTTCGGGCCGCATCAGGGAATGGGAGTTCAAGATCGACGGGGTCGCGCAGCGGCGCCAGCCTTTCGCGCACCAAACGTTCAACGACGCGGATCTGGTGCTGCAGGCGGTGCGCCACGGAGTGGGCATCGCTCAGTTGCCCGCCTACCAAGTCTGCGACCTGCTCGAGGATGGACAACTGCTCAGCTGTCTCGCGCAGCATGCACCCGACGATGGCGGCCACTATATCTGCTATCTCAGCCGCAAGCATCTTCCGGCCCGAATCCGGGTGTTCATCGACTACATGATCGAGCACACCAGAGCACTCGATCTGCAGTGTCTGCCGACGATGCCGACCTTATCGACAGTCGAATGACGGTAAGAAGGCACTGGAAGTGCCTCCTTCAGTGCGCCACTGCCGTCGCCGCGCCGCCGCCCTTTGCGGGTCGGGTGAGCCATACCAGCGGAATGATCGCAATGAAGATCATCGACGAGAGCCAGAAGATGTCGTTCAGTCCGAGCATCGCGGCCTGCGCATTCAGCGAGTGTTCGAAGAATGCCGCGGCCTGATCCATACCACCGCCGAGCATCGCGCGAAGGTTCGCGATGGAGCTCACATAGTCGGGGTTGTTCACGCTCGATTGTTCGACGAGCTGCGCATGATGCAATATCGTGCGGTCGTTCCAGCCCGTCGAGATCAACGATGTGCCGACACCTCCCGCGAGCACGCGCATGAAGTTGGACAAGCCGGCGGCCGCCGGAATCTTGTCCACCGACAGCCCCGACAAAATGATCGCGGTAAGCGGCGTAAAAAAGAGTGCCATGGGAATGCCTTGCAACAGCGTCGGCAGCACCAAGGTATATGCGTCGACGTCTGTCGTGTAATGCGAACGCATGAAGAACACCGCTGCAAAGCCGAGAAAGGCCAGCGTCGCGAGGATCCGCGCATCGGACTTCGGCAAGATCTTCGCCATCACGGGCGCGAGCAGCACGGCGAAGATTCCGAGCGGCGCCGTCACGAGACCGGCATCCACCGAACGATAGCCTAGATAACCCTGAATCCACTGCGGCAGGATCACGAGGTTCGAGAAGAACACCGCGTACGAGATCGAGATCGCAATTGTGCCGCCGCGGAAGTTGCGTTGCGCAAAGAGGCGAAGATCGACGATCGGGTTCTTCTCCGTGAGCTCCCAGATCAGGAAGAACAGGAAGCTGATGGCGGCAACGACGGCGAGCGTGCAAATCACGGGCGAGTTGAACCAATCGAGATCCTTGCCCTTGTCGAGCATGATCTGCAGCGACGCAACCCACGCGATCAGCGACAGCAGCCCCACCTTGTCGATGGAAAGCTTTCGCGCCGGGGAATCGCGGTCACGGTAGATCACCCAGGTGACGACGGCGGCAAACAGCCCCACGGGTATGTTGATATAGAAGATCCACGACCAGCTATAGCTGTCAGTGATCCAGCCGCCCAGCGCAGGACCTGCAATCGGCCCGACTGTCGCCGTCATCGCCCACAGCGACAGCGCCGTCGAACTTCTTTCCTTCGGATACGAGCCGAGCAGAATCGCCTGCGACAGCGGAATCAGCGGACCTGCGACGGCTCCCTGCAACACGCGAGCAGCGAGTAGCACGATCAGGTTCGGTGCGACGCCGCACAGCCACGACGAGAACACGAACAGCACGATCGCAGCCACGAATAGCCTGATCTGACCGACGCGCTGTGTCAGCCAACCCGTCAACGGAATCGCGACCGCATTGGCCGCCGCGAAAAGCGTGATCACCCATGTGCCTTCGTCGACGGATACGCCGAGATTGCCCGAGATGGTTGGAATCGCAACGTTGGCGATGGAAGAGTCGAGAACGTTCATGAACGTCGCGAGCGCGACCGCGATTGTCGCGAGGACCAGCTTGCCGCCTGTCAGCGGAGGTGGTGCAAGTTGCATCGAGGAATTCATCTCGCTTCCAGTCTGAAATTTTCGACAGGTCCGGCGTATCGATCCGGCCCGTCAGAGTAGTGAATGAACGGGAACACGAGCGCGGGTCGCGCTCCGGCAGGCAATTCAGCCTGCGTGCTGTTTGGCGTCACTCTTATCGCTTGGGTCGCGCTTTGCGGAAGGCATCGACGATACGACGTCGCCCATGGACCCCGCATGCGACGAAACGCTGTTCTGCGCGATGATCTTTTCGATCTCGGCATCTGCCTGCGCGCCGTATTCGGCAAACACATTTGTGCGATACGACGTGTTCCTGGCGGCGCCGAGCTGCGGGCCGGTCTCGTTGCGCGTATCCACGTCGACATCCATCGACAGGCCGATGCGCAGCGGATGCGCTTCGAGCTCCCTGCGATCGAGCTGGATGCGCACGGGCAGACGCTGAACGATCTTGATCCAATTGCCCGTCGCGTTCTGCGCGGGCAAGGTGGAGAACGCGCTGCCCGTGCCCGCTGAGAACCCGAGAACGCGGCCGTGGTAGCGGACCTTCCCGCCATACACATCGGCCGTCATCGTCACCGGTTGGCCGACGCGCATGTTGCGTAACTGGCTTTCCTTGTAATTCGCTTCGATCCACACACCCTCGAGCGGCACGATCGCCATCAGAGACGTGCCCGGCGACACGCGCTGCCCGACCTGCACCGAACGCCTCGCGACATAGCCGGTGACGGGCGCTGGCAACGTGTCGCGCGCATACGCGAGATATGCATCGCGAACTTTCGACGCGGCGGCCTGCACGTTCGGGTGCTGGCCGATCGTCGTGCGCCCGGTCAAGGCGCGATTGGCTTGCGCCTGTCGACGTGCGGCATCGAGCGCCGCCTGCGCGGCCGTCACGGCGTCACGCGCGTGCGCGATGTCTTCGGCCGACACGGCGCCCGTATCGGCGATGGCCTGGCGGCGGCGTAGATCATCCTGCGCACGGACCAGATCGGAGCGCTTCTGCGCGACGTTCGCGGCATAGAAATCGTTGTCCACATATAAACGGCTGACCTGCCGCACGGCCTGCCCGAGCAGGGCTTCCGCGTTGCCGAGCGCAACTCTCGCATCCGCGTTATCGAGCGTAACCACGGGGTCTCCTGCCTTCACCATCTGTGTATCGTCGGCATTCACGGCAACGACAGTGCCCGTCACCTGCGGCGTCAACTGCACGAGATTGCCGCTGACGTACGCATCGTCGGTAGATTCGTGGTAACGCGCATACGTCATGTAGTACGCACCGTAAGCCCCCGCCGAGACAACGACAGCCGCGCCGAGCAGCGCGAGCAGCAGCTTGCGCTTGCCCGTGTCGGGTCCGGTCGCGACTGCGGCTTTCGGGTCAGCTACTGCGTCATGTTTCGCGCCGCTCGTCCGGGTCTCCTGGCCCTCCACAGCATTGATTTCGCTCATTTCAGTTCTCCAGGCAAATTCGGTGGTGGCGCCTTAGCGTGCGGCGACAACAGGCGTTTTGAGTGCGGACGCTTGCGTGCGCGACGCTGCCGCAGAGTCTTGGTTCGACGTATCGACGAAACCGCCTCCAAGCGCCGAAGCCAGTGCAATCTGCTGATCTCGGCGGTTCATGCGCAAATCCGCGACAGCCTGATCGGCGGAAAGCGCGGCGACGTCGGCATTCAAAACCGTCAACTGATTCGTGAGACCAGCCTTGTACTGAATGAGCGCGAGCTTGTCGGCCTGGTGTGCGGCGTCCTGCGCGATCTGCGCATCCGCAAGCTGCGCATCCGTCGAACGGACATCCGCGAGTTGCTTGGCGACTTCGTTGAGCGCGCTCACGAGCGACTGGTTGTAGGTCGCGACTGCGTAGTCGAAGTCGGCGTAGCGGCCCTTCAGTTGTGCGCGCAGTTCGCCCGCGTCGAAGATGGGCAGATGGATGGCCGGACCGACCGATGCAGTGCGGCTCGCCGCCGTCAGAAAGCGGCCAAAGCCGAATGCGTCGAGCCCGATTGCAGCACTCAGGTTGATGTCGGGATAGAACTCGGCCTTCGCCTCGTTCACATCGTGTGTCATCGCATCGACACGCCATCGCGCAGCCACGATCTCCGGGCGGCGACTCAGGAGATCCGCCGGCAGATTGTCGGGCAGGCGCACATCGTCACCCATGCCCAGCGTCGGGCGCGCGATCTGCAAGCCGCGGTCGGGACCTGCGCCAAGCAGCGCAGCGATCTCATAGCGAACCGCGAGGATGCGTCCGTCGAGCGATTTCAGCGCGGCGCGGCTCGTCGCGAGATTGGCCTGCGCGGTCTTGCGCTCGACTTCCGTGTCCAGCCCCGTCGCGATGCGCCCCGCCGTGATCCGCTCGATCTGCTCGCGATGCGTGATTTCGTCTTGAGCGATGTCGCGCAGCACATACAGGCGCGCAAGCTGGTTGTACGTGCGAGCAATCGACGTCGTCAGCGTCAGCTTGACGACTTCCGCGTCGGCTCGGCTCGCCTGATGCAGCGAGATCGCCGCTTTCAGCGCTTCGCGGTTCTTGCCCCACAGATCGAGATCGTAGGACGCGCTCAAGAGGCCCTTGTTCTCGGTCTGCCACGAGCCGCCAAAAGGAGGCGGCACGAACGTCGTACTCGAGAACCGTTGACGCGTGAGCGCATAGTTCGCGTCGACTCGCGGCATCGTGCTCGCCTTCGCCGTTTCGCTGTAGGCCGATGCAGCCCCAACGCGTGCACGCGCCTGCTCTAGCGTCGGACTGCTTTTCAGCGCTTCCTCGATCAGCGCCTTGAGTTGCGCGTCGCCGAACTGGTCGGCCCAATTGGCGGCGGGCCAATGGCCTTGTTGCGCGGGAAGGCTTTGCCGAGTGGCATACTGCTGCGGCGCGGCCATTTTCGCGTCGCCGTGGATATCGGCATAGTTCACGCACGCCGACAGCGCCGCCGCGAACATCACCACACCCGGTTTCAGCGCACGCGATACGCACTGCCTGATGTTTGACTGAATGCTCATCTTCCGGCCCATCATGCATTCCTCTCTCGCAAGCGCGAACAGGGTCTTGATGCCTTGCCATGGATTCCTCATGCATCGGCGTACCTGTTCACTATGTCCGACACCTGACACACACCATGTGCAGAAGTGTTCGCAGTTATTGCTCAGCAGCCGATATCGGTCTTCGCCCAAGCGGGATCTGGCTCGCTCCACGGCATCTATCCCGGTATAAATGGCGTCCGGTACAGATCGAACCTTTATCCCTCTTCCCGCCGCAAAGCGGTGTAACGGGATATATTCAATGGGCCGACGTTGCGCGCAATGATGAAATCCACCGTAGTGAATTACCCGTCCATTTCCCGCATAAATTCCATGGTGCGTATAGCCTTCCCGCTCGGCGACAATATGCGCGCCAACTTCGATAGCGCATTCGGCGATGCCCAGCTCCGGTGAAGTTGTGCGGCAATCAAGATATGAAATTTCCATGGCGAACCGCCCATGTTATGGGTGCAATAAGACGCGAGTCCCTCCGAGATTCCGCTCGGAGATCCAATTGGATGCCCGCCTTGCGAGCCGCATCTTTCCGTTGTCAGGCCTGATTGGCTATGGAAGATTGCGATTTGAGAGGCGGATATCGGGCTTCAGATAATGCCGCTGAACGAGACGGCAATTGCAAGCCCGACACTCACCGCAGAAAGCATGATCCAGCCTGCAAACATCGATAGGGATCCGAGACGAAACATGGCGCTCTCCACTAACGACCTCGACGCCCCGCCAACTCAATCGAGCTGATCGCGGTGTCATGTCGGAATAGTAGGCGTCGAGTCGCCACCTCGGTAGATACGCATCGGAACACTCACTGTTGCCCTGTGGACACCAATACAACATGCGACGGCACTACTTGTGGTGTTCACACCTGATGCAGGCTTTCCGAGTCGTCGGTATTGAATTCGCCCAGGCAAAGGGAATTGCGCGCCCGGATCTCGTCCGTCATGAAATCGACGAACACACGAATGCGTGACGGCAGATGCTGCCGGCAGAGATAGCAAATGTAGTGACCCCGGTCATCCGGAACATATCGCCTTAGCGCCGCGACGAGCTCGTTGCGCGCAATGTAATCGCACACTTGATAGCCCGGCATCTGGGCGATTCCGCGGCCCTCCAGGACCGCTTGCAATACCAGGTCTGCGTCGTTGAAAGTCAGTCTGGCGGTCGGCAGATACTTTCGCAGATGGCCGTCGACCTTGAAATCCCAATCAAAGACGCGACCGTTGAACCTCAGGTTGATACAGTCGTGCTGGGCCAGGTCTTCCAGCGTGGATGGAAGACCCCGCTCCTCGGCGTAGGCGCGCGACGCGCAGAGTACCAACTGCATTGGAATCAACTGTTTCGCAATGATGCTGGAATCCTCGATGCACCCATCGCGAAACGCGACGTCGATCTGTTCCGCTGCGAAATCGACTGGCCTGTCGTCCAGCAGCAGGTCGACTGCGATATCAGGATAGACCTCGGAGAACCGGAAAAGCAGCGGAGCAACCACTTTGCGTCCGAACCCGACAGTCGAGAGGACGCGAAGGAAGCCACGCGGTGGACCCTGGCGGAGGTCCAGCATATCGTTCACGGCCCCAACGATATGAGCCACGCCCTGGTTGCAGTTCTCGAAGAACCTTTCGCCCTCTTGCGTCAGGGTTGTCGTTCTTGTCGTTCGGAGAAACAGGCGCGTACTGAGCTGCGTTTCGAGCTTCTGAACATTTCGGCAGACAGCCGAACGCCCTACCCCCAATCGCTCCCCGGCTTTGGCGAAGCTTCCCTCGGTTGCGACCGCCATGAAGGCGATGATCCCAGCGTAGCTCGTCGCGAAACAGGTAGACAAAGCGTCAGCGTTATTTGGCAAGCCAACGCGGAAGCCTCGCTGCGATGTATCCGATTGGTCCATTGATAGCCCCAATACTGAGACGTGGTCGGATCGGCCGTCCGGGTGCCAGCCTGCGCTGGCACCGGCAACGACTGCCAAGTTGCAACTATGAAGTGGCGGTCATTGGCGCAACTCCGGGGGGACCGGAAACGGCTGCATGGAAAACTATCGGGCAAGGTCCCCGTCGCATGCGGCGCCGTCAACCTGGAGATGTGGGTCTGGATGGAAGTGTAACACTCGCCTGTTTCGAAAGCAGTCTCTTGGATGAGCGCCTAATGTCCGATCATTTCATTTGGATTGTCGCCAAACGAGAAACATCATGTCGCCCATGACGGCCCTACCGTTGCTATCGGCGTCCGTTTACGATGGGGGCGGCATTGTCCCGTAGTCTGCAAGAGAGACTCCGACCAATCGCTGGCTGGGGTCGGATCGCACGTCACTGAACTCGAGAATGCATCATGGACGATAAAAAGCTGCAAGCGCCTCCGCTTTCCCTTCTCGACAGGTATCGGGGCCGCGATTTTCATCCCCTCTATACAACGAGTGTCACCGTTTCCGGGGGCGAGACGGGACACGGGCGCGCATCTGGAGTGGCCCGCTCGGACGACGGAAATCTGGTTGTGGAGCTGCGGCTGCCCACCGAGTTCGGCGGCCCCGGGAACGGGACCAATCCCGAGCAGTTGTTCGCCGCGGGCTTTGCGGCGTGCTTCCACGGCGCGCTGAACCTGCTCGGCAAACGCGCCGCGATGGACATCGCCGATACTGCTGTCGAAGTGCAGGTTTCGTTCGGTCGCGATCCGATGGACGGAGGCTATGCGTTGGTCATCGACCTGCGGGTCCGGATGCCGGGCGTCGATCGATGCGTGGCGGAAGAGATGGTTCGAACTGCCGAGCGCTTGTGCCCGTATGCAAAGATGGCCCGACAAGGGACCGTCAATATCGTGACCGTCGTTGACTGACCCAACGCCCATGGGGCGGCAAGCGCGCGTGATTGTCCGTTGTCGAAGACATTCCCTACTTCACCGGCACCAGGACCGGCGCACCTTCGTCTTCAAAAGATCACACCGCTCATCCGCTATGCGCCGGCATGGCCAACGTGCGCTCGTATTGCGTCAACCGCAGCTCCGTCGGCATCGCCGAAAGCTGCTCCAGCAACGCCGTCAATCGTCGGCGATCGACGATCGATATGGTTGTCGCTTCCAACAGGTGCTCGATCTGCGAGACCCAGTATTCACGACGGATCAGCCAGGGAAGGCGGGCTAAAGTGTGCACCGTCTTTTCCAGTCGCTCGATTTCTCCCCTCACCATGCGTATCCTCCTGCCCCGTCGGAAACCCACCGCTCCGTACGGCCGGATGTCTCCGAGCCGTTCGATGAACTTGGCGCAACAACCATACATCGAGTCGCGGAATGACGGTCAGGCCCACCAGGCTCGGGAGAAGGGATAGCCACAGCGTTCGCGCAAACGTTTGGCCGTTCATCACCGCCCTCTCGTCATGACTCCATGCCTCTTGTGTAACGGCTGACGAGTGCGGCACTTGATAGGGGCAAACCCTCATTCGGCGCGTACCCTCCCGCAATCGCGAGAGCCGGCCTCGGTTGCGTTCACGGTCTACGTATTGTCGATGGCACCGAAGCGGGCTGGGATGATCGCATAGAGGGCGCGCAGCTTTTCCTGCGAGACGCGTTCGATGAGACGCTTCGCTTCGGCCTCGGTCACGACGAATTCGACTTCGACCGTCAACGAGCCCTGAAGCTCGAAGAAGCGCTCCTCGTGCAGAACACGATGCGCGCCGAAACCGGCCATCGCGCGAAAGGCGGAGCCGCCCGTCACGCCCATTCGGCTCGCTTCGGTCAGCAACCACTCCCACAACGGCTTCCAATGCAGCCGATGGTTTTCGTGGACATAAAACCGTAACAGCACATACTCGTCCATGGCGCGTCTCCAGGAACGGGGGAGCAGGAGCGGGCGCCGGCCGGCCTCCTTACGCTGCGTAGAGCCAGGCCCGGGCTGTCCAGATGCCGAGACCGGTCAGCGCGAACGAGCCGAACACATGCAGCGCCGCTTCGATCAGCGCCCACGCAAATTGCCCTTGCGCGATCAGTGTGACCACTTCCGCCGAAAACGTCGAGAACGTCGTGAGCCCGCCCATGAAGCCGGTGATGACGAAGAGCCGCCATTCGGGCGGCAAACCGGCCTTCGCGGTGAAAAAGACCAAGGCGACGCCGATCAGATAGGCGCCGATGAGGTTGGACGCAAGGGTGCCGAGCGGCACCATCGGAAACACCGCATTGAGTCCGATCGAAAATCCCCAGCGCAGCAACGCGCCCAAACCGGCGCCAATGAAAATGGAAAGCAGCGTGTAACCCAAGGTCCCGTCCTGATTCAAGTCATGTTCGGCGTTTTTTTATGAACCGGGATGGTACGGCAGACGAGGCCGGACGAACAGCGTCGTTCGCGTCGAACCGCCCTTCGAACAACTCGCGCTCACGAGCCAGCCCTTCGCCCACGACATCGAAGAACGCTCTGACGCGTGCCGTGCCTTTCAGATCGGAGTGCGCGACGATCCAAAGCTCGCCCTCGAGTTCCGGCACCGGTGCGCGCAGCGCACGGACGACGCCGGGCTGGCTGTCGCCGAGATAGCACGGCAATAGCGCGAACCCGATACCGGCACGCGCCGCGACAAACTGGTTGATGAGACTGTTGGTCCGGTAAACGAAAGCGTCGGCAGCGGCAGTGCGAGCCAGCCATTCGGCCGCCTGGATACCCGATGCAGCGTATTCCCAGCCAATCAACGCGTGGCCTTCGAGTTCGGCGACGTGCGCCAATGCGCCGCCGTGCGCCTCCAGATATTCGGGCGAGGCGTAAAGCGCCCATGCGACATTGGCCAGCCTGCGGCCCCAGAGCTCGCCTTCCTTCGGGCGCACCGGACGCAGCGCGATATCGGCCTCCCGGCGCGAGAGATTGAGCACGCGGTTGTCGACGGTCAGTTCGACCACGATGCCGGGATGCGCCTCTCTGAATGCCGCCAGGTGGCGGGTCAGCCGACTGAAAGCGAGTGTTTCCGACGAAGTGACGCGCAATCGGCCGGACAGCCGATGGTCCCGGCCCGTGATGTCGCGATCCATGGCCAGCACCTCGTCCTCCATCCGTTCGGCCGCGGCAGCCATGCGGGCCCCGGCTTCCGTGGCCTCGTAGGCCCCGCCCGCCGAGCGTTCGAAAAGACGCACGCCAAGCCGGCTTTCGAGCGCCTTCAGACGTCGAAAGGCCGTCGAATGATCGACGCGCAGCCGCTCGGCCGCCGCCGTCAGGCTGCCTGTTCTACATACGGCGAGGACAAGGCGAAGTTCGTTCCAGTCGTTCATGAACGCGACGCTAATCGGCTTCTTGCGCGGTTGCAAGCCCGGACCGCGTTCGTACCATGGGTTTTGCGTCTATGCATCGGTCGCGTCAGCCCGAGCGAGGGGCCGAAGGGGACGATGCGACCGGGACCGGCCTCGCGCTGCACGAGATCGTCTCGCGTGCGACACTGGCGGACATTCGCGCCCTGTCCGGGGCGCCGTTTGTGCCGTTTGTGCCGTCCGCGCGATCGCATGCGCGTACCGGCCGAGGAGCGTCCATGCCCGACACCATCGACTGGTTCTTCGACGTAGTCTCCCCGTTCGCCTACCTGCAGATCGAACAGTTCGACAAGCTGCCGGCAGGCCTGGCCATCCGTCCGCGCCCGGTGGTGCTCGGCGCGATCCTGAACCACTGGGGCCAAAAGGCCCCCGCCGAGATCGACGCGAAGCGTACGTTCACCTACCGGCATGCGCTGTTTCGCGCTCAGCAACTCGGCATTGCATACCGCATGCCGCCCGCGCATCCGTTCAACCCGATCAAGGCGCTACGTTTGACGATTGCGATGGGCGGCTCGCTCGATGCGGTCCGTGCGGTGTTCCGGCACATCTGGCGCGACGGACAGGAAGTGGCCTCACCCGAGGGCTTTGCCGCACTGTGCGAAGCGGTCGGATTTCCGGAGGGCGTCGCCGCCGTCGAGCAGCCTGCGGTGAAAGACGCCTTGCGCCATCACACCGACGCGGCGATCGCACTCGGCGTGTTCGGTGTGCCCACGTTCGTGCGTAACGGCGATCTGTTCTGGGGAGAAGACGCGACGGCGATGTTCCTGCAATGTCTGGAGAGCGACTGGCTGGCCACGCCGGAAGTGCAGCGCGTGAGCGCGTTACCGGTCGGCGTCCGGCGTAGCGGATCGTGACACCCAGGCGCGCCCGCGGGACTCCATGACGTTGGGACGACCGCGGCCGCCCCGGCGAACGAAAAGACCGCTATCCGGTCTAGCGCGCGCCCAGCGGCGCCGGAGATTTCGGGTTCAGGGCCGCGGCACTCGAATCGTGGTTGGCGAAGGGCTCGGCGGTGCGCTTCATTTGCGCCGCAATGTTCGCGAACTGCCGTTCGTATGCAGCGGTATGGCCTGACTTCACGGCGGCGCTCACGTAATCGTTCGCCGTCGGGTAGGCGGCACGAACGTCGCCGAACGGACCAATACGGGCGTACCAGTCGGAAGGATTCCCAAAACCCATTTGCTCCAGACTCCGGCGCGCCTCGGAAAAGTATCGAACCATATCGGTCACCGACCCGTACTCGGCGGTTTCCTTCAATCGAGCAGCATGCTCGATGCCGAGGCGTCCATGCTTGACATGCCGGTTGAGCGTCTCGAACTCTTCGCCCCGATACAGGTTCGAGATTTCCACCGCAAGCGCTGGCAGCGACCGGTGAGCACCGCCCGGGGCATCGCTAGCCACTTCCTCCGAAAGATGGATGCGACGCAGTCCGGGGTGCGTAAAGGCTTTGGGCAAATGGTCGCCGCGGGCAACGGTGATCGTGACTCCCCCTTCGCCGACCACCTTTTTCATGCGTGCGCGAAACGTCGGCGATTGCTCGTGGAGTACCTCGAGTTTCGCGACGAGATTCGATACGCGCGGGTCGTCGGCCGGATTTCGGATATGCGCGGCGACAGCAGTCCACCCGCTCGACTTGGCCACCGCGGCCGGTCGTGCGCTGCTCGCAGCCCGCCCGGGCAGCCCTTGCAGGTAGCCATCGGCGAGCGCTCGCCGACCACGAGAAGCGGACGACCCGGCGGCATTCGATGACGATGCCTGGCTCCCGCCCGTAGCGGATGCGATCGGGTGCGCCCCGTTCGTGCGAGTGATGTCGAAGCCCATTTCCGCGCTCGTGATGCCGTTACCGATAAAGGAAACGTCATGCTGACCCCGGCGGGTTCGAAGTGCCGCATTGTCCGGCGAAATGCGGGGGCGATGCGCGAAGGCATCGCCAGACCGTTCGCTACGCTCGCCGCCGTGCAGCGAAATGTGCGATGAGAGCGCGAATGCCCCGCTCCGGCATTCGGCGACGGCCCGCGCCTCATGCGGCGATTCCTTTTCATGATCGTCCCTTATGGCGCCGGCCGCCGGAGATGTGGTGAGAAGGCGCCAGCAAATCCGTGTCGCATTATCGACATCGCCATCGTTCGCTATATGCCACCATCAGGCCGAGCGTGCAACAGGGTCGTGGGATCCGTGGTAACGTACGCTCCGTTCGTCAAGAACACGTTCTCGGGGCGGGGTGCAATTCCCCACCGGCGGTAATCGTCTTAACGGACGTAGCCCGCGAGCGCTCTGTTTCGACATTGCTGCGATAACAGAGGTCAGCAGACCCGGTTGGATTCCGGGGCCGACGGTATAGTCCGGATGAAAGAGAACAGGACAGCCAGCATTCCCGCGCACGCGGGAGACGGCTGTTCTTCGCCCTGTTTACTCAAAACAGGCTGAAATCCATGAACAAATCTCTCTCGATCGAAGCACAAGCACCATTCGTTTACGGCGGCAATGGCACCCGGATCGCCTTTATCCAGGCATGCTGGCACCGCGATATCGTTGACCAGTGCAAGCACTCTTTTCTGAACGTCATCAAAGAGTTCGGTTACGGCGCTGAGGACATCGACCTCTACGAAGTCCCAGGCGCGTTCGAAATCCCCCTGCATGCCAAAAGGCTCGCCCAGAGCGGTCGTTACGCAGGCATCGTCGCGGCGGGACTAGTCGTCGATGGCGGCATCTATCGCCATGAATTCGTCGCTCAGGCGGTTATCTCAGGCTTGATGCAGGTTCAGCTCGAAACAGGTACTCCCGTGTTTTCCGCTGTTCTGACGCCGCACCACTTCCATCACGGCGAAGAACACATCAAGTTCTTCACCGATCATTTTGTCGTGAAGGGAGCGGAAGTCGCACGGGCATGCGCAGATACGGTACGCAAGGTTTCTCTGCTACAGCCTGCCTGAACTCGGACACCGCCTGCGGTGCAAGGTCGCGGGCAACATTGCTCGCGACTACGCACACGGGCTCAGGACATGAACATGCCACCATCCACGTTGATGGCCTGCCCCGTGATGTAGGCCGCGTCATCCGACGCAAGGAATGCGACAAGACCCGCGACATCCTTGTCGCTGCCGGCGCGCTTCATGGGAATGCTTTCGACCCATTCGGCCATGAGTTGCCCGGGCTTGTAGTCGCCCAGCAGCTTGCCCCAGGCTTCGTCGTTGTACGACCACATATCGGTCGCGATGATCCCCGGGCAAAACGCATTCACCGTGATGCCGGTCGGTGCCAGTTCTTTCGCCAGACTCTGCGTGATTCCCAGAACGCCGAACTTGCTCGCTGCATAATGTGGCGTGTAGACAAAACCTTGTCGGGCCTGTCCCGATGCGGTGTTGATGAGGCGACCCGCTTTTCCCGCGCGCAGCATTCGCTTCGCCGCTTCCTGGCAGCAAAGGAAAACGCCTTTGGTATTGACCGCGAGTACCTTGTCCCATTCGTTTTCTGTCAGATCCTCGAGCTTCGCGATGGTAATGACGCCCGCGTTCTGGACAGAAACATCAACCTCGCCCAACTTGGCTGCAACTTCTTCGTAGAGCGCGACGACCTGGTCCTTGCTGGTAACGTCCGCTTCGATGGAAATGGCCTCGAAGCCCGATTCACGCAGTTGGACTACCGCGTCATGCACCCCGTTTTCGTTCGCCGAGATGCATACTTTTGCGCCCTCCTCGGCGAAACGCCTCGCAATACCCAATCCGATGCCGCGGCTGCCGCCCGTTACCACCACAACCTTGTTCTCGAAACGCTGCTGGAATGCCATTTCTCGATCTCCATTAATCGACGGAGCTCAAAGCCGCCCGATCCATTGCAACCACTGAGCGTGATTTCTCGAGGCAGCTTCGACGCCCGCCCCCGGCTCTACACGTCTTGCCACCACCCGGGTCTTGCGATATGCGTCGAGGGAGCTGATCGCCCCAAGCTTCAACGCCGCAAGCACTGCCGCGCCTGCGGCCGATATTTCGCTCAGCGCGAGCGTACTCACGGGCCGGTTCAACGTGTCGGCGAGATATTGAAGAAGGAACGGCCTCTGCACCAACCCACCGTCGACGAAAAGTTCGCGCAGCGGGACATGGGCCTCGCCCTCCATGACGGAGATCACGTCCTTGATCTGGTAGACGATCGACTCATAAGCCGCCCGCGCCACGTTTTGCCACGATGTCGAAAAGTTCAGACCCACGATCTGTGCGCCACCCGGATATTTCCAATGCGGGCATCCGATTCCTGAAAACGCGGGAATGAAAAAGACGCCGCCGTTGTCGTATTCCGTGAACGCGCGCTCTGCCTCTATGAAGTCGTCGAAAAGTCGCAGTTTCTCTTTCAGGAACGAAGGCGTCGAACCCGCACTTATCACGATGCCTTCGAGTGCGTAATCGATACGTTGGTCAGTGGCAAGGCAAACGGTCGACACCAGGCCGTGAGTGGCAGGCAAAGGCTTGTTGCCCACGTTCATCATGATCGACGAGCCTGTACCTATCGTGGCCTTGGCCATACCGGGGCTCAGGCATCCCTCGCCGACGGCCGCTGCATGAGAGTCACCGATCATCGATACGATCGGCACAGGCCGATCGAAGATGCCATCGAAATCGCTTGCACCGAAATCGAATGACGACGGATGCGGTTCGGGCAGTTGCAACCCCTGCAAACCGAAATCAGCGAGCAGTTCACGATCCCATTCCAGGTTGCGAAGGTCGAACAGCATCGTCCGGGACGCGTTCGTATAGTCGGTGCGGTACGCCGTACCCCCGGTCAAACGATGCAGTAACCAGCTATCCACCGTACCGAAGTGCGCTGTGCCCGCTTTGATGTGCGATCGCACCTGCTCATCGTTTTCATTCAACCAGACGAGCTTCGTACCCGAGAAGTACGGGTCGATCAACAGCCCCGTCTTCTCGGCAATGGCGGGTCCCCTACCTTCCTTCTTGAACCGGTCGCATATGGCGAGCGAACGTTGACATTGCCACGATACCGCCGGCACGATGGGGCGACCTTCCGCGTCCCACAGCACGACCGTCTCGCGCTGGTTCGATATCCCGACACCAGCGATGTCCTTGCTCTCGCCTTCGAACGCGCCGAGGCAACTGGATACAGCTTGCAGCACCGACTCGTAGATGAGATCCGGATCCTGCTCGACGAATCCCGTACGCGGATGCGCACAAGGCACAGCGACGAAGCCACGGGCGTGCACCTGCCCTTCGAAGTCGAAAACGAGCGCCTTCGTACCGCTCGTGCCTTGATCGATCGCCAGAATGTATTGCATGTCCGCTTTCATGAAGGCAGTTCGAGTCCAGACGCTCACGCGGTGAGCGAAACCATGCGGGTTTGCAAGCGCTGTTGCAACTGGTCGATGACTACCGCGAAGATGATGACGAGGCCCTTGATGACCATCTGCCAGAAATCGCTGATGCCGCACATCACCATGCCATCGCCGAGAATACTAATCACACAGGCACCGACGACCGAACCGAAGACCGTGCCGCGGCCACCCATCAATGCGGTACCGCCCAACACGACCGCGGCAATCGCATTCAATTCGAACGTCTGGCCCGTCAATGGGTGCGCGGTCTGCAATTGAGCTGTGATCACGAGCCCGACGATCGCCGCGCAAAACCCCGAGAACATGTAGACGAACAGCTTCACCCGATTGGTACGAATTCCGGAAAAGCGAGCGGCCTGCTCATTGCCTCCGATTGCATAGATGCGGCGACCAAGCGGCGTGCGCTTTGCAATGAAAATTGTGATCGCGGCGAGAATCACCATGATCCACACGGGCATCGAAAGCCCGAGAATCGTGCCGTTTCCGAGAAACTCGAAGCCCGTGTTGCCCAGAGCCGCGTTGCCCCCGAGATCGGCAAAGGTGCCGCCATTGTTGACGAGCAGCGCTGCGCCGCGCACGACGTACAACATGCCGAGCGTTGCAATGAACGGCGCCACGTTGAGCGCCGTGATCAGGTAGCCGTTCACCGCGCCGATGACCGCACCCAGCGCGCAAGCGATCAGCGTCACTCCCCACGGGTTGAAAAACACCACGTAGTGGCCAAGCTTGACGCCTTCGAGCAAAAGATACCCTGCCGCCATACCGCTGATGCCGACGATGGAGCCGACCGAAAGGTCGATGCCCCCGGTCAGAATAACGAGCGTCATTCCGATCGAGAGAATGGCGACGATGGTGACGTGTTTCGCCATGATCAACATGTTGCCTGCCGAGAGGAAGTTTTCCGCCGCAAGCGAGAACACGATGATGATCGCAAAGAGTGCAATGAAGATCCGCAGCTTGAGCACGCTCACCGCGATGCGGGCAGCCACGTAAGCAGACTGCCGGTTGTGTTTGCCGTGAACCGGCTGGATCGAAGGATTGCTGCTGTTCGGAGTGCTCATGGTTTGTGCCTCAAAATGCTTCACACTACGGCTGTTGCGGGCGTGGACGCGCGCACGATGCGTTCGCTGTCGAACTGCGAACGCTCCATGATTGCCGTCAATTTTCCGCTGGCCATCACGAAGACCCGATTGGAAACAGCCATTGCTTCATCTAGCTCCGAGGTCGCGTACACGACTGCGATACCCGAGTGCGCGAGGAGACTAATGGTCTTGTAGACGTCCTCCTTGGCACCGACGTCGATCCCTCGAGTCGGCTCGTCCATCAGCAGTACCTTCGGCGATGTCAAGAGCGCCTTGCCGATCACGACCTTCTGCATGTTGCCCCCCGAGAGCGACGTAATGGGCGCGTCGACGGAAGCGGCCTTGATCGCGAGGCGCTTGACGATATCGGTCGATGCCTCGAGCTGTTTGTCACGTCGCAGTGCACCGAAAGAGAAACGCCGGGTGAACTTCGACAGACTCGAGAGCGTCATGTTTTCGAGGATCGACATCAACTGCACCATCCCCTGCTTCTGCCTGTCCTCCGGTACCAGCGCGATGCCCGCCTCGATCCGCTTGTGGATCGGCAGATCTTCGATCGCCTTGCCGGCCAACTCGATTTCGCCGAGCGCCAGCGGCTGCGCGCCCAGCAACGACTCGAGCAGTTCCGTACGACCCGCGCCCATCAGACCGTAGATACCGATAACCTCACCGGCCCTGACGGAAAATGAAACATGGTCAACCGCGTAGATACCATTGGGGCGCTTTAGCGCAAGGTCCTTGACCTTGAGAACCTCCGGGCCGATTGCATGCTGCTCGAAGGCGAATCGCTTTTTCGACGATCCCACCATCGCTTCGATGATCCACGGAATGTCGATATTCGCAATATCGTCTTCCGCCACGAGGCGTCCATTACGCAGCACCGTAATGCAGTCGCCGATCGCCATGACCTCTTCCAGACGGTGGGAGATGTAAATGACCGTGACGCCCTCTTCCTTCAGTTGCGCAATGATCTTGAAGAGAATCTCGACTTCCGTCTTCGAGAGAGCGGAAGTCGGCTCGTCCATGATCAGCACCTTGATGTGCTTGGAGAGCGCCTTGGCGATTTCCACCAGTTGCTGTTGTCCGACGTAGAGATCGCCCAGTCGTGTGCGCGGGTCGATCGGAATCTGCAGACGATCGAGCAGTATCCTTGCTTGATGGTCCTCGTCCTTGCGGCGGATCACCCCGGAACTGGTCAGTTCGTTTCCGGCGAAGATATTCTCGGCAACCGTCATTTCGGGAAACAGGTTCAATTCCTGAAAGATGATGCCGATGCCATGCCTCTCCGCGCTGCGCACGTCCGAGATCTGCGCGATCTTCTCGTCTACCAGGATTTCCCCGGACGTCGGGACTTCCGCGCCGGCGAGCAATTTCATCAACGTCGATTTACCCGCGCCGTTTTCGCCGATCAGCACATTGACCTTGCCGCGTCGCACCTTGTAGTCGACGTCCAATAGTGCCGCGGTCCCGGGATAGACCTTGGACAACCCGCGCGTCTCGATGACGTTGACCGGATTCATGGTTCGGGATTCGCTCATTTCCAGGCCACCGGAATCGCGCGGATTTCACCGGCGGGCTCGCTCCAGCTGCTGTAGACCGCTGCCACATCCACCGTGTCGCCCACCTTGAGCTTCAGCGATTTTTGCGCTCGCGCGACGACGAGTTTGTTCAGCTCCTGTCCAAATACCGCGAAGCGCGTCTGGTCGTCGAAGTCGCTGTACTTGATACCGGGAAAGCCGTCACGAACGCCAGTGCCAATGACGACCGGCCCTGTCTCGAGTGCGATATGCACTGGATCGCCGCCGGACGAAGGCGTGACATCCACGTACGCCTTTCCAACGCGCGATGAAGTGTCGACCTTCGTGACCTTGCCGCGCACACGAATCCAGAAGTTGCATGGAAAAGCCGTGCTTTGACGGAAACCGTACTCCTTGCAGGCGCTATCGAAATTCTGGCCGACTGCGCCGATCACCTGAGCAGCCGGCTTGGCCGTTTTGTCCGCATACGGGATCAGTTGTTCGCTCAGGATTTTTTCGGGATCCGGGCCCTGATGCTGTCCCTGAGAGCGAATCTGGGCGAGTTCGGTATCCGTCACGACGTGACACCCGGCAACCGAAACGGCGCCGAGCACTACCAGCGCCAGCCCGGCTGCAGATGGGGAAGAAACCATGACTACCTCTCTTGACGACATTTGCGCAGGTGCCGCCCTCGCCGCACCCGCTCCAACGCCCCATGCGCCTACTTGTTGTAATAGAAGTCTTTGACGTGAGAAGCGTTGTCCTTCGTGATCAGGATGCCCCGCGTGAGCTGACGTTCCGGTTCGCCTGTCTTGCCAGTCGCGATGTACTTGTCGAGCAGGTCGACGCCGTGTTTCGCAATGCCTTGCGCCTGCAACATGACGCTGGCCTTGAGCTTGCTCTGGAGAATCGAATCGCGCTCATCGTTGCTGCCGTCGATACCCATCACGACAACGCTCTTCTTTCCGGCCGATTCGAGCGATGCGATCGCACCGAGCGCAACGGGACCGTTACCGCAAATGACGCCCTTGATGTTCGGGTGTTCCTGCAGGATCGAATCCATCGCCTGCTTGCCCGGCAGCAGCGCACCCTTGGCATCCTGGCGGGCCACCATCTTCAGATCGGGATACTGATCGAGCACCTGGTGGAATGCCTGCGATCGAGTCACGCAATTCTTGTCGGCCAAGTTGCAGGTGAGTTCGACGTACTCGCCCTTCTCGCCGATCGCCTCGACGAACTTTTGCGCGACTTCAGTACCAGCCTGTAGATTGTTGTGGCTCAGTTGCGCAATTGCGATGCCGTCCTTCGGAATCTCGCGGTTGATCAGCACGACAGGCACCTTCTTTTCCTGGGCAGTGCGAACGGTCGCGACGCTGCTGTTGGAATCCGCATTGTCGAGAACGATACCCTTCACGCCCTTGCCGATCACCAGATTGATCAGTTCGTTTTGCTTGTTCACATCCTCGCCGTGCGACAACACGATCGTATCGTAACCAAGCTTCTTGGCCTCGGCATCGGCGCCCTTCGCTTCCGCGGCGTAATAGGGGTTGTCGAGGGCGTTGACGAGAATTGCGATGGTCCCTTTCGAAGCGGCGAGCGCATCGATGGAATGGACCGCTGCGAGCGAGGCAGCGACGGCGGCCGCGAGTGCGAATTTCCTCAGCATTTTTGTCTCCAGGTTAATGTCTTTATCAACGTTGCAGCCTCGTCCGGCTGCGCTCAAAGTGCCATCAACAGATCGTGTATCCCCCATCGATCATGATGTCGGCGCCCGTGATCATGTCCGCACCGTTCGAAAGCAGAAACAGGATTGCGGCGGCGATTTCATCCGTGTAAGCGAACCGTCCGACAGGGATCTGCTTTTTCATCGCTTCGCCTTTTTCGCCCTGCCACGCAGCCGCACCCATCGGGGTGAGCACGACGGTGGGCGAAATGGTGTTGACCGTGATCCCACGCAGGGCCCATTCTTTGGCAAGCACCTTGGTCATGCCGATCAGCCCGGCCTTCGCCGACGTATAGGCACAATGCTTGTCGATCGCCACAGTCGCGGCTTGAGAGGCGATGTTGACGATCTTGCCGCCGTGGCCGCTCGCCAGAACGTGTCGAGCGAAATGCTTCGAGCACAGAAACGGGCCCGTGAGATTCACACCGATCTGCTTTTGCCACTCATCGAGGCTGATGTCTTCCGCAGGCGTAAGCGTGATGCAGCCGGCGGCATTGACGAGAAGATGCAAATCGCCGAAGCGGTCCAGCGCCGCCTTCATCGCCTTCGCGACATCGGCCTCGTTCGCAACGTCACAGGCAAATGCGGCGGCGTTTGCCGCCCCGAGCGCCTCGATTGCATCCTTCACTCGCGGCTCTTCGAAGCTGGGATAGAAAATGGCGACCCGCGCGCCCTTTGCGATAAGTGCCGCATTCGTTGCCATCGCGATACCGCCCAGACCGCCCGTCACGACGGCGATCTTGCCGTCGAGCCGGAAGTCGAAGTCGACGCCATGACGCAGCGACATGTCGTACTGAATGGCCATGCCAGTGTCTCCTTGAAATCTAGCTGTACGTTCAGTGCGCACACTGCGCGCAGATCGCTTCGGCAATGCCTGCCGCATCAATGCGGTAGTGACGCCGGATTCCTTTGCGCGTGCCGTACTTGGCGAACTCGCCTTCGGTGATCCCGAGCATCGTGAGCGGCTTCGCAAGCTGGCGTCGCGCCATCAGGACCGCGGTGATCGCGCCGATTCCGCCGTGAAGCGAATGTTCTTCCACTGTGACGACGCAGTCATGAGCCGCAATTATCTTCGCGAGGGCGTCTTGATCGAGCGGCCGGATCGATGACAGATTCACGAGCGTCGGGGCGATGTTGTGCTGTGCCTTCACCCGTTCGCAAGCATCGAGCGCTTCGCCGACCACGGAGCCCAACGCGATCACAACGACGCGGCTGCCCCGCATCACCACGTCCGGACGGCCTGGCTGGAACCGGTAGTCCGCCTCGTGCACGATGGGAAACTTCGCATTGTCGAGCCGGATGTAGACGGGCCCTTCGACGGCGGCTGCGTATTCGACCATCTGAATCACTTCGACCTCGTCGCAAGGCGCGAGAATCTGGACGTTTCCGAATCCGCTCATGATCGAGATGTCGTCGATCGCGTGGTGGGTCGACGCTAGCGGACCATAAGCCACTCCGGCATTCAGTCCGAGCATTTTGACGTTCGTCGCGCTGTAGCAGACATCGTTTTTGACCTGCTCGTTCGCGCGGGCGACTAGGAACGGCGCGGCATTGGCGGTGAAGACGACATGGCCGCCCAGGGCCAGCCCCGCCGCCATGCCGACCATGTTCTGTTCGGCGATTCCCACGTTGATGACGCGTTCGGGATAGGTCTCGAGGAAAGGGCCGATCTTGGACGTGGAGGTCGAATCCGCGACCATCACGAGAATGTCCCGGCCCGCGGCCGTCAACCGTCCGAGTGCGCTGATCACACCGTCTCGCAAATCGGCGTACTCACGCATGGTCCAGTTCCTCCAGTGCCTGTCGAAGTTGCTTTTCGTCCGGAAACTTGTGGTGCCACGCGGGTACGTTCTCCATGAACGACACGCCGCGACCCTTGATGGTGTGAGCGATGACGACTTTGGGCTTTCCGTTCTCGAAATCCAGGCTTTCTATTAGTTTCCAAATCGAATCCGCCTGGTTTCCGTTGACGTCATGCACCTCGAAGCCGAAAGCCCGGAATTTCTCGTCGAGCGGATCCATGTCCATGATGTTGTGGGTGAAGTCCGCCAGTTGCAGGCGGTTGCGATCCACAATTACGACCAGGTTCGCCAGTTCGAAATGTGCCGCCGCCATCGCGGCTTCCCAGTTCGAGCCCTCTTCGAGCTCGCCGTCGCCCGTCAGCACGAAAACTCGGCCGGGCGAGCCGTCCACATGGCTTGCATGACGCTGCTTTGCCATCGCCAGCCCTGCCGCGATGGGCAAGCCGTGCCCTAAAGCGCCCGTGTTGACGGTCACCAGTGACGGCAGCTTCTCGCGCACCGGATGACCCGGCAGGCGCGAATCGTCTCTCAGGTAGGTCAGCAGTTCGTCGTCGGTGAGCCAGCCGAGTTCGGCAAAGCAGGAATAGAGCCCTCCTACGCCGTGTCCCTTGCTGAGGATGAATTCATCGTGCCATTTCACCGTCCGGTCAGCTTGCACCTCATAGCGGAGCACGTGGAAGTAAAGCGCTGCGAGCACGTCGGCCTCCGACATGTCACCGCCCGTATGGCCGCTCTTGGCAGCGGAGTTCATCACGCAGATCTTTTTACGGATTTCTTGCGCGCGCCGATGGAGCGCGTCTCCAGACTGCTTGTAAGGGTTTTGCATTCCGACTCCCGCACTTCCCGTTTGCTTGATTTAAGTTTCTTTTACTTTCTTTCGAAAGTCAAAGAGAAATAAAAGGAAAGAGGGTAAACCCCGGATCGGACCACATCGTGGTCGTTTAGGGCACAATATTGGCGGATGTGGCGAAGCCGCTCGGTCGCTTCGCGGGAAGAGAACAATGGACCAACGGACGAGAACAGAAAAGATTTTCGAGAGGGTGCAGGCCGCCAAGCTGATCAAGCTTTCCGAGCTTTCGAGCGAGTTTGGCGTTTCGATGCCAACCATTCGAAAGGACATCGACGAGCTTCAGAAACATGGCCGCGTCGAACGCGTCCACGGCAACGTCCGCCTCGTGACGTCGCTGGCCGGTCAGGCCCGACCTGTCGCCGATCGAACCAACATTCTTCCGACGAGTCCCGAGAAGGAGCTGATCGGCCGGATGGCTGCGACGCTCATCGGAAACGGCGACTCCATCATTCTCGATTGCGGGGCGACGACGACCGAACTCGCGAAGAACCTGCTCGATCGACAGCACCTGCGGATCGTGACGAATGCGCTGAACATCGCCATCATCCTGGGCGCGGAGCCGACCAACCGGATCATGCTGACAGGCGGCGAATTCAAGCCGGAGACGATCGCGGTTTCGGGGGAGAAGGCGTCGACGTTTTTCCAGGGGATGTTCGTCGACAAACTGTTCCTGGCGGCCGGCGGTGTCTCGAAAGAATCGGGGATCTCGTACCCCGACTTCATCGATTTGCACGTCAAACGGGCGATGATCGATGCCGCGAAAACGGTCTACCTGCTCGCCGATTCGAAAAAGTTCGGAAAGCGTGAGTTCGCGGCATTCGGCGCGATGGACCGGATCGACTATCTCGTCACCGACGAGGGGTTGGGTGCGGATTTCGCCCAGTGGCTCGCCGACAACGGCACGCAGATCATCTACGCCCAGGACGAGTCCGATCGGTCCGCGGGCTGATGCGCGCATGACGATTTAGGCGGCGCAGGGCCCGGCGACCTTGCGGTCGATTTCGGCAAGTCCAGCGTGGCGAAACGCTGACGATCGCTTGCGCGAATGCAATCCAAAATGGCATTTGTGCAATAGACGTTGCATGCTCGCAGCCCGTATGCTGGTCCGGTCGTTCATCTACCGCCATCGCTCAAGAGGCCCCTATGAAGCTCTATTACTCCGCCGGCGCCTGCTCGCTGTCGCCGCATATCGTCGCCGTCGAAGCCGGCATCGCGCTCGAACTGGAACGCGTGAGCATCACGAAAACACCGCACACCACCGGTTCCGGGACCGACTTCTCGACTGTCAATCCAAACGGCTATGTCCCGGTGCTCGAACTCGACGACGGCACGCTCCTGACCGAAGGCCCCGCGATCGTGCAATACCTGGCCGACATGAAGCCGGAAAGCGGCTTGGCGCCGCCGGCGGGAACGATGGCGCGCGTCCGCCTGCAAGCTTGGCTGAACTTCATCGCCACCGAATTGCACAAGATGTACAGCCCCTGGCTGTTCCACGACGAATACGGCGCGCAAGCGCAAGCAGTCGCGCGTAGCAAGATTGCCGAGCGGCTGCGACACGTCGAAACGCATTTGGCTGCGGGGGGCCCCTTTCTCGCGGGCGAAGCCTTCACGGTGGCCGACGCTTATCTGTTCACCATCGTCAGTTGGTCGCGGTTCGTCGACGTCGACCTATCCGGCTTCCCGAGTCTGCGTGCCTATCTCGAACGGGTGGGCCGGCGGCCGGCCGTACGCGAAGCGATGAAGGCCGAAGGATTGAAGGTGCCGGCATGACTGCGTCGTCGATAACGCCGGCCTACACGCTCGTGAGCCATGCGCTGTGTCCCTATGTGCAGCGCGCCGCGATCGCACTCGCTGAAAAAGGCGTGGCTTTCGAGCGGCGCTACATCGATCTGGCGGACAAACCCGCATGGTTTCGCGCGATATCGCCGCTCGGCAAAGTTCCGTTGTTGCTCGTCGGCGGGAACGGCCCCGAGCCGCCTGCCGCCGTCTTCGAGAGCGCGGTCATTTGCGAATTCCTCGAAGATGTCGGCGCGGGCCCCTCGCTGCACCCGTCGGATCCGCTCGAGCGGGCGCGGCATCGCAGTTGGATCGAATTCGCTTCGGCCATCCTCGCGGACATCTGGCATTTCGAGACCGCGACCGACGCGACCACCTACGAGACGAAGCGCGAGGCTTTGGAACGGAAGTTCGTTCGCGTCGAAGCGGAACTCGGCGACGGTCCGTTGTTTTGCGGTTCGCGAATGTGCCTCGTCGACGCGGCGTTCGCGCCGATCTTCAGATATTTCGATGTGTTCGATGCGCTCGTGCCCACCGGCGTCTTTGCGCGCACGCCGAAGGTCGACGCCTGGCGGCGTGCGTTGTTCGAAAGACCCAGCGTTTCGGATGCGGTCTTGCCCGGCTATGAGGAGCGCCTGCGGGCGTTTCTGACTCGGCATGATGCTTATCTGCTCAAACGCTCGGGAGCGTCGATGCAATGAACGGGATAACCGCAATGAGCCAAGGGGCCGCATGGGGCTGGCTGATCGTATCGGGGCTTTGCGATGTCGCCTGGGCGGTATCGATGAAATACGCCCAGGGCTACACACGGCTGGGTTGGAGCGTGGTTTCGTTGCTGTTGCTCGCCGCGTTCGTCTTCCTGTTGGGCCGCGTACTGCAAGTGCTGCCCGTGGGCACGGCGTACGCGGTGTGGACCGGAATTGGCGCGGCGGGAACGGTGCTGCTCGGCATTGCGCTCTTCGAAGAGCCCGCGGGGCTGATCCGACTCGGCGGCGTCGCGCTCGTGGTGGCGGGCATCGTCACATTGAAGATGGCGCCTGCCTAACGTGCAGCATTAACAGATCGTATGCACGCGTTCGAAGCGTCCCGCCCCGAGGCTCAGGTCGATGAATGTCCAGCCCGAGTTGCAGTGCGCGGGTAAGCGGCCAAGCACAGCGCCAGCACTTCCGCGCGAAACCAGCGATGCGCCGGATCGTGATCGAGGCGCGGATGCCAAATCGCCGAGACGTTGAATGCCGGCACCGCCAGCGGCAGCTCGAAGCGCTGCACGCCGTTGGCCGTTGCATAGTCAGGCACAAAGGCGTTGCCCAAGCACGAATGTGGGACGACGGCCAGCAAATCCGATTGACGAACAAGCTGCATAGCGCTCGTGTATGACGGCACGACGATCGGCACGCTCCGCCGCAGATCGCGCGACGCGAGGGCCGTGTCCACCGGACTATCGGCTTGGCCAGTGCGAGATATATCCACGTGCGGGTACGCGGTCCATCGCTCGAGGCTGACATCGCCATCGCTCAACAGCGAATGACCGACGCGGCACACGCCGACGTAGCGGTCGCGCAAGAGCACACGCGCGCGGACCTCCGGCGCGGCGGTTTTGACGATGCCGATCTCCAGATCGACGCCCCCTTCCCTCAGCGGTTGCGCATTCCAATCGGGCTTCGGCGTGAAGCGAAGCTGAACACCAGGGGCCGCTCGATGCACCCGATCGATCAATGCTGCGCCCAGCAGATCGATGAAGCCCTCCCCCGCTCGCACAGTGAAGCGCTGCTCGAGCGCCGCGATCTCCAACCGAGTGTCGGCACGACTCAGCGCAGCCTGAGCTTGGCGGAGCAGCGCGGGAAGGCGCTGACTCAACTGCTCGGCGTAAGGCGTGAGAACCAGCGCGCGGCCGGCTTGCAATAGCAACCGGTCGCCAGTAGCTACGCGCAGACGCGCCAGCGTGCGGCTCATTGCCGAAACGCTCACATTCAGGCGTAGCGCGGCTCGCGTAACGCTGCGTTCGCTCAGCAATGCATCGAGCGCGGTCAAGAGATTGAGGTCGACGCGTGACATGCCCGCAGCATAGTCGAAAACGACTGAGGTATGGCGTTACGCGCAACCGTCGATTGCATCCCAGGCGTCTGGCGCAAGCCGGCCGCTATCCGGAGAATCGATGACGTTACCCGCACAAAGGATCGCGCCATGCCAGACATTTCCACTTCCGCTCCTGTCCGCACCATTGCGCTGATCGGCGCCTCGCGCGGCCTTGGCCACGCCATGGCGGTCGAGTTCGTGAAGCAGCGATGGCATGTGGTGGGCACTGTCCGCGCCGGCCGCCGAACGCTGCTGCACGACTTGGCCGATGCATGTCCCGGTCAGGTTGACATCGAGACGCTCGACATCACGCGGCCCGAACAAATCGCCGCCTTGCGAGAACGCCTGGCCGGACGTACGTTCGAGATGCTCTTCGTCAATGCGGGCACAACCAATCCCGATCCCACTCAAACGATTGGCGAAGTATCGACCGAGGATTTCGTGAACCTGATGATCACCAACGCGCTCAGCCCGATGCGCGTGGTCGAACGCCTTTCCGATCTCGTTGCACCGGACGGCCTGATTGGAATCATGTCGTCGGGACAAGGCAGCATCGCCGACAACGAAACAGGCCAGCGGGAGGTCTATCGGGGCAGCAAGGCGGCGCTGAATCAGTTCATGCGCAGCTTTGCCGCGCGCCAGGCGGGTACGCCGCGGCCCATGGTGCTGATGGCGCCGGGCTGGGTGCGGACCGACCTCGGAGGGCCCGAGGGACGGTTGTCCATCGACGAGAGCGTGCCCGGGGTCGTGAACGTGCTGCTAAACAAGTTGGGGCGTCCCGGGTTGGAGTATCTCGACTACCAAGGTCGGACCGTTCGGTGGTGAGAAGATTCGCGTCAATCCATGCGCGCAGCGTTTCGCCGATCCGCGCCGCGTGGTCTTCCTTCTGCACGAACTACGCGATCCGTTTGAACAGCGTCGGATAGTCTTCGACCAGCCAATTGGTATCGATCGTCAACTCTGCCTCGAATTGTCGCAATGGGCCCTCGTACAGATAGCGCCGCCGCGGTTCGATGCACGTGTACGCCTGATCGGCAGGCTCGATGGTCAACGCCGGCAGCGCCAGATAGGCTACGCGGATTTCGCGCCGCTCGCCCTGCATCAGCCCGAGGCGGCGGATTGGCAGCGTATTCGTGAATGGCGTGCCCGAAATGTCGATGTCGATGCAGCCATCGAGTGCCGACAGCGGCATGCCGTCGATGTCGTACCAATGGCCACTGCCGTCCGCCGATACCACCAGTGTGCGCCCATCGGTCAGCGCGACCAGCACGCGTCGCACCGTCCAGTCGGGGGCAATCTCAACCCGGTAGTGCGCGCCATACGGCGAGCCAAAGCGGGTATCGACGACCACCGCCTCGCCGATCACGCGATCCGGCCATTCGTTCAACACCAGGTGCTCGACGCCCACGCCGTCTTCCGCGGCCCACTGCGCAACGCATGTCATCTGTGTTCCCTCCGCGGGCTCGCTCAGAGCCCTTGTGACCGCGGAAATATGATTTGCTGCCATCGAGACAGCGCGTGCGATTCCCACCTGCCATCAATCAGTGCCTATGAAGCATACCGGCCGTTAGGAGCGATCCAATAGTTTCCAGCAGGGCGTACAACATGCTCAACGATGCAGCAGCATCGGCGCATAGGTCTTCACGAAGAACGCCAGCGTGATGCAGGAAGTTGCCAGCAGCGTGCCGGCACGAATGACTGCCGGCGAGGCGCGCCGGCCAAGGTGCGCACCACCGTATCCCCCCAGGATTGCGCCGGCCAGCATGGCCAGCGTCTCCGGCCAGCGCACCGCTTGCGCGCCGATGAACGCCAGCACTGCAACAAGATTCGCCGCGCTGACCAGCAGCGTACGTGCAGCATTGAGGTGCTTGATATCGCGATTGTCGAGCAGCCCCCATATGGCGACCATCATGATCCCCACCGCGCCCCCAAAGTAGCCTCCATATCCGCCGAGCGCGAACTGGATGGCCAGTACCGCGCCTGCGCGAATGCGCCAGCGAGCACGCAGCGCGGCGCCGATCCGCCGTCCGAACGAAAGCGCAACGCACGCGATCAGCAGCAGCCATGGCAACACGAAAGCGAATGCTGCGGACGAGGTGTGCAGCAGCAGGATCGCTCCCACCAGGCCACCGCACAGCGTCGCAACCAGCAACGCGCGCAACGGCACCGACCCGACCGGACCCAGGCCGTCGCGATAGGCCCACGCGCTGGCGAGGCCACCAGGAAACAGCGCAACCGTACTGGAGGTATTCGCATAAACCGGTGGCACACCCGCCGCGATCAACGCAGGCAGGCTGACAAACGAGCCGCCCCCGGCTAGTGCATTCATTGCACCAGCCACCAATCCAGCAAGAAAAATCAGAAAAATTGATTCCATGGCCGTAATGCTAGGCACTCGACCCTCTATCCGCAATCTGGCATTTCCAGTGCTAGACTTCGGAAAAAGCGAAAGCAGATAAAGGACCCGTATCGTGCGCTTCGACCTGACCGATATGCGGCTATTCCTGACTGTTGTGGAATGCGGCAGCCTGACGCAAGGCGCGCGAGAAATGCACCTGGCGCTGGCGTCGGTCAGTGAGCGCATCGCGGGCATGGAGTCGGCGCTTGGCGCACCGTTGCTGGAGCGCAACCGTCGCGGCGTGCGCGCAACCGCGGCCGGCGAGGCCTTGATTCGGCATGCCCGTTCGATCCTCGGCCAAGTGGAGCAGATGCGCGGGGAGTTGCGTACCTACGCAACGGGACTGAAAGGACGCATTCGACTGCTGTCCAACACCGCCGCGCTGGCGGCATTCCTGCCGCCCCGGCTATGTCAGTTCCTGGCGGCGCATCCCGACCTTGCCGTCGATCTCGAAGAACGGCCTAGTTCCGAGATCGTCCAGGCGCTGGTGGACCGGCGCGCGGACCTTGGCATCGTGGCCGACAGTACCGACCTCGCGAGCCTGCAGACGCATCTGATTGCAGAGGACGAACTCGTGGTAGTGGCCAGCCGCGCGCATCGCGTGGCGACGCAAGCCTCCGTGGCATTCACGGAAGTTCTTGGCGAACCGATTGTCGGCATGGCGGATACCGCGCTCGAAACATACCTTGCGGAACGCGCGTCGCGTCTTGGTCGTCAGCTCTACTACCGCGTCCAGTTGCGCAGCGTCGAGCATGTGGCGATGTTGGTCGAGGCAGGCGTCGGCGTATCGATCCTATCCAAAGTATTGGCGAGCACGCTGCGTCGGGACCTTGCCATCCTGCCACTGTCGGAGGCATGGGCTGCGCGGCGGCTTTACCTTTGCGCGCGCGACTTTCTCGCGCTGGCGCCGCATGCCGATCTGCTCGCGCGGCAGTTGAAGGCAGGCTCGCCATAGCCTTTGCGCTGACAGAGCCATCGTTGGTTGCCCTACCGAGCCGACGCCGGCTCCGCTAGCAGATCCTTGCAGTGAACGAGCGCATTGCGAACGGCCGCTCCGCCCGCATAGAACATCAATTGCAGAATCGCTTCGATCACCTGCTCGCGTGTCGCGCCGGCTGCGAGCGCGGCGTGGACGTGCGCGCGCAACTGCGTAACGGGGTGCCCGAGCGTCACGCAAGACGAGATGACGACGAGCTCGCGCGTCACGAGATCGAGGCCCGGCCGCGCCATGACGCCGCCGAGCGCCCATTCGATCGACATATCGACAAAGTCGGGGCACAGCCCTTCCATGTCGGCCCTCAAAGCGTCGGCAGCACCGCTGCCATGCAGTTGCTCGAGCAATGCCGCCCCGCGTTCGCGAAGCGTGGGTTGCGATAGCATGACGAATCCTCCTGTGTTGGTCTGCGAGGTCGCACCGGTTTCGATTCGGGCGATCGATGTCATTGTTGCGACGCAGCCCGCCGGGAAAAAGATGGAACTGCTTCGAACATAACGAAAGGACGCTTCGCAATTGGACCGACTGGAAAGCATGGCGATTTTCGTGCGGGTCGTGGAACGAGGCAGTTTCTCGGCCGCAGCAGAGGAATTCCGGCTGACGGGAACCATGGTGGGCCATCACGTCCGAGCACTCGAAGCGCGGCTGGGCGGGCGCTTGTTGAACCGCACGACGCGCCGTCAGAGCCTGACTGAGCTCGGCGCCGAATACTATGAACGTTGCCGGCGCATTCTGACGGACGTTCGCGATGCGGAATCGCTCGGCGTCGAACTGCGAGACGAAGCACGCGGACGGCTACGCGTGGTGGCGCCGGTATCGTTCGGTGTCCATGCGCTGGCGCCCGCGTGCATCGATTATCGCGAAGCGCATCCGGCCGTCGACATCGACTTCGTATTGAGCGATCGCGCAGTCGATCTCGTCGACGAAGGCTTCGATGTCGCGGTGCGGGTGGGCGAACTACCCGATTCCTCGCTCGTTGCACGACGATTGCGCCCATATCGATCAATCGTGTGCGCCGCGCCTGCCTATCTGGAGCGGCACGGGACGCCTTCCGTGCCGGCGGATCTGACGGCCCATCGATGTCTGGGCTTTGCGCATCCGGTGGCGGGCCGCCGCTGGCGCTTGGCGGGACCGGACGGGGAAGTTGTCGTGCCCGTTTCGCTCGTGCTGACGGCCAACAACGGCGAAGCACTGAAAATGGCGGCGCTCGCCGGGCTCGGCATCGTCATGCAGCCCGAGGTTCTGCTCGCCGACGATTTGCACGCTGGCCGACTCGTACGGATATTGCCCGACTACGCGCCTGCGTCGCGGTCGATGCACCTGCTGTTCGCGGCGGACCGGCGGCCGCCGGCGAAGATTCGTACGTTTGTCGACTTCTTGGTCGAACGGTTTGGAGACGTCACTTCAGGTAAATGAGGACTGATCCTTCCAATACTTCGGGCGCGCCCACGCCCGTGTCTGCGGCGTTTTTCGCGATCCAGTCCTTCGCTTTTTGCATGCTTTCATCAGTGCCTGCCTTGTCTTGGCAAACGGTTACCGAGAATCCGCCATCTCCACTGCGTGCGAGGGTGTAGCTGACAAAGCCCTTGACCGAACGCATCAGTTCCTCCACCTCAGTCGTTCGTTTCTCGAGCAGATCGTATAACTCCTTTGCACCCTTTCCGGAAAATTTCCTTATAACAGTTTGCATGATCGATGCTCCTTGACGGACCAACGAGACGAGCAAGCCGCACACGCAATGCGTGCGTCCCCTCACTGCTCCCTCCGACAGCGTGCAGTGCGCGCAACTGATGGAGAAGGTCGCGCGGTCTGATATCCGCGACCCGTTAGCAGTGTAGTAACTGTGCCGCCGTAGTAAACCTTGCAAGGGGTGGAAAATCTAGGCGCTTTCAGCCAACGTGCGCAAATGGCCGCGCCGCACGCCAACTCGCAATCGGGCACGTCGAAGGGCGCGCAGCACCCTGTCGTCCGTATCCAGCACCCAGGAAGCGAGCATCAGCATCCCGTCGTCGTTATCCAGAATTCCCCGCTATTCCCGGGAAAATGTTACCTCATATGTGCCGCCTGGGCGTTTCGCAAGGACCGACGGTGACGGTGCCGGTGACGAGCCTCTATAAGGTTTCTTCGAGCCTTGCTGTACGCGACGCGCTGCTTGCGCGATTCGGCTTGAGCCCCATTCCCGAACTCTATGTGTGCAATCACTTGGCCGAGGGTTCGCTGCTGCCGACACTCACCGAGTGGGAAAACGACGAGCCCACGATTTATGCCGATGATGCAATGTGTGTGCGTGACCGGTTGTGAACATGATTGCCGGACAACCTTGACGGGGCGGATATGCGTGGCCACCATGGTAAATGCTCGCCAATTACCAAGCAGGCTGACGCCTCATTGCAGCAGGTTGGTGCGCTCTTGAATGATGATCAAGGGCACCGTTGGTGCTTTCGCGGAGGAATCATGACCGAGCGCGATAAGGTGTTTGGTGGCTCGATCCCGAAGTTCTATGACACGCTGATGGTGCCGCTGATCTTCGAGGCCTATGCCGCCGACTTGGCGGAGCTTGTCGCAGCCTCCTCGCCCGGCTCGGTGCTTGAAACGGCAGCCGGCAGCGGCGTGGTCACGCGAGCGCTTGCGCCAAAACTTTGCGCGGGTGCGCGCTACGTCGTGACCGACCTCAACCAGCCCATGCTCGACTACGCCGCGGCCAAGCAGCAGGCCGACAGCCGTATCGAATGGAGGCAAGCGGACGCGCTTGATCTGCCGTTCGAAGATGCCTCGTTCGACGTGGTTTGCTGCCAGTTCGGCGCGATGTTTTTTCCCAACCGGGTCGCCGGCTACGTCGAGGCGCGGCGCATGCTGAGGCCTGGCGGTCGCTTTGTCTTCAACGTCTGGGACCGCATCGAAGAGAACGACTTTGCCGAAGAAGTTGCCAATGCCGTCGCCACGCTGTTTCCGCACGACCCTCCTCGATTCCTCGCCCGCACGCCGCACGGCTATCACGATGTCGCGCTGATCCGCGAGGAGCTGAGCCGCGCAGGATTTTCCGACATCGAGGTCGAGACACGCGAGAAGGTGAGCTCGGCGCGTTCGGCGCGAGACGCTGCCGCCGCCTATTGTCTGGGAACGCCTCTGCGTAATGAAATCGAAGCGCGCGACGCCAGCTTGCTTCAACTCGCCACGGACCGAGCGACGAAGGCGATTGCCAACCGCCATGGCGACGGGCCGGTGGCCGGCAAAATTCAGGCGCATGTGATCGTGGCAGCAGGATAGTGGATTCATGGATTGCTCATATCCGTGCAAAAGCTGCCGGGCAGCGCGGATGCCTTCAGCGAGAACTTTCAGTCAGTACTCGGCGTTCGAATCAAGTGGGAAAACAGGTCGAGCACCGCCGCGCGCGCGTTATGTGAAGCGGATGAAGGGCAAGTTGCGCGGCCGGCTTACTCTCGATTCGGAGATCCGCAAGCGCACGAGAAGGCGCGCCAATTGACGCATTGCTCGTTCGTCTGAACGATAGCGATCGCTTGAAAAGCTTCGCTTCGCCCACTACGCTATTTGATGCTCTTCATACGCCCCCGGGAGCAATGATGAAAAGCACACCGAGCATGGTTCAACAGGAGCCTGGCGCTGACAACACGCTCCAGAGCGAGCCCTCCCCCGAACGGCTACTTCAACTGGGCATGGGGTTCTGGGCGTCCAAGACCCTATTGTCCGCAGTCGAACTCGGTGTGTTCTCGCACCTCGCGGCAGGTCCTCTCGAAGGCACGCAGCTCGCTGACGCACTCGACTTGCATCCGAGATCGGCCCTTGATTTTCTTGACGCGCTGGTCGCTTTGAATCTGCTGGAACGCGAAGATGGGAGGTACCGCAATACGCCGGATGTCGATGTCTTTCTGGACAGGGCCAAGCATGGCTACGTAGGTGGGTTGCTGGAAATGGCCAACGCGCGGCTATATCCGTTCTGGGGTTCTCTGACGGAAGCCCTTCGCACGGGGCAGCCACAGAATGAGATTAAAGGGGGCGGCAATTTCTTCGATACGATATATCGCGACGAACACGAACTACGTGGATTCCTGCGTGCGATGAGCGGGGTCAGCCTGGGCGCAGCCAAGGCGATTGCGCAGCAATTCCCCTGGCAGAATTACAGCACCTTCGTCGACATCGGCGCGGCCCAAGGCGCCTTACCCGTGCAGATCGCACTCGCCCATCCCCACTTGCGCGGCGGCGGCTTCGATCTGCCGGTGGTGCGCCCTGTATTTGAAGAATACGTCACGTCGCACGGCCTGCAGGAACGGTTGCATTTCTATCCGGGCGACTTCTTCAAGGATCCCTGTCCGGGGGCCGATGTGCTCGTAATGGGGCACATCCTCCACGACTGGGACCTCGCGCAGAAGCTCGAACTCCTCGCGAAGTGTTACGCAGCGCTACCTCCTGGAGGTTGCCTGATCGTGTACGACGCGATAATTGACGATGAGCGAAGGCGCAATGCCTTTGGCCTGCTAATGAGCCTCAACATGCTTATCGAGACAGCCGGCGGCTTCGACTATACCGGCGCGCAGTGTCGCGAATGGATGCAGGAAGTCGGCTTCACACAGGTACGCGTCGAGGCTCTTACCGGGCCCGATTCAATGGTGATTGGAACCAGGTAGAAAGTCGCCGCGAAATCCGCAGGCATTCGACCACCGACCACGATGCTTCTCGGCGGTCGGTGACAGCCGGACGACGGGCGTAGCCCCGGACGAGACGAGCTGATCAGTTTGCTCCGAAGCGGCCCTTCAGCGCAGGGCCTAGCCGTGTTCGACGCTGTCGGCGAGCGCGCGCAACAAGGCCGCGCCATCGCCGCGCCAAGCACTGCCGTGCATGCAGGCGAGCGTTGTCGGCTGCAAGGCCGCGAGGCGTTCCAGCATTGCGCGGGCGTCCCTGGTGTGGGAGAAGTAGTCCATCTTGTGACGGAATGCCTCGCTCGATTCGAGGATGTCGCCCTCGGTAAGCGGCGGGTGATTCGAACCGCCTTGGGTAAACAAGTCGCCACAAAGCAGCGTTGCCGACGCTGTCTCCATGAGGAACCCGCATTCCCACGCGTGCGGTAAATGCGGTGTATAAAGCCAGCGCACGGTGTGCTGCCCAAGCGAGAGCGTCTCGCCATCATCCAGCGCACGTGGCGGCCGGTCGGCGTAGTCACTAACCGAGACTATAGCCGCGATCTGGCCGCACAGTGGCTCCGCACGCGGCGCGGCCGCGAGAAACTCGTTGAGTGCGCCGCATTCGTCGGCCTCGAAATGCGAGAAACCGACATAACGCAAGCGACCGATTGGCATGATCCGCTCGACTGCTTCCCGGACGACCGGAAATAATCTGCGCAGACCCGTATGAAATAGCAGCGGCTCGTCGTCGTCGATCAGGTACTGGTTGAACGAGAATCCGCCGCCACCGGGAATCTCGACTGGAGTGGAGATGCGATAGATGCGGTCCGCAATCTCGTCGATTGTTGTACCGCTCGAAAGAGATAGAGTCGACATGGTGCGCTCCTGTCTTGGGCAACTGACGTGCTCCAGGCGCGGTCACATCGTCGGTGCACGTTCACCGATTGTCGATTATCCAGGGTACTGATGTCCAATGCCCCAAAACGCGGACCCGATCCCGACCAGAGCTATGCCCGAGGCGGTAGCAGCAAACGCCAGAGCGGCCGCATCGCGATCGTCCGCGACCTCCACGACCATGCCACTCATGGTGCCCGGTACGGAGCCCAGTGGGTAGGCTTGCTGACGCGCTTGCACGAAGTAGCCCGGTCCGTCATTCTCAGACGAATCGAGTTCGGATACGAAGGAGCGAGCTCGATCCTATCGTCTACTCAAGGAGCCGGCAAACGTGGATGTACAAGCCGAGGATCGTAACGAGTCGCAGGTGCGGGAGCGGAGCCGCTGTGCTTCCAATCGCTGAGGGGTACGGAGACGCACGCCTTCCGGCGCGCGTCATCTCACCGCTATTTAGCAGCCGTATCCCCAGCGGTTGCAGTTCGGGCCCGGGTCGCTATACCCACCGCGCACGCCCTGGATTTCCTCGGCGGTCAGCGTCCGCAGCGACGACGAGCGACCTTCACGGAGCGTCATCGGCGTGCGGATCTTTTCGCGCGTGAGCGATTCAGCTGCCTGGCGCTCGACCTGGTTCTTCTCATTCATGGTGAATATCCTCGTAAATCCCGCAATTAAAGGCTTCATTGCCTTCGATCGTGCGGGTATCGATCGAAGTCATACAATCGCGATGCCGTGTGCCTCCACATCGGGGCGTTCCCAGAAATTGAACGACTCCAGATGCGCGAACATATCGGGCGGCAAGACCGTGTCACGCGGCTCGAACGACACGCCGCGCCGCACCTGATGCAGGCCGGGCGTATTCACGGCGAGATCGAAGCTCTCAGCGTCGTATTGAACGTTTGCCGTGTCGTGTTCGAAAGGCACTTCATCAAGATGCGCATAAATGCGAGCGAGCGCCAGGGCGGGCTCGCGGCACAACGTTTCGTAGCGCACCACGAGCACGCGTCCGGCTTCGGCCCCATAGCAAGCCTGCTTCAGTGCATCGAGCGCGTAGCCCACCATGCCGTTGCTCGCACAAAGCGCCTCGACGCGCTCGTACACCGTCACGTCCGCCCGGTTGCCGAACAATGCGGACAATCGATGGGGATGCTTGCGCGCGAGCCGCTCGAGGCTGTCCACCACCCAGCCGACATTCCGGACGCAGCAAATCGCCCGTGTCGCCGGAAACAGATCGACCAATCCCGGCAGCATGCAGCTCCATGAGCGATGCGTATCGATCACAACCGGCCGTCCGTCCGCATCGCCGTAGTAGGCATCGAAAACCGCCCGCAACAGCCGTCGCCGTCGTGCCGTATCAAAATGATGGTGCATCTCGACCGATGCATTCATCGCCTGTAACTGCGCAATGTAGAGCTGGGCGACGGGGCTTGTCATATCCGCGTGGATACGAGGATTCTGTCGAAGCAGCGCCGCCAGCAGCGTCGATCCCGAGCGCGGCAATCCCGACAGAACGTGATAGGTCATCAGGCGGTCTCCCTATGAGCGTGGTGGGTGCCGACCGCGCCGGCATCCTGGCCCCGGTGTGCCTCGTCATCGTCGACAAGATCTACGCGGCCGTGCTCGAGCCGGAACACGCGCTCGGCCGACGCAATCGTCTGCGGCCGATGGGCAATGACGATGCGAGTCAGTTGCATCGCGCGCACGGCCGCATTGATGGCGGTTTCATTCGCGGTATCCAGATGGCTCGTGGCTTCGTCGAGCAGCAGCAGGCGGGGTTGTTTGTAGAGCGCACGCGCCAGCAGCAGGCGCTGCTTCTGGCCTCCCGACAGCAAACATCCGCCCGCGCCCACGAGGCTGTCGTAACCCATCGGCATGCGATCGATTTCCGCATGGAGCCCGGCGAGCGCTGCACAGGCTTCGATGCGCGCGATATCGACGTCCGCGGCAAAGAAGCTGATGTTCTCGGCAATCGTGCCGCCGAACACGGTGTCGTCCTGCATCACGGTGCCGACGAGACGACGAAAAGGTGTCAATCCGATCTCGTCGATACGCCGGCCGCCAAACAGCACTTCTCCCTCCACGGGTTCGAGCAGCCCTAACAGGATTTTTGCCAAGGTCGATTTACCGCCCCCGGATGGGCCGGTAATGGCGACGCTTTCGCCGGGCTCGATGCGCAGATCGACGCGCTTCAATACCCACGGCTCGGACGGCGCATATCGGAAACTGACGCCGCGCAGCTCGACGCTCGCCTCCAGACGATCGTGGTCGATCGGCGACAAGCAGCCCGCCACTGCTTCGTTGGGTTCGGGCGCGTGATCGGTAATGTCGGTTACCCGTTCCACGTGCACGGCAAGCATTCTCAAATCGATGACGCAATCGATCAGCCCGGCAACACGGGTTGAGAATTGCTCCCGGTAGGCGACAAGGGCGAACAGCATCCCCACCGTCAAGCGGCTATCGATGACCGCGAGCGCGCCGATCCAGACGGCCGCAATGCGCTCCAGCCCGAACAGCAATGTGCTCATCGCGCGTTGAACGGCGACAATGCGTTCACCGCGCAGACCGGCGTTGAACTGACTGACCAGCAGATTCAGCCAATGCATTGTCCGCAGCGGCACTTGGCCATACAGGCGCACGGTCTGAATGCCGCGCAGCGTTTCGAGAAAATGATTGTTCTGCTTGCTGCCGAACGCGATCTCTTCCGCCTTGACGTCGCGCATTGCACGAAACGACAGCCATCGGGAGGCGAGGTACAGCGACGCGGCACCGACCGATACGACGCCGACGGCAGTGCTATACGACAGCATCATGGCCATCGTGCCGACGACCATGACGCCATCGACGATCGTTTGCGCAAATCGCGTACTCAGCATGTGCTGGATCTGCTCGACCGATCCGAAGTTCGACTGAACGGCGCCCGGGTGACGCCGTTCGAACCACGCGAGCGGCAGCCGAATCAAATGCGAAAAGACATTCGATAGCCACCGGAAATTCAGGTGTGCGCTGATCGCGGCGACTAGCCACCCACGAACCGCGGAGATCGCCGCCTGCACGACGACCAGCAGCGCGAATCCCATCGACAGCACCGCCAGCGTACGCGCGTGAGACGACGACACGAGCCCCCGGTCGATTGCCCATCGCAGGTGAAACGGCATGGCAATGGACAACGCCTCGAGCGCGAATGCCGATAGCAAAATCCAGCTAAGTTCGGATTTCGCATCGAGACAATATTTGGCGATCGGTGCGAAGCGCGAGAGATCTCGTTTTTCGCTGTGGCGCACGAATTCGCTCGATGGCCACAATTCCAGCGCCACGCCGGTGAAATGCCCATCGAACTCGCGCCACGAAATTCGCCGCAAGCCCGCGGCCGGGTCGTGTATCGTGACGCCGCTTCGGCTCAGCGACTTAAGCACGACAAAATGATTCATGTTCCAGTGCAGAATGCACGGCAGCCGCAGCTCGCCGAAATCTTCGATCTCGACGCGTAACGCTCGCGACGACAACGCCAAAGCGGAGGCAATATCGATGAGATCCGCAAGCGTTGCACCTTTGCTGGACAACACAATGTGCTGTCTGGCTTCGCGCATCGAAAGCGGTTTTCCGTGGAAGGCGGCCATCATGGCCACGCACGCGAGACCGCATTCGGTCAACTCGGCCTGGAGCATAACGGGAAGTTTCCCGCGCAGCCCGATCATCGCGTTTGCGCCATGTACGCAAAGATCATCACGGCGGCCACGAGCGAGCCTGCCAGTGCCCACGACGCCCACGCAGGCCATGCCCGGCGGATCAGAACCGTGCCGGCCATTGTGCGTTGCCGGTAATTCAGTGCAGCTGTCCGAAAGATCCGGTTTTGCGCCATAAGAAAACTATTTTTTGATGCTTCATCTCAATGAGAAAGCTGCGGGCGTGCCGCATCGATTTACATTGAAAGCCGGTCGATCGGCGAGCGCTTATAGTCTCGCATAGTTATTGATAATAAAATGTGAAGAATTCGTTGAATTTCTCGTCAGATAATCCTTATTGATTCGCTGGTGCGTAATTGAATTCGCACTGCTCCGGCGACACCGCACAGACGCTGTCAACTCGATAGTTAAAGCCTCTCCGCGATGATGAGAGTTTTTGAGAATTAGGTAGGGTATTTCTAGTTTTTACGTCATTCGATTCTGATGGATTCGAGTCGAAGCAAGCCGAAATCCGTCGTTTTCGGGCCGTTGCCGGGTCATTCAAGAAAGTCATTGGCTCGGTAGCGGCATATCCGTCCGATTGCGGGGTTCTCTCGTATCGATGACAATCTGCCCGCCCGCAGCATCGAGCGATTCAAAGCAACTGAACGGGTGCCAATCATTCCTCCGTATCCCGAGCTAGGGAATCTCTAAACAAGTCCTCGCTGGGCGCAACGCGGACGAGTCGAGTACAGAAGGACGATGAAGCAAATCAGCTTTGCAACGCTGGCAGAGACGAGCAAGAAGCGTAAGACCAAGCACCAACGCTTCCTTGACGAGATGGATCAGGTGGTGCCGTGGGCGCGGCTGATGGAGCTGATCGAGCCTCATTACCCTAAGGCGGGCAAAGGCCGGCGGCCGCGCGGTTTGGAGACGATGCAGACTTCGCGAATTGCGGCAGCCAACTCGCTACTCTCCTCGATGGTCAGCGGCGGGAAATTGTCGGGGGTGTTCGGTGTCGTCCATGCGGCGACTATCCCGGCTATGCCGCGATCGTAACAACGAGGGCATCCTACTCGACGAAGCGGCGGTATAAGGCAGGTGGCTAGGCTTGCTGACGCGCTGGCATGGAGTAGCCCGGCCTGTCTATTCTCAGACGAATCAAGTTCTGATACGTTCTCGCCCTGATCGACTCCGAGGACCAAAACGTATCGAACAACACCTACACATACGGCATACACACAAACCTAACGCCGCCGCAATTGTTCTTTCTCGTCATGCTCGACGAGGCCGCAACGCACTTCGGCGTTGACGAGCTGACCGGGCTGGCACTGCTGATCATCGGCTGGCCATTCCTTCCAACGAGGCGCAAACCGAAGGGTGCGACAATCGGCACATCGATAGCATCGCGGCTGGCGCGCAGGCACCTCGACTTCAGGATAGAAAAGGACATCCTGCCAACGCTAACGCTCGGCAGCGTCCGACGCTTCAAAATTCTTTGGACGCGCAACATCGGCATCTTCGTCGGTCGCACGGTCCCGATCATCGGCGAAGTCATCCTCGCCTACGACGTGTCGGTAATCAGCTACCGCAGCGCCGTTCATTACAACCAGTTGGTGAAGCCCGAGGACCGGCTATGAGCAATCCGCTGCTGCTCGAAGAAGTCGAATTGTTCGTGCGCAAAGAGCGCGGCTTGTCGAAGAGCAAGGTCATCACGACGGCCACGACGCTTGAAGACGACCTCGGCATCACTGGCATGGAGGGCGAAATGTTCATGGAAGCCTTCTTTGCCCGCTTCAAGGTCGATGAAGGCGATTTTGCGTCGGGGCGCTACTTCATGGACGAGGGGTCCGGCCTTCTGATCATGCTCGTCACAGCCCTGTCGCGAAAGCGGCGAAAGGCGCTCGATCGCATTCCTATCACGGTCGGCATGCTCGTCACAGCTATCGGGCTGGGGAAATGGGATTCCGCCAAGGTAGAAAACGGTCGCTTGTGACGAACCATCGGGAAGGCGATGGGCGGTTTCGATACCAGATGATTCAGCTGGACGCGGCAGCCGACAACGTGATCTTCGGGGGATTACCGCTGGAAGCTTACCGGCAAAAACCTAACGTTAGGTTATAATCCCAGCATGCCAACACTGCTAAGAATCCTCGGCTATCGTGTTCAAATATTCACCAACGACCATAGCCCACCGCACGTTCACGTCGAAAAGACGAGCGGCCCGTCGTGCGTGTTCGAGTTGAGCTGTCCGCGCGGCCCGCTCAGGTTACGGACAGTAAAGGGGCGCATGTCGGATCGCACAATTGCCCGGCTTGCGGAACTGATCGAGCCCGAAATCGAGCGCCTTTGCAGGGAATGGAGAAATATACATGGCTAACATCACTGCTGCCGAAATTGCCGCCGCACGCAAGCGCGGTGCAGATGAACCGACTATCGTATCGGTCCGCTTCATACGCTCCACGCGCACGCTGGAGGTCGTATTCGTACATGGTGTGAAACTCGGGGTTCCTATCACGCTGATTCAAGACTTCGGCACGCTGGGGCGTGAGCCGACATTGGCCGAACTCGCTGAGGTAGAGGTATCGGGCGCGGGTACCTCGCTGTACTGGCCGCGCCTTGATCTCGGTCTGTGGGGCCCGGGCCTGTTGCATGGCATTTTTGGAACCAAGGCGTGGATGCGCGAACTCGCGCGCGGGATGGGCGCGATCAAGTCCCCAGCCAAGGCTGCGGCATCCCGCCAGAACGGACGCAAGGGTGGCCGCCCGCGCAAACATCCGGCCACGCCCGCACACGCGTAACGAAATGGACTCGGACTACGGCAGCGGCTTCTAAACATGCCTCTCCCCCGAAGCGGTGGCTCGCCGATTATCCTAGCGGTGCCAGCGCTTCACGATCGAGCCATGCCAGTTTTGCCATCACTGGCCAATCTCTTGTGCTTGCCGTCCCCACGGTAACCCCTGTACAATCACCGGCTCCGCGGGCGTCGTATAATGGTTATTACCCTAGCTTCCCAAGCTAGAGACGTGGGTTCGATTCCCATCGCCCGCTCCAGCATCTCCTCTTCCTGCAAAGACTTTCGCGCAATGTGATCTGCGCGCGGTTCCCGGATTACTCCCCCTTTCGTGCAAATCGATACGCGGTCGACCCTCGCCCGAAGGGAAGCGGCGGCACCCTGCATCGCCCGCCGCCCCGCACCGCCTAATGCAGCAACCCAAAAACAGCAACGCCATTCGTCGCACCCACGTACACCTTGCCCAGCGCAATCATCGGCGTGATGAACTTGTTGCCACTACCCCATTGATCGCGCGTACCGGCCTGATTGCTGTTGTAAAGCTCGTTGCCCAAATTGCCCGCGTCGTACGCATGCAGCACACCCGTGCTGCCGTTTTCCGCGGCCCATACGATGCCGTTCGTCGCGCCGTTGGCTGAGATCGCCGGCGTGGTGCCCGGATAGGGAAAGGTCGTGGGACTCCTCGAAGCTGCGGTCGATGCAAGCAGTGCGTTCGTGATCGGCAAGGCCTTGAGATTGTCGTTGAGCCCGCCGTAGTACACCACACCGTTGTAATACGCCGGCGAGCCCCAGATGCCACCGCCCAGCGTGCCCGTCAGCTCCTGCCAGATGTGGTCCCCCGCAGCGTCGAACTTGCCCATCGCATCGCGATCGACGACATAGATCTTGTTGTTCTTGCCCGCAGCGACAGCCAGGTGCTTGACGGTGCCGTCCGCCGCCACCTCGTCGGGCAGCAGCAAGGGCCCGCCTGAACCGAAATCGTCGTCGGCATTCGATTCGGCTACGGTATTCGACATCGCGAAGTAATCGGTGACGGCGAGCGACGCACCCGATAGCTTCATGAAGGTATTGCCGAAATTGCCTCCGCTCGGCATGCCCTGCGCATTGAGCGTCGGATCGAACGTGCCGTTGCCATCGACGACGAAAATCGACGTACCGTCGGAAGCCATCCCGGAGCCCGCCATCCAGACGGATCCGGCGCTTCCGTTCGGCGCGATGTTGAGCACGCCCGTTTGCTGCAGCGTATTCGCGCTGTAGGACATGATCCAGCCCGTATAAGGGCCGTTCATGCAGTGGGAAGTCCATCCGGTGTAAATCTTGTCGCCGACGAGCGTCAGGGCGGCACGTTCGGTATGCAGCGACGGATCGAACCGCATCACGCCGTTCGTGCCTTCGCTTCCATTGCCCGGAACGCTCGCGCCGATCTCGTTGGGGCCGCCCAGCACTTCGGTACCCGTCGACAAATCGAGTGCGTGCAGGCGATGGTGGTAGCCGCCGCTTGCATCCCGCGTCATTGCGACGGCATAGAGCACGCCGTTCGCGCCGCGATTGCGATCGATTACCGGTGTGGCGGTGATGCCGATTTCCGGCGTGAAGTCCTGACACCCGTGATCGTCGCTCGGCGTCTCTCCGTTGCCCACAAGCGAGACATGCCATAGGAGTGCCGACGTGTCGGCGTCGTAGGCATAGACGCTATCGTGCTCGGTCGCGACATAGACGACGTTGTGCGCGGCCCCACCGATCGACTGATTCGTGACGAAGAGAGGTTGAGCATCCACTTTGCCATCGGCCGGCAGGAAACCCACCTTGCCGAACGTCGCAGCGCGCACGTTGGCCGGCGTCAGCGTCGTCTCGGCCAGCATCTCGCCCGTACGGGCGAGGTCATTGTGGTGCATCAGTACGTCGGTGGCGAAGGCCATGCCGCCCATGCCGCCGCCGCCCGTTCCGCCGCCCGCGCCGGTTCCGCCGCCCGAGCCGGTTCCACCGCCACCCGCGCCGCCTCCGAGCGCCGCCATCTGGCTGCTACCGGAGCCACCTCCACCGCACGATACGCAGATGCCCGCTGTCAAAAGCCATATTCCCAGACGTCTCGCGCGTTGGGCGAGCAGGCGCCGCCTGTCGTCGCGCTCGGGCTGCAGAGCTCGCATGCCAATCTCCGTTCCCGGCGAGCGCCAGACGATCGCAAAAACGTCGGCCGACGCATCGTCAGAGGCTTCGATGGTACGAAGCCGCACACAACGTAGCGCGACATTGCAGCGCATTGGTCCGCCATCGTTGCGGGTTTGCGTGCCCTTTTTTTTGCGCCATGCCTGAATTTTTTCATTAACCGGCTGTCGATGCATGGTCACGCATTTCGGGCGACAATCGATGCCCGACTCATTCCCCCCTTTGAATGGCAGTCGATGGAACGGTATTTCATGTCTCGCACCAGCGCCGTCGCGTTGCTCGTCGATGCCCGGCGGGCCATCACGCAGCAGCGCGAAGATAAATTCGCGCACGATGCGTCGCATTACGAACGGTTGC
>NZ_JBMRBK010000010.1:0-30486 GCF_057351765.1 Trinickia sp. | reverse complement strand
CGCACGACATCCACTTCGGTATGCGGACAGCGATACGCGAGCCCCTTGAAGCTGACCGCGCGTGTGATGATCCGACCGTCGACCTCGGGCAGTGCGACATGCATCGCGATATCGCGTGCATGCAGGCCTTGATTGTCCTTGAGCCAATCGTCGCGATTGCTGCCGCTCAGGATGACCTGCATGACGGGCGCATCGCCGGCGATTGCCATCGGTTCGGGATCGTCGATGGCGGAGGCTGCAAACGCCGTCGTGTTCAACACGAGCGCGGCATCGTGTTGCTCGCAAAGCCGCCCGACCACATCGCGGCTCACCGCGTCCTTCAAGGAGGTCACCGCAATCGGTAAGGGGTTCAACTGCAGGGCCTCGAGCGCCTCGATCATTGCATCGAAAACCGCCGTATTGGCCGCCTGCAAATGCGCCCGATAAAAGAGGATGGCGACGACGGGCGCCCCGGCTTGCCAACGCGTCTGCCATTCGGCAATGCTCGGCGTGTCGTGCGAAGGATGATAGAGCGACGCGGCCGGCAATGCGGCGGGCGGCGGCGGCTCGCCTCCCCACCCGAACGCATGCCAGCCGATCGCGCGCAGGAACGCCTGCGCGTTGCCGGGGCCGCCCTCGCGCAGGTAACGCCAGAGCAGCCGCGTAAACGCGGCGTCGGCGGTACTTTTCGCGACGAGGTTCTCGTCCTCCTGCAAATCGCCCGAGAACATGACGAGCACTTGCTTGCGGCGCCGGGCCAGTTCGACGAGCCGCTCGATGCCGTACGGCCAATACGCCTCGCCGCCCAGGTGATCGACGACGATCACGCGCGCATGCTGAAGCACATCGTCGACATAGAAATCGATCGACGCCGGCTGGCGCAGATATGCCATATTGGCGAGGCGCAGGCTCGGGAAGCCGGCGCCGATCCGCTCGACCACACTCGCCAGCAACGATAGCGTCGTATCGGCAGAGCTCATGACGACGATATCGGCCGGACGCTGGTCGATTCGCACCACGCCGGCGGTATCGTCGACGAAGCCCCCAGGGACGGTTCGCAGCAAATGCATGAGGCGTCAGGCCGGTTGTAACGGCGCGGCAAGCGCGGCGTCGAATGCGCGTTGCAGCGCGGTTGCATCGAGGTCCGCGCCGATCAGCACGAAACGGCTCGCGGCAGCCTCGCCGGCCTGCCAGCGGCGGTCGAAATAACTGTCGAAGCGGCGCCCGACACCCTGGATCACGAGCCGCATCGGTGCGCCCGGCAATGCTGCGAACCCTTTGACGCGATAGATCGTATGCGTCTCGACGAGCCGCGCCAGCGCCGCAAGCGCATGCTCGCGCGAGCTCACGCTGCCCTCGACCACGACCGAGTCGAACTCGTCGTGATGGTGATCGGCATCGTCGACGGAACCGTGGTGGTCCACGCGTAGATGAATGGTCTCCTCGGACGCGGCCTGAAGGCCGAGCAGCACCTGCAAATCGAGCTCGCCCTGCTGTGCACGCACGACCTTCACATGCGACGGAATCTCTTCGCGCACCAGCGCCTCGACGGCGGCCGTCCCCGCATCGTCGAGCAGATCCGTCTTGTTGAGGACCACGAGATCGGCCGCGCACAGTTGGTCTTCGAACAGCTCGTGCAACGGCGATTCGTGGTCGAGATTGGGATCGGCCCGACGCTCGCGCTCGATGGCCAACGGGTCCGCCGCGAATTGACCGCTCGCAACGGCCGGCCCATCGACGACGGTCACGACCGCATCGACCGTGAAAGCATTCTTGATGGCGGGCCAGTTGAAGGCTTGAACGAGCGGCTTCGGCAAAGCGAGGCCCGACGTCTCGATGAGCACGTGATCGATACTGTCGCGGCGCTCGACGAGCGCTTCCATGACGGGGAAGAACTCCTCCTGCACCGTGCAGCAAAGACACCCATTGGCCAACTCATAGAGCGCGCCGGCGGCGCCGTCCTCCTCGCAGCCGATGCCGCAGCCTTTGAGGATTTCGCCATCGATGCCGAGTTCGCCGAACTCGTTGACGATGACCGCGATGCGCGCACCGCGCGCGTTTTGCAGAATATGGCGCAGCAGCGTGGTCTTGCCGCTGCCGAGAAAGCCCGTCACGACGGTGACCGGGATCTTGCGCATGGAAGTGTGCATGAGTACCTCGATATCGTTCGAAAATGTCTCGCGAGCCGAAGCTCAGGCCGACAGTGTCACGTCGATTTCGTCATAGCGCTTGAAGCGGTAGATCAACGCCGACACGGCCCAACTGAACAGAAAAATGCCGATGACGAAATAGCCGAGCAAACCGAAACGGTCGGCGGCGCTGCCGATGAAATCCCAGAAGGCACCTTTGAGCTGGAGCTTGTCCGCGGCAAGGGCGAGTGCTTCGACACTGCCGATCACGAGCGCCACCACGACGGAGACGAAGGTGATCGTCATGTTGTAGTAGATCTTGCGAATCGGCCGAACGAAGGCCCAGCGATACGCGCCCGTCATCAGAATGCCGTCGGTGGTGTCGACGAGCGACATGCCGGCCGTGAAAAGCAGCGGCAAGGCGGCGATGGACCAGACCGACATGCCGCCGGATGCCTGCGTGGCCGAAATGCCGAAGAGCGCGACTTCGGTGGCCGTATCGAAGCCCAGGCCAAACAGGAGACCGATCGGATAGAGGTGCCAACTGCGCGATGCGAGCTTGAAAAGCGGTCGGAACAGGCGCGCAAGCAGGCCTCTCCCGCCGAGCAGCAGGTCCAGGTCTTCTTCGACGATGGGCTCGCCGCGACGCGCCGCGCGAAACGTGCGCCACATCGAAAGCAGGATCGCCATATTGGCCGCAGCCAGTATCAGCAGAAAGAACGCCGACACACAGGTGCTGATGACGGCGCCGATGGACCTCAGTTGCGAGAAATGTGCCGTCAGTGTCGACGCCGTCAGCGCAACGGCAATCGACATGAGCACGACCACCGTCGAATGCCCGAGCGAGAAGAAAAAGCCCGCGCCGAGCGAGTTGCGCCGCTCCTGCAGCAGCTTGCGCGTGACATTGTCGATTGCGGCGATATGATCCGCGTCGACGGCGTGGCGAAGGCCGAACGTATAGGCAAGCAATGCGGTGCCGAGCAAAACCGGCTGACCGCGAAAAGCGACGAAGGCCCAGACCCAGGCCCCTAGATTGAACACGAGCAGCACGGCATAGATGCCTGCCACCTTGTTGCGCAACGCAGTGGAACTATCGTTGAAAAGCCCCGCGATGGACTCGAGCACGGCGGTCCCCTTATGGAGATCGAGACGGATTGACATGGACGTGCCCCGCCCTTGCGCCACCACGCGAGATATCGCACCGCTCGTTCCATTGCCCGGTGCCGGCCAACGGCGAAGCCGAACCTGATCGAAGCAGGAAAACGAGGTGCGATGACGCAATGACAGCGCGAAGCGAAGCAGTCCCGGCTGGCATGCCGCCCACCGCGGCATCCGCCTTCCCTCTGGCCGGTATCCGGGCTGACGAAAGCGCCGCTTCACCTTCCCGCGCGAGTGGTGTTGTTTCTTGCGCAGTGGTTGCCTGCATACACGGCCTTGCGTGCATGCATCGAAGCCGGCTCTGCATCGCGTTCGCGATGCGTTCGCTCACCGTTGCGGGGGCAGCACAGGTCGATCGTGCCGGCATCGTTCGCCCGGACGCGCTCCTGTTTCCCGTTTAACTGCGCACGCAGGAATGCGCGCGCGAGCACCAGATTGGCTGCGAGTGTAAGGGCGCGCTCAGCGAGCGTCAAGGACGCGCGCCGGCTCCTTGCACCGCCGGTTGCCGGGCTGCCTGTTCGAGGTCGGCCCTCAGTTCGGCCAGCGGTGCGGTCCAATCCCGATAGTTGCGCTGACGATAGAGCCTGACGCTCGGATACCACGGGCTGTCCCGCCGCTCCGTCATCCATACCCAGTGCGGGTTGACGTCGAGCAGCAACCACGTGGGCCGGCCCAATGCGGCGGCCAGATGCGCAACGGACGTGCAGACGGTCACGACCACATCGAGGTTGGCAATGAGCGCGGCCGTATCGTCGAAGCTCGCGAACTCGCTCGTTCGATCGACGACGTGCAGTCCCGCGCGTTCCATGCGCTCGACGTCCTCGGCTGCGCCGGGTTGCAAGCTATACCAATCGATACCGTCGATGCGGGAGAAGGCTTCGGCGTAGCGCTCCGGGCACACCGCGCGCACGGAATTGCGCTGATGATTGCGGCTGCCCGTCCACACGAGGCCCGCTTTCAGGCGAGCGCTCCCACCGATTTCGCCACGCCAACGTTCGACGCGGGCCGCGTCCGGTACCAGGTACGCCGCGGGTGCGGGGAGCATTTCGAGCGTGACGCCGAGCACGAGCGGCAAGCTCGCGAGCGGAAGGTGGTAGTCGAAGTGGGGCAACCGCTCGAGATCGCTGGGCAAGACCTCGACATCACAGCCTGCCAGGCTTCGCTTGAAAAGCTCGTACAGCGGACGAAAACAGCAGCAGATGACCTTCCCGCCCGCATCGCGCGCGTGTTTGACGATAGACGGCAAAAAGCGAATGAACTGGATGGCATCGCCATGTCCCTGCTCGCCCCAGACGAGCAGCGTCTTGCCCTCGAGCGCTTCGCCCTGCCAGCGTTGGCCTGGGCAAAACGCCTCCTTGCCCGCAAGCTCGGGCGATCCGCTCCAGCGCGCCTCGAAATTGATCCAGCCGTTTGCGAAGTCGCCTTGCATCAACTGCAGCATCGCGACCGAGAACTGGATCTTCGGCTCCGCGCCCGATATTTTCGCCGCGTGCACGATCGCATTGAACGCCTCGGCCCATGACTGCGACTCGCGGGCCGCATTGCTCAAGGCAAGCTGCGCCAGCGCGAAATCAGGCGCCAGCGTTGCGGCGCGCCGTGCGGCGATCAACGCCTTGTCCGGCTCGCGCAACCTCAGCCAGACATTGGCGAGGTTCGTCCATGCGAGATGATGATTGGGCTCCGCGCGAAGCGCCTGCCTCCCGACTTTCAACGCCGCGTCGTATTCGCCTCGCGTGTAATGCAGCGCCGAGAGGTTATTGCGCAGCATTGAAACGCCGGCATCGAGCGAGAGGGCATGCTCGTACGCCGCAAGCGCCGCATCGAGCGCCCCGGCCTCGTGATGCGCGAGGCCGAGCGAGAACCACGCGTGCGCGGAATCGGGGGCGAGCTCGCACCATCGAGCAGCAACGGTTGCAGCGATATCCGTCCGCCCTACCGCATGGGCAAGCGCAGTCCACTCGGCGAACCAGTCCGTTGCATCGGGCACCGCGCGGTGCGCGCGTTCGAAGCAGTCGAATGCACGATCCGTTGCCCCGGTGAGCGCCGCCAGACGTGCAGCTTCGACGCAAGCCCCGCTGTGGGCGGGCACTGCCGCCAGCACGCGATCGACCCACTCGCCCGCCTCCTGGTAGCGCCCGCACAGCCGCAGCAGCTGCGCTTGCAACGTAGCAACGTCGGCATTGTTGGGAGCAAGCTCCAGGCAATCGGAAAGCATCTCCGATGCCTCGATCAATTCGCCCGCCTCGAGATGCCGACGAATCTTCGACGCCCGCGGGCCCGCATCGAACGCCTCGGGCACCGTGCCGCTCGCCCTCGATGGCGTCGCATCGCGTGCTTCAGCGGCGCTGGAGCCGAATTGCCGATCGTTCATTTCTGGCCGACTTGCGCCTGTGCTGCAACGCCCTGACTCTGCCGCGGCTCGTAACCGGTGAAATACCATCGGCCGTCGCTGCCGAGCTGGAAGCTGACTTTTTCATAGACGACACGACCGTCTGCCAGCCATGTCGCATAGTCGACGTTCGCGTAGAGGCCGTCGGGCACCGCCTGATTATGCGAATAAGTCAGGCGGGTCACCGATGCCCATCCGCGGTGATCGACCGTGCCCAGCGCGTTGCGCGATTGCGAGAGGCCCCGTTCGAATGCATCGGCAGCGTACTTCGCGCGAACGAAAGGTGCGGTCTGCTGCCAGACCGTCGCATATCGGCCCGCATCGATTTGCTCAAGCACGCGCTGCGCGTCGCCAAGCAGTTCGTCCGCGGACGTGCCCGCCTGCGCACCATGCGCCAGCATCGACACCCCCGCGAGCACGCATGCCGCGGCTACTCTGTATCTCCCGGCGATACCCTTCATTGAACCTTCCCCGATGTGTCCGATCGATCGACGCCGTCCGCGATCTTAGCAGGTGCAAATCGTTCGCACTGCTGATCGTTCCATCGCGTCCGATTCACTCGCCCATGATCGTCGAATGCGATCTGATATTCGCATGTAAGCGTCTTGTCTTCCGTGCGGAAATGGAACAGGTAGTTCCACACACGGACATGAAAGACGCTTTCATGAAAATGCGGCGCACCGATCAACGGATAGACCTGCCCCTTCGTCATGCCGGGCTCGACCATGCGCAGGTTATCGACGTTGGGAAACGTGCCATCGGGCCACGTGGCCACGCTGTGCTCGGGAAACGAGGCGTCGGTCGACGGGCCCACGCATGCGGCGAGACCGATCAGGCACGAGAGCGCGCCGACTGTTGCCGTAACGGATCGAATATTCATTTTCTTGGCGTCCCTATGAATTCATGTTGCGGCGAACGGGAGACAGGCCAGGAGGCGGGCAACGCCGCATCCCCTCGCCCCCCATCGAGCCAGACTCATCACCATTGATATCCGGCACCGACCACGGCGCCATAGCTGCCACGCGTATTGGTCGAGACCGCCGCCTTGTAAACCCAATGGTCGTTCTCGGAAATCGTCGAAATGCCCAGCGCCTGGCCCGACTGCCCGCGATAGACGCTGCCCGCGATCGCGACCATGCTCCGGCCCGGACCCGTCGGTTGCGGCAGGCCCGCGACCGCCATCGCCGTGGCCGCGCCGCCGTCGGCATCGCGCCGATAGGAGTCGAGATTGTTGCGAATCCCGGCGATCTGATTGTCGGTATAGGCGTTGGCCTGCGACATCGCATTGTTCAACTGCTGCACGTTGACCGCGTCGGTGGCCGCTGTGCCGGCCGCTACGTTGATGATCTGTCGCGACGACGTGGTCGATCCCACGGCCACCACGTTCGTGCGCCCGCCATCGTTGCTGCCCGAACCGATCGCGGTCGATCCGTTGCCCGTCGCGCTGGCACCGACGCCGACCGCCGTGGTGCCGTTACCGGTTGCCGAGGAGTTATTGCCCACGGCCGTGCTGTTCGACCCCGAGGCGACCGAGCCCGATCCTCCCGCCGAAGAATTCGACCCGGTCGACACCGGCGGCGTCGTGCTGCCGCCGGAACCGCCCGGCGTCGACGAGAAGTTTCCGCTGTTGGTGATCAGCGTAGTCAACTGCTGCTGAACCGCCTCCAACTGCGAGACATTGACCGCATCGGTGCCGAGACGGCCCGCGGCGAGGCCGGTGATCTGGCGGCCACCGACGTTCACCTCGCCCACCGAGGATTGCGGCGTGCTCAACCCGTAGGCGATGTAACTGCTCAACGCGCCGACCGTCGTCACCGAGCCGGCACCCAATGCCACGCTATTGGCGAACGATGCGCTCGAGCCGGAGCCCAATGCCAGGGCATCGACGGCGCTGCTCGTCGCGCCGGAGCCGATAGCCACGCCGCCCGCGAAGCCGGCATTCGAGTGCGCGCCTTGTGCGATGGACTGAGCGCCGTTCGCCGTCGAACCGCTGCCGAGCGCGATGGCATCGGCCTGTCCCGAGGTCGAGGCTTCGCCAATTGCAACGCCGCCAGGAGCGTTCTGTCCCACGATTGCCCCGTTGCCCATGCCGACGCCGTTATCGCCATTGACGACGGTCGTCGGCCCGACGGCGACCGAGTCCGCTCCGATCGCCAGCGAGTCGGTCGCGGACGAGTTCGCGTGGAAATACCTCGTCGCCGAGACCGAGAACGCCTGCAGCGCGCCGGAGAGCTGTCTGACCGTCACGGCATCGTTCTGTCCCGTGCCGTCCGCCACATTCGTCAACTGCCGGTAAGTCTGGCTGCCGGCCGCCGCATTACCGAATGAGACCGCCCCGAGCAGCGTTGCGTCTTGCGTGTTGAAAGGAATGGCCTGACTACCGGCCGCGATCGATCCCTGTGACGAGCTCACCGGCCGATCGGAAACCGAGCCGGAGCCGATCGCGACACCGCCCGCCACCGAAACGGTCGACTGTGCGCCGAGTGCCATCGCGTTGGCGGCCTGCGCCAGCGCGCCGTTCGCCGCGGCGAGACTGTCCGAGCCGCTCGCCACCGCGAGCGGCCCGATCGCGACGCTGTCGGTGCCCACGGCTTGACTGTCGGCCGCCGTCGAATTGGCGTGGAAGTACTTGATGCCCGCGCCATTCTGAATGTTGTTGACGGTCGTCGCGAGCGTGGTGACGTTCTGATTCGTCGTAAAGAGTTGCGAACCGTTGACCGCGTCGGTGCTCGTCGAGCTCAGCGTGCCGGGCGCAACGTTCGTGATCACGTTTGGACCGGTTCCACCATGGTTCGCGCTATAGGCGCCGGTTCCGCCGTTGGCCGTCGGGTCCCACTGCAGCGAATTGCTTTGCGTTTGAGTGAGTTGCGATTCGACCGATTGCAACTGGCTGACGTTGACGGCGTCGGTCGAGGCCGAGCCTGCCGCGACGTTCGTGATGCGCCGCTCGTTGCCGGCGGAGCCAACGGAGACCTCGCCGACCGGCGCCGTGCCCGCCAATACGCCCGTGCCCGGGTTGTATGCCGCGAGGCCGAGGTTCGCCGTCGTCGTCGAGTTCGAACCGAGCGCCACGGCATTCGCGGCCGTCGCTTGTGCATTGCTGCCCAGTGCAACCGCGCCCGTATTGCTTGCACTCGCCCCCGAACCGAGCGCGACACCGCTCGCGCCCGATGCCGTTGCGTTCGGGCCAGCCGCTATCGCATCGATTCCCGTTGCACCGTTATTCGAAAAATTGCCTTGCTGCGTGCCGTTATCGTTGACGCTGTAGTAGTGGGTCGCGCTCGCGGCCACCGCGGAGTTCAGTTGAGAAACATTGACCGCGTCCGTCGATGCTGTGCCCGCGGCGACGTTATGTATCTGCGTGGGCGCACCGCCGGGGTCGAGCGTCAGACTCGTGAACGTGACCGTGCCACCGACGACGTCGTACTTGACGGCCTGGTTGTTGAGCGTCGTAAACGATGACGACAACCCGGTCAGCGTCGTCGAAATATTGCCGATCGCCTGGTTCGTTGCAAAGAGTTGCGAGCCGTTGATGGCATCCAGGCTCGAGTTGGTGATCTGGCCTGCCGCGACGTTGGTGACCTGCCTCGGCGTGGTGCTCGTGCCGACGCTGACCACGCTCGTGGGATTGCCGCCCGCAAAATTGACGGTATTGCCGGCGATGGTCCCGGTCGGTGTCGGATTCGGCGCGGCCGTCGTGGAACCGGCGCCGAGTGCGACATCGTTGCTGTTGGTGGCAACGGCGCCCGAACCCAGCGCGACGCCGTTGGTATTGCTGGCGAGCGCGCTCGAACCGAGGGCGATGCCGCCGGCGCCCAAAGCACTCGAAGTATTGCCCAGCGCGACCGAACCTTGGCCCTGGGCGTTGTTGCTGTTGCCGATGGCCACGGCACCGTTACCGTTTGCCGTGTTGTTCGCACCGACCTGCACGGCGCCCGTGCCTATCGCCGAGCCCGGATCGCCGATGGCGACCGCGCCATTGCCGCTCGCCGTCTGTCCTTCACCGAGCGCGATGGCGCCCGTCCCGCTCGTCACCTGCGAGTTGTGTCCACCGGCGATGGAACCGGTGCCTGCGGCTGCCGCAACGGTGGTGCTATCGCCGAAAGCGACAGTTGAAGCCGCGGCTGCGTTGGCGTTCGGGCCGAGCGCGGTCGCGCGCGCGGCGCTCGCCACGCCGCCGAGTGCGATGCTCGCTGCACCGGTCGCCCAACCGCCGAGCGCCACGCTCGACGCGCCTGAAGCGGTCGAATTGATGCCGATCGACGTCGAGTTGTCACCGGTTGCGTGGGCGCCAGGCCCCAACGACGTTGCGGACGTCCCGCTCGAGAAAGCGAGGTCGCCAAGCGCGATACCGAACAGCGCGGAAGAACTCGCCCCCACCCCGATGGCGATCGAGCTCGTGCCGGACGCCTTTGTTCCCGAACCGGGCGTCCCGGCTATTCCGCCGCCCGCGCCGATTGCAATCGACGAGGTACCCGTTGCGCCCGTGTTGGTGCCGATTGCTACCGCGGACGGCGCACCCGAGAGGGCGCCGCTTCCCACGGCGAGCCCGCCCCCAGCCACGCTGCTGGCTGTGGCCTGGTTGCCGATCGCGACAGCAGAGGTTGCGGCGGCCGTAGCCTGATTGCCTAACGCGGTGGAAAAGCCGCCTGAGGCCAGTGCGGCAAAGCCATACGCTGCGGCTTGTTGGCCGGATGCAGTGGCACTGTTTGCGACAGCGACGGCCGAGCCGCCACTGGCGCTGGCCCCGCTTCCCATTGCCACAGCGCCCAATCCCGGAGCATTCGACCCATTGCCGATCGCAACGCTGAAGTTTCCCGCAGACGCGAACGCGCCGATCGCGACGGAACTCGTTCCTCCGGCCACCACGAAATCGCCAAGCGCCGTTGCATTGACCGACGAGGCCGTCGCCGAAATACCGACCGCAACGGAATTGATGGGAGCTGCAACCGAGCCGCTGCCTGCGGCGTACTGCGCGTGGGCGCTTTCCGGCACGAGCGTGCCCGAGAGCGCAATGGCAGCGGCAATCACCGTCATCGCCCCGCCCGCTCCCGACACGGCGTGCTTTGCGGCGATTCGCGGAGCACGGACGCACACCGCTGCCGCGCAACGCTTGCCACCCGTACTCGCCAGCTCGGACGCCGCCACCCAGGCCCCCAATGCTTCACTCCAGATCGTCTTATACGATTTGTTCATTTTTGTTCCGCTGTGCGGCCGTCATTAGATGAAAAAGAAGAACAAAAACCGCTATCGATTGTTAAAACAACGCGCTTTGCGAACGATCTCGTGCCACGCCATGGGTTCATGACAGTTTTGTGTCGAAGGAGCCATCGGATAGACACGCGCAGGCAAACATCGCCACTTAATTAGGACCCCTAATCACCCGATTGACGCTTGCCCCTCGAGAGGGCATGTGCATACGTCGGCCAGTAATTGCGATTCGAGAGCCGGGAATTTTCTAAGTTAAAGAAAGCCCCTTCCTCATCACGCGAGGAATACCTGAATGCAATATTAAATACGCCGCCCTACCCCGGATTGATCAGCATCCGGAGGGTTGAGGGACGAACGTCGAAAAACAGGATTTAAGGCGGAGCGTCGCGTTGCGGAGCTCGCAACCAAATAACGACCGAAGAAATGAGGACACCATCGGCACTTGCACCGCGCCGAGGCAAACGTTTGCGCCACCCGTTGTTATCCGCCATGCCCATTTGCATTCCTGCCCAAGGAAGGTGCAGCCCGTATTGTTCTCGTTTTCGACACGGGGATGGTCTCCTATGTCGCTGGCCATTGTTATTTTTTGGGGCGCTATTGATTCATAGCACCGTACGTCATCTGTTCGGCATTCTGTCGGAACAACTCTGTGTTCGCAATAGTCTGTCTAAAAGTTCTGAGCCCGCTTGGCGAAAAAATGACAATTATTGACAATCGCCGGCTTCGCTGGCACGAGCGCTAAACTTTTCACTGCAGGACTGAAAGGGTCGGCTCGAGCGCGTTCAATCGGGGCGCTCTCGCACAAGGCTCGCCGGCAGTATGGCGTGTGCTATCTTATGGCCGCGCCACTGCCGGGGCGTTCGTCCAATTCTCGTTCGACGGTTCGCGCGCGAGCGTGCGCCGTTCGATCAGCACCGCCACAGTGAGGCACCGCACGCCGGGGCCAAAGCCGACATGACGTATCCATCGTGCGCCCCTCCCCCTTCGCGAGCAACGCTGGCGCTGGGCGTCGGCTGCCGGCGCGGCGTCACTGTCGAACAGATCGAATCCGCTGTGGCGGCCGCACTAAGCGGGCTGCGCCTCGAAAACGTTGAGCGCATTGCCACGGTCACATCGAAAGCCAGCGAGCCTGCGCTGCTGGCATTCGCGACTCGCCATGGCATTGCCCTCGTTACGTTTTCGATCGAAGCAATCGAGCACTTCCTCGACGAGCACGACGCGCTCGATCGCTCGCCGCTCGTTCATGCGCATGTCGGCACCCGCGGCGTCTGCGAGCCGTGCGCGCTCCTCGCAGTCCCGGGCGGCCGTCTCGTCGCGGCAAAGCAGGCGTACGGCGATGTGACTGTCGCCATTGCAGCAGCGCCGGAATGACACCACTCAGAGAGACTCAGATGAAGACCGATACCGATTCGCATCAACGCATGACGCAACGCCGTCGCGAAGGCCACGAGAAAAAGCAAGCCGCCGCCACCCACGAAAAAGGTCTCTTGATCGTCCATACCGGCAACGGCAAGGGCAAGAGCACGGCCGCATTCGGTATGGCGGTGCGTATGCTCGGGCACGCCGAACGAATCGGCGTCGTCCAGTTCATCAAGGGCGCCCTTCACACTTCCGAACGCGATTTCCTTGGCAGCCATCCGCAATGCGACTTCGTCACCATGGGCGACGGCTACACCTGGAACACACAAAACCGCGACGCCGATATGGCGACCGCTCGCAAGGGTTGGGACGAGGCGGTCCGCATGATTCGAAGTGGCGAATATCGAATGGTCATACTCGATGAACTCAACACGGTCCTCAAGTATGACTATCTGCCGTTGGAGGAAGTCCTGGGCGTCCTGCAAGCGCGAGAGCCGATGCTGCATGTGGTCGTGACCGGCCGCCACGCACCCGATGCACTGATCGAGGCTGCCGATCTCGTCACGGAGATGCGCCTCGTCAAACATCCGTATCGCGAACAAGGCGTGAAGGCGCAACGCGGCGTGGAGTTCTGACGATGCCCGCATGCCCCGCCCTGTTCATCAGCGCACCGGCGTCCGGCCAAGGCAAGACCACGATGACCGCGGGGCTTGCGCGAATGCATCGCCGGCAGGGGCGGCGCGTGACGGTGTTCAAAGCCGGACCCGATTTCCTCGACCCGATGATTCTCGCGCGTGCAAGCGGAGCCCCGGTGTTTTCGCTCGATCTGTGGATGGTCGGCGAGCGCGAGTGCCGCCGCCTGCTTGCGGAGGCGGCCGAACGCTCGGATCTGCTGCTGATCGAAGGCGTGATGGGCCTTTTCGATGGCACGCCGAGCAGCGCAGACCTCGCCGCGAAGTTCGGCGTGCCCGTCGCCGCCGTCATCTCGGCCAAAGCGATGGCACAAACGTTCGGAGCGGTCGCGTTCGGCCTCGCCCGCTATCGCCCGAACGTCCCGTTTTTTGGCGTGCTCGCCAATCATGTCGGCTCCGCGCGCCACGCCGCGATGCTCGAAGAGGCTCTGCCGCGCGACCTTCGCTGGCTCGGCTACGTGGCGCCTTCCGAGGAGATCGGCTTGCCGTCCAGACACCTCGGACTGCATCAAGCCGACGAAATCGCAGGCATCGAGACACGCATCGAAAGAGCGGCGGACGCGCTATCGCAGACGGCACTGGCTGAACTGCCGCCACCCGTCGAATTTCAGGCCGAAGCAGCCGATGTCCCGCCTGCCTTGCTGGCCGGCTTGCACATCGCGATCGCGCGGGACGCCGCCTTTTCATTTATCTATCCGGCGAACGTTGCGCTCATCGCCGCGCTCGGCGCCCGTGTGAGCTACTTCTCCCCGCTGGCCGACGAGCCTGTGCCGCCGGGGGTCGATGCGCTGTATCTTCCGGGAGGCTACCCCGAGCTCCATGCTGCCGAGCTCGCGACGAACGCCGGAACAGCCCATTCGATCCGAGCGCATGTAACCGCACAAAAGCCGCTGGTTGCCGAATGCGGCGGCATGCTTTATCTGGTGGAAAGCCTGACGGACACGGCAGGCACCTGCCATCCGATGCTGGGCCTCCTCCCTGGACATGCAACGATGCAAACGCGCCTCGCGGCGCTGGGCATGGAGCAGATCGCGACGCCGCATGGCACCGCGACAGGCCATACGTTCCATTACTCGCACCTCGATACGCCGCTCCTGCCCATTGCACACAGTCGACGAGCGTCGTCGGACGAACCGGGCGAACGGATATTCGCTCACGGCTCGATTTTTGCGACCTACATGCACGGCTACTGGCCCTCGAACCCCGAATGGGTGGCGACGCTTTTTCGCGGCCAATGGAGCGTATCCTGAGCGGCAGTAGGTGCCGGGCCGCACCAGTGCCAATGCCAATGCAAGGGCAGGAGGGAAGGCAAAATGAGCGATGCGCAAGATGCAACATACGACCTACAGCGGTTCGTCGATGCGCAGGCACCTGTCTACGAGCAGGTCAGCACTGAGCTGCGCTCGGGCCGCAAACGCACGCACTGGATGTGGTTCGTGTTTCCGCAGATCGCCGGACTGGGTAAGAGCGCCATGGCGCAGCGCTTCGCGATTGCGTCGCTCGATGAAGCTCGCGCATATGTGAACCATCCCGTGCTCGGCCCTCGGCTCAAAGAATGCACGCGATGGGTCAACGAAACAGAGGGCCGCTCGATCGACCAGATCTTCGGCGACCCCGACGACGTCAAATTCCGATCGTCGATGACACTCTTCGCACACGCCACGCCAGACAACGCCGAATTCCTGCAAGCGTTGTCGAAGTATTTCGGCGGCGAATTCGACCCGCTCACGCTCGAACGCCTGGGCCTTGCCCGGCAAGCATGACCCGCGTCGCGATGCAGATCCAGTAGCGGCCGCCTTTTATTTTTCCTACAGTGTAGTTCTCAACCAGATTCAAACCCAATGCGGCCTCGCCGAGCGAATCGCGGCGCACGCCCGGCTGGGCAAAACGTTTTGTCAGGAGCGATTTTCGATGAGACTCACGATTCTGATCAACGGTCCCGACCCCACCGTCAATCACGACTATGCGGTGCTGTGGCTCGACACCAAGGAGCACGTCTGGTCGAGAGAGTCGCATGACGGGATCGACTTGCCCGCCTGGGGGGATATGCGTGACGAGGACGGCGTCACGAAACTCTGTGCGCCTCAGACCTCGACGCCTGTTTGCACGCTGAGCGGACTCCACGTGGACCGCGACGAGCGCGTGGCGGCGGCGCAAGGCGCTGCGCAATGGCTCTGCGCAACAAAACCCGCGTCCACGGGGGGCTTATGGCGGCTACAGGCCGTCGAAAAGCGGTCCGTGCTTCCCGAGAACAGCGTCTTCCCGAATTGACGCGACGCAACATCGACTGAAAAAACTCGCCGCACGGCGAGTTTTTTTCGCTTCCTTACGAGCGGCTCGCCGATCCGCCTTTGCGATCGCGGTGTGCCGCGACGTTATGCGCATAAACTTTTTAAATTTCTATTAAAAGTTCGCGCTATTGCGACGACACCCAGCGAAACGTCAGATTGATGCGCTCGCCCTGCACGGCTGGCGCCTTGGGAACGCGATGCCGCCACTGAGCCTGCGTGCTGCCGCGCATCACGAGAAGGCTGCCGCTCGTCAATTCGAAGGCTCGGACGACGCCCGTCTGGTTGTGCCGCAAATCGAAGCGGCGAGTCGCCCCCAAGCTCACCGATGCGATCACCGGCGTGGCGCCTAGTTCGGGTTCCCGATCGGCATGCCATCCCATACTGTCATTGCCGCTGCGGTAACGATTCAACAGTACGCTGTTGAAACGCGCCCCTGTCGTCTCCTCCGCCAGGTCCTTGAGCATCCGCACGGTCGAGGACCAGGGCAGCGGGTCGTTCCGGATCCCGGAATAGACATAGACAGCACCCGGCTCCCCCTGCCACGCGGTCAGCCGGGGCAATAGCTTTACGCCTCCAGGTGTGCCGATCGAGTCCTGTTTCCAGACGACCTCTTCCCTCAAGCGTTCGAGCATGTCCACTGCCGTGGCCGCAGAAAGCCAATCCGGATACCAGTCGACTTCCGGCTCGGGCAACTCGGCCACCCCGGGAAGCATTGGCTGATGCAGACGATTCAAAAGGTCCTCGCTTCAAACGATTTCCGGGCGCGGCGCCGACCGGTCTGGCTTGTCGTTTTCCCACGCTAAGGGCGGACAGAGGCTTCGTCAATATCGGTTCATTCGCGTATGCAACGGCGAGGCGGGGCGCCGTCAAAGCGCCGCGCTCACGCGGTCCGCCGACCGCGGTTATGATTGCTCGCTACACCCCTACCCAACCGTTCCGACTTTTCTTTCGATCATGACAGTGTCCAACGAAGCCCTCGACCAGATGTTCCGTACCGCCCGCACCCATAGCGCCTGGCTGCCGAAGCCGGTGGACGACGGGCTCCTGAAGCAGATCGTCGACTTGACGGTCCTGGGCCCCACGTCCTTCAATTCGAGCCCCGCCCGCTTCGTATTCGTCAAGAGTCCCGAAGCGAAGGAAAAGCTTCGGCCCGCGCTGTCCGAGGCGAACATCGAAAAAACGATGGCAGCTCCGGTGACGGTCATCGCAGCAATGGATATGGCATTTTACGAACGCCTGCCGAAGCTTTATCCACATTCCGACGTGCGCGGCTGGTTCGACGGTAACGAGGGCATGATCCACTCGACGGCATTTCGCAACGCATCGCTCCAAGGCGCCTACTTGATCATTGCGGCGCGGGCGCTCGGTCTCGATGCCGGGCCGATGTCCGGCTTCCAGCCAGCCAAGGTCGATGAAGCGTTCTTTGCCGGCACGACGATCAAATCGAATTTCCTGATCAATCTGGGCTATGGCGACCACAGCAAGCTGCGCGCGCGCCTTCCGCGCCTCGCCTTCGACGAAATAGCGCGAATCGCCTGAGGCGGCGTGGATACCCGGCGCCGCGTGCGCCGGGGACAGCTTTCACCAACCGGCTCATGCCACAGCGGTGTATTACGGCGCAATCAGCACCGCGAGATAGAAGACGATCGCGCCGATCAACGCTCCGACGAAGCAAAAGCGCTCGCTTTCGGCATCCGTTCCGGAGCGCAGCCAAGCCCCGACGACTCCGAAAAGCCCCGCAATCCCCAGGGCCACGAATACCATCGCCACATCGAACAGGGTCGTGCGCGCGATTTCGAGCAAATCGATGCGGCGCACAAGGTAATACACGCCTAACGCCATCAGGGAGAGCACCACGAGCGGCAGCATGACATGGCTGCCTTCGTACCCGATATGATGCCGCTGGCTCGAGTGTAGATGAAGCCATTTCATCGTCTTCATCATTCTCCTCCCCTGTCGGTAGCGCCCGATGGCGCAGGGCTCGAATCATGAAGTCATTGCATTAGATCGATTAGGAGAACAAACGATCCCGCCAAGTGCGCGATGTGCAACGCACAGCGTCGAAACCGGCTGAAGGCGTTCGATCGGCGCCGAGCAGATAGTCCGGCAGGTCGGTAGAATGCGCAGCATTCCTGCGGAGGTTGCCCTTTCCATGCGCCGTTCCAGTTTTCTGATTCGAGTAATCGGTATCGGCATCCTGCTGCATATCTACGTTGGTTCCAGACTCATTCCCGAGTGGCCGTTCGGCGCGCCTGTAAAGGCTGCTGCGGTGGTCTGGCTCGTCTTGTCCTGCCTTCTGATACCTCTGGGCGTACTGGCGCGATATTTCGTGCAGCGCCAGCCGCTCGCCGATCGCCTGGCCTGGATCGGACTGCTCGTAATGGGATTTTTTTCCTCGCTGCTTGTCATCACGTTTGTGCGCGATTTGTCGATTGCATCGCTGCTGACGATCGATTCGCTGCTGCCGCGCACCGTCTCGCTCGATCGATGGCGCGTCGATTCGGCAGTGGGCGTGCCTCTGCTGGCAATGATCTCGACGGCGATCGGGTTCATCAATGCGCGACGCCGGGCAAAGGTAGCGAACGTCGATATACCGATCGCCGACTTGCCGCCCGAGTTGGATGGGTTAACCATCGTTCAGATCAGCGATATACACGTTGGCCCGACGATCAAACAATCGTACGTCGACGCTATCGTCACCGAAGTGAACCGGCTGCAAGCCGATGTCATCGCTGTAACGGGAGATGTTGTCGACGGCAGCGTGGTGCAGCTCGGCGAACATACGCGGCCACTCGGCCGTTTAAAGGCTCGGCATGGCGCTTTTCTGGTAACTGGCAACCACGAATATTATTCGGGTGCCGACGAGTGGATCGCCGAGTTCCGACGGCTAGGTCTACGCGTACTGATGAACGAGCATGTTGTGGTCGAGCACAACGGTGCGTCGTTTGTCATGGCAGGCGTCACTGACTACTCGGCCGGCAATTTCAACGACTCGCATCGCAGCGATCCTGCCGGGGCAGTCAGGCACGCGCCCGACGAAGCACGTGTCCGCATACTGCTCGCACACCAGCCGCGGACTGCACTCGCAGCTGTCGAGGCGGGCTATACGTTGCAGCTTTCCGGCCATACCCATGGAGGACAGTTTTTCCCGTGGAACTTCTTCGTCCGATTCCAGCAGCCTTTTACGGCCGGTTTGGCACGAATCGACGATTTATGGATTTACACGAGCCGGGGCACGGGCTATTGGGGCCCACCGAAGCGTCTGGGTGCGCCATCCGAGATCACGCGCATCCGGTTGGTGGCAGCACAGCCGGCATAGCGAGCGGGACAGGCAGCGGTATGCCTCGATGAACTTTTCGGCGTCGAATAACCGACTCGTTTCATGAGATCCATTCGGTGGCCCTGCGTTGGAGATCATCGGTCGTGGCCATCTCTTCGCCGTGCTTGCAAGCGCACTGCGGACGGTGGTTTCGGTTGCGACGAAAATGAGAAATGGCGTTCCGGTTAGGGAACGCAATATCGTGTGCCATATGCACGCCGCCAATGCTCCGCAAGACGAAAAGGCGACGAATGGAGCGAGTTGGGCATTTCGACAATGGCGCCCTCCTCAAGTCGGCCAGCCCATCCAACCCGTAAATGGCCCGGACACCCGCGCCAGTCGTCGTGAGCCCGAAATCTCACGACACTGTGGAAGAGCGCCCTGAGACCATGCCGCTCCCGGCATGGAAGGCGCTCAACGATGCCGCGTTTCACTTCCTATCGGTTTGTTGGCAACGGCCGGATGAGGTCATCGGTCAGGGCACTCGACTCGCGCATACGAATGACCACAATGCCAACGGACAGAACCAGGTACACCCCCAGGAATTGGAGGGCAGAGCGAATCGTGAATGTGCTCGCTACCGCGCCGAAGATCGAAGCGAGCATCAACACAGCCGATACAGTCATCGCACTGGCCAATCCCGATCGTCCTGGGTGGACACGCAACGACTTGGCCATATAGATCGGGTAGACGAATCCCATCATGAGGCAGTCGGCCAACACGCATGCAATCCATATCGCGTGTACGCCGGGATATCTCCACTGAAGCACCATGGAAACCATGACGCCGGCAAGCGTGCCCCATACGGCCCATGTCAGGAGCCGATCTTCGGACCATCGCCGCGCCAGCAACACTCGCAATGCCAGAGTGCCCAACAGATAGCCGCATCCGACGACGAGGCCGATATTGCCGTACGTTGCCGGCGAAAGCCCTAGCGCCATCTGGACGAAGTACGGACCAACCGCTCCATAGGTGACAAGGCTCGCATATGCGAAGCCCATGGCGAAGACAGGCAAAAGGAAATCGTTATGGGTCACTACTTGGACGACGTCGCGTCGAAATTGCGCGACGCGAAAGCGCTCTCGATGTCCGTTCGTCTCCGGCAGCCCCCAGGCGATGAGCGCAGCAAGCGTACACCCATAAGCCCCAAGGAGATAAAAGCACGACTCCCAGCCATAGGCGGTCACGAGCAATCCGCCGATCCAGGGCGCAAATATCGGCCCCATGCCCCATACCGTGGTGACATAGAGCGACTTTTTCGTGAGCTCCGCCGGCAAAAAGGAATCCGACAGGATGCTGCGGCATACGGCCTGCATGCCCCCGGCACTCACGCCTTGCAAGAACCGCAACGCCATCACCTGCTCGATGGTGCCGGCGAACGGAATGGCCACGCTGGCAAGCGTGAATAACAACGCATTGACGAGCTGCGGCTTTTTGCGCCCGACGACGTCGGATAGCGTGCCCGAATACAGCATCCCGACGAACAAGCCGACCAGGAAGACCGTCAACGTCGATTTGGTCGCGACGGCGTCCGCCCCGAAATGCTCCGCCAACGTGGGCAGGCTGGATGCATAGAGATCAATGCCGATACCGCCCAATGGGACGGTCAACAAAACGATCATGAGAATTCGAGAGGAGGATTTCATTGTCGGAAACGCCCCGGATCGGGCCGCAAGGTAAGTCATGAAGCGGCGGTACTCGCCGCTCCTATTAACACATCGACTACGCCAAGCTGACGTTGAAGCCGCCATCGACGTCGATCGAGGCGCCCGTGATGAAGCTCGACTCATCGGAGATCAGAAACCTGACGGTCTTGGCGACATCGAGCGGCGCGCAAAGCCGTTCGAGCGGAATTTTCGATTCGACTGCCGTCTGTATGGCGTCCGCGTTGACGCCGGACTGAGCCGACAGCGCTGCGAACACCTGGTCTTTCATTTTTGTTTCGGCAGCGCAGGGATTGACGGTGTTGACGCGAATGCGCCGCGACGCCAATGTGCGGGCCACGGCCTTGCCGAGGCTGCGCAATGCGACCGTCGAAAGGCTGCCACACAAAAAGTCCGCATCGGGCATTTTCGAAAGAATGCCGTTGATCATCACCACCGATGCCCCAGGTCTCAACTGCGGTGAGAGGTGGCGCAACAGGTTAATGTTGCCGACGACCCGGGTCGTGAAGTCTTCGAGCAAACGATCGACTTCGAGCTGCAAGAAGTTCGCACGCACAGGTAGGGCACCGGCGAAATTGACGACGCCATCTAAAGCCAGATTCCGGTCGGCCAGTTGCGCGGCCACCGATGCACACATTTCGTTCGATCGCACATCGCAGGCAAGCGCCAGCGCGACCGACGACTCCCACTTCATTCGTGCAATCGTTTCGTTGAGGCGATCCGCGTCACGCGCCACGAGCACGAAACGATAATGCTCGCGAAGCAACTCGATCGTAGCCACCGCCATATCGCTGCATGCCGCCGAGACAAACAGTGTTTTCATTTCATAGTCCTTATTCGAATCCATAGGCTTGCATCGCGGCGGGGGCATAGCGTGTCCCCTTGACTTCTCGTTTCAGGACTTCGCCGATTTCAGCGAGTCTTTCGGCGCCCAGCGGCAGATCGAGCGCTTTCATTGCATCGGTGACGCGCTCCGAGCGACGCATTCCCGGGATAACCAACACGTCTTGATGAAGCAGCCAAGATACCGACAGCGCCGCCAAGCTCGTCTTCAACGACGCGGCAATTGCTTTGAGGTCGGCGATCATGCGTAGGTTGTGCTCGAGATTCTCACCGGCGAAGCGCGGCAACGTTGCGCGGAAATCCCCGCTCGCGAGCTTGGTTGCATCGAAGGAGTCCGTTAGCAGGCCGCGGCACAGCGGGCTATAAGCCACGAAGCTGATGCCGTTGCTCCGGCAGAACTCCAGTACGCCGGAGCGTTCCACCCCCCGCTCGATCATGCTGTACTCCGATTGCACGTAATGCACAGGACAAACCGCGTGAATGAGCGAGAGTTGATCGAGTCGAGGCTCGCTCAGGCCGATGCTGCGTGCGCGCCCCGATTCGAGCACCTCGTTCAAAAAGCGCGCCAACGTCTGCAATTGCTCGCTCGTAGCATTCGGCGGTAAACGATGAATGTAGAAGATGTCGAGATAGTCCGTGCCCAGATTGGCAAGCGACTCCCGCAGTTTCCCTTCAAGGTACGACGGTTCGATCGAAATGCCGCGCACGCTCGGATCCTTCCGGTCGCGCAAAATGCCCGCTTTCGATGCGACGATGACGGACTGACGCTTTGCCGTATCCGACAAATCCAGGGCGCTTCCGAGGAAACGCTCGTTATCGCCGTAGCCGTAGCCGTCGGCCGTATCGAAGTGATTGATGCCTCGAGCGATAGCGGTCTGGATCGCCTCGCGGGCCAGCGATTCCTCCGAAGGCCCATAGAACTCGGAGATTCCCATCGCGCCGAAGCCGATGCATGAGATGTCGCGCGGCGTGGCCTCGGCTTGGTTGAAGTGACAGTATTTCATTTCGGTGATTACCTCGTTTGCAGGAGTAGGGGGCTGTGAGGCGTGCGCCTAGGCGATGGCGCCGCTCGTCAGAATCGGCCATCCCCTTTGCATTGCGGCTTCCCGCAACGACGGACAGGGATCGACCGCATGGGGATGCTGAACGGCAAGGAGCATCGGAAGATCTGAAATGTGGTCCCCATAGGCGTGATGCGCGTGGCCGTCGACACCCTGATCGTGAATGAACGCCAGCAGCCGATCGCGCTTGTGCGTTCCGATAGCCATCGCTGTGAGCCGGCCCGTGCATCTGCCGTCGATCGTTTCGAGTTCGGCGCACAGCAGATGCCGCACGTCGAGTGCTTTCGCGATCGGCTCCAGAACCGGCCGCATCGAGCCGGAGACGAACACTGGCGTCCACCCGTCGTTCGACAGAGTCCGCAGCCGATCGACCACCTCGGTCTTGAAAAACGGTTCGGCTGCCGATGCAGCGTCGAACCAGGCCCGGCCCGCATCGAACAGCTGCGCGCTATCGACGCCCGCGTATTGCTCGTAGTAGGCGCGATTGACCTCGCTGCGCTGTGCGCCCGCCTCGACGAGGGCCATGAGCCGGCGCATCGCGCTTTCATGTCGATGACACTCGCCGAGTTGCGCGTACCAGAACGCCATGAAAGCGAACATGCTTTTTTGATGGATTAGCGTTTCATCCACGTCGAAGAAAGCGATCCTCATTGTCTAAACCTCACGAGACATAGGCTCCAGCTGAACCCGGCGCCGGCGCCGACCAGTAGCGCGAGCGATTCCGGCGGAGGACGCGATTCGATTAGCGAGGTCAAGCCGTGGAATGCGTCGGCGCAGCCCAAGTGGCCCACGGTGAGGCCCTCCTCGAGGTTTGTTGTCGCGTTCGGCAGATCGAACACCGGCGTGTAGTTTTCCGTCAGAAGCGTGTAGCCAAGATGAGGCAGCACTAGATGCCGAATGTCCTCGGGGCGAACGCCTGCATCACTCTGGACGCCGGCCCATAACGACGTGAGCGCGGTTCGCGTTGCACTCGTCAACGTTGATGTCCCTTGCTCGGTGAGGAACTGCTTCTTGGTGGCGCGGATATCGTAGGGCGCCACTTCGCCCTCGTTCATCGGCAAGGGGTGACGGTGCATGCGCTCGAGAAACGGCGCGTTCGTAGTGCGAATGGCGAGGATGTCGGCCACGGCCTCGGGCCTGTCTCTGCTTCCGAGGAGAATTCCCGCAGCGCCGTCGCCATAAGCAATGCCGTAGTCCGCATTCCAACGATCGAAACCCGAGATGTTGAAGCGATCCGCTGCCAGGCACAGCGCCGTCTTGCCCGGCTCGAACGCCAACAGGGAACACGCGATTTCCATTGAAACCATGGCCGCGTTGCAGCCCTGCCGAATGTTGAGCCCCGTTGCGGCTTGCGTGCCGATTGTCTCGACGATATACGAAGCCGGCGACCATAGGGCTGGCTGCCCTTGGTAGTGAATGTGGCTGTAGAGACACCAGCGCAATTCATCGCTGCGCCGCGAGCGAGTCAGCTCCCGTGCAACGTTGGCCGCCATATCGGCAGGAAAGAGCGTGTCTTCCACCTGCACGGCGCTGAAACGGCTTTTTTCCAACTCGGCGGCCGTGATCTGCCCACGGTCGACTGCGTGCAAGGAGGCTTCGCGCGAGCTCGGCAAATGACGCGCCACACCGAGAATGGTTGCAAGTGCGCGCCTCATAGCGAAGTACCGGCTTCGATGCGATCGACGTAAAAATCGGGCCGCAGATGGACTGTCGAGACGTTATCGCCGAAATGCTCGGCGAGCGCGTGTCCGATCCCGGTCGTTTCCGAGAGATCGATGTTGTCTTCCGTCCCGAGCGTTGCCCAGAGCGAGCGCCCCTCGGGCAAACGCAGATTCGGAATGCGCGCACCGCGCTGAAGGCGCTTCTGGTACAACGGATCGCCTTCATCGCGTACGTCATGAAAGAGCTGGCTGTACGTCTGCGCGAGCGACCTCAATTCGTCCGCACAGACTGCGTGGCTGCGCATCTTCGTGAGCAGCGGCCCGATCTGCGTCCGAGCGATCACGTGACGTGCGATCCGCATCCGCTCTGATTCCCAGGACGCGCCGACGTCGACCTCGGTGTTTTGATCGAGGCGCCATGCAAGCGAGAAAGCGTCGCCGAACCCCAGATTCATGGCTTGGCCGCCAGCCGGCGAGTGGACGTGGGCGGCATCGCCACAGAGGAACACACGGCCCACTGCGAATCGTTCGGCGCACCGCTCCCGCACCGTGTAGTGCCGGATCGCACTGTAGGTGGACAAGTGTGGAATCGCTGCGAGCCCGGTATCGCGGATCAGCGTTTCGACTGACTCCCTGTTCAACGCTCCGTCCGTCAGCGATAGATGACTACCGGGCCCGGCAATGCGATATTCGCCGTTGTCCATCGGAACGATCGACAACGCAGCGTGCCCATTGATAGCCATGTAGGAAGCGTCTTCCGAAAGACTGCGGGCCGCCGGCAGCCCCTCGGCCAAGATATATTGGAACGTGTAGTCAGCACCGGTGAATGCGGCGTTCAGCAGAACGCGTACCGTGCTGTTGGCCCCGTCGCAGCCGATCAGAAACGGCACGCGAGCATGCTCCCGTCCACCCCTGGTTTCGGCGACGAACGAGACGCTATCCGAGTCCTGGGCGAGCTCGACGAGCCGGTGCCCTCTCAGGACGCGGCCGCCGAGGTCGACAAAACGCCGCTCGAGAATGTCCTCCACCACGGGCTGGCGCAGGTTGATGAAACCCGGAAATCCCGCCTGAGCGACACAAGAGAAGTCGAGGCTGAAGCGCGTATCGCCGTTGATGTCGAAATGAATATAGCGTTGGTGTAAGCCTCGCTCGAGAATTTCGCCGTCCACATCGATCGTCGACAGAATATCCAGGGATGCCGAATGAATCATCAGCGCCTTCGTGAGCTCGGAACGGCGCTCGGTTTGTTCCAGCACTTGGCAAGGGATGCCTCTTTTCGCGAGCAGGCATCCGAGGAGCAGCCCCACAGGGCCCGCCCCGATGATGGTGTGTATGTTGCGCATCATCTGACCATCGTCCTCAACTGTAGCTGGGGGACGCGTGAGCCAGGCGCGCTACTCTTGTCAGCGCGAGTTCGTGCTCTTTCCTCGCGATGAGGTCCTTGTCATAGGCGGCGAAGCTGATATGGACCTCCGCAAGCGCCTCGTCTTGCTGTGCGAAATCGACGCGCACCTCGGCATGCAACGCGTTTCCCCGTTTGCGCTCTGCCGCGAGAACCGTGAGATTGGCATCGGTCTCGATTGGGAATGCGAACCGGTGATAGGTCGTCCCGACTTTGTTCAGGATGAAATAGAACTGGCCTCGCTCGTGCGCGTCGAGCATGAAGAGTTCGGCGACTGCCAGCATCATCTGCCGGCCGGCCTCCGTTATCACCATGCCTTGGATATGCTGCCCCGTCATGTGATCGCCCAGCAGTTCGGTTGCATCGTGAATGGCGAGCTTGCTCTGGTAGCAATTCTCCGACGCCCGCTGCGGCGTGGAGATAAGGATGTTCTGCGCGTGATGCTTATGCGTTACCTGACGCAAGGCCGGATTGAGCTGATCCGCGATCTGCTCGTAGTTGACAATGCGCGGCGACGAATGCGCAAAGCGCCGCTGCATGATGGTTTGCAGGCCAGATAGCCGTTGGTGGCATACGCCTTGACCTACGATGATCTGGTTAATGGGCAGGTTTTGGGCCTCCCAGATCATCCTTTCGAGCTGGCCGAGCGTAACGATGTGGTCATGTTTGTCGGAGAACCCTTGGAATTTATCGCCGACGACGATTACTGACTTCTCGGATTTCATTTTTATATTTAAATCTATGGACGATGGAATGGATATCTGCCTCCCCCGCCTCCTCGTTCTATTTTTGTTGCGCGACGTGGGAATATGCGCGTTCGCTCATATTGGCAGCAGATGTCCGCTGCATGGCGGCCTCTTGGCGAACTGGCGCATGTTCCTTGGTACGTGGCGCAGATCAACAATACAACGCCCCTGAACCTGGAATACAATTCCATTTTTGCAATACCTTTTTTGTATGGCTGCCTCGATCGATCTGCGCCAACTCCGTTACTTCGCCGTACTCTGCGAGGAACTGCACTTCGGGCGTGCCGCTGCTCGGCTCAATATTTCGCAGCCGCCGTTGAGCCGGCAAATCCGGCTCCTCGAGGAGGCGCTCGGGGTCACGCTGTTCGATCGGGATAACCGCAGCGTGGACCTGACTCCAGCCGCGGAAGCGTTTCTGCGCAAGGTAAAGCGCGTATTGAACGATGTCGACGAAGCGATTCGATCGGTGCGCAAGCCGGTGGAGAAGGCTCGATGTCTGTCGATCGGCTATACGACGGTTTTCGACTTCGGTACCTATCCGGAGAAGGTGTTCCAGAGCTTACAGCCTCGTTTTCCGGAGTTGACGTTGGCTTGCCACGGCAGGCATTCCATCGCGCTGATTCGGGACGTACTGGCCAGCGAGCTCGATATCGCGCTGATTGGTCTGCACAGCGATGTGAAAGGGCTCGCGTTGAGGGTGCTTCAGGAGGAGGAGATGGTCGTCGCACTGCCTGCGACAGACTCGCTGGCGGCGAAGAAGCTCGTTTCCTTTAGCGACTTGGCCGACGGGCGCATGTTTTGGTTCAAGCGCGCGCTGAATCCGGGCTTTTATGACCACTGCCGGTCATATTTCGATGCGATCGAATTTCGGCCGACGGTTGTTCCCGAGCCCAGCGATCATCATGTCTTGCTGGGCCAAATCGCCGATGGTCAAGGGTACGCGCTGATGCCCCGTTCGATGCGATCCATTCGGCGGCGCGGTGTCGTATTTCGTAGGCTGCGTTATCCGGGGCATGCGCTGAAGGTTGGCGTTGGGATGGTTTATCGGCAAGATCGGAATTCTGAGGCAGTCATGGCGTTCATGGAGGCGGCGATCGCCAATCCGCCGTTTGTCGATAAACCCTAGTCAATCGAATATCGCCAGCCGGTTCCTCTGTACAAGTTGAAGCGATTTCGGCCGCCGACTGCGCCGCGGCCCACAGCGCGGCCGCCTGCTCGAAGAGTTGCAGCGCGACGAAATCCTCGCGCATCGTGTGCAGCAGTCTTCGACCGCGGCCAGCTTCGCTTGCTCTGTGTATCAGCCCAAGAAACACCCCGAAAAGATGTCCAACGTTCGGGGGTCGGTTCAAGTTGAAGTGTAAGCGCGCAATAAACCACGTGACTTGCGGGAGGCGGCCGGCAGTGCGTCAGGCGGTAGGAGTGGTGAGACGCCATGGAAGCAGCGCCTCGTAATCGTCGACGCCCTGAGCAACTGGCAGCGCCTTGAACAACGCGAGCAGGTAGCCGTAGGGCTCGACGCTGTTTGCCTTGCAGGTTTCGATCAGCGAATAGAGGTTAGCTGCCGCATTCGCACCGGCGACGGTGTCGTAGAAGAGCCAGTTTTTGCGGCCGACCGTAAAAGGCCGGATCGCGTTCTCGCAAGCGTTGTTCGAGATCGGCCATGCGCCGTTTTCAACGTAGCGAATCAGCTTCGGCCACTGGCCCTTCAGGTAGCTCAACGCTTTGCCAAACGCGCTTTGCGGCAACACGGCGTTCAACTGCCTAAAAAGCAGTGCCTCGATTTGCTCCAGCACGGGGCGACTCTCGCGTTGGCGCCCGAGCAGCCGATCCGCTGGCGCCATACCTTCGCAACGCGATTCAATAGCAAACAGCGTCCCGATCAATCGAATGAATTCGCTGACGGGATGGTCGCGTCCACGTTGAGCCTTCGGCAGATTCTCTTCAGCCTCGATCATGTAACGACGCGCGTGCGCCCAACAGCCCAAATGTACGAGCTGGTTCGTGTCGGCGACATCGTTGTACGGCTCATAGCCGTCAGTCATCAATGCCGTGCCTGGCTTGATGCCAGCATAGAGCGCCGCGGCTTGCACCGCGCTGCGCGTCGGGCTGTAGCTGAACAATCGAACCGGCGGACCGGTGCCGCTCATCTGCGCCCACATGTAGCTCTTGCGCTGCGCCGCGCGCCCGGGCTCCTTCAGCACCTGCACGGTCGTTTCATCGCCATAGACGATGTCGGCGTCGAGCAGATGATCGCGCATCAAGTTGATCAGCGGCTGCACCGCCATACCGACACGCACCACGCTGGCAGCGAGCGTGCCACGCGAGAGATCCCCGCCGAAACGATGCAGCAGCGCTGCGATTCGATACAACGGAAGCGCGTCGGCGAACTTGCTGACGACCACCCATGCAAGCGCCGATTCCGTGAGTAAGCCCTTCGAGATGATGCGCGCCGGTGCCGGCGTGACCTTGATGCCGAGATCGCAACAAGGGCACGCGTATTTGACGCGCTGATGCTGAATGACGCGAACCTGCTGCGGCACGATATCGAGCTGCTCACTGATCTCGGCGCCGATCTCGACGAGCATATATCCGTCGTGTGCGCAGACGCGTTCCGATTCCGGCAGCTCGTGACGCACGATCTCGCGAGGGAGCATTGGGTCCAACGGCTTGCGTCCACGCTTCTTGCGTTCATGCGCGCCAACCTCGATGCTCTGTTCTGCTTGCGTCTCCTGCGCCGGTTCAGATCCCGTTGCGGCCGCCTCCGCTTCGTTTAAGAAGAGGTCGCGTTGCTCGCCCCCGCGCGCTTCGCTCTTGGCTGCAAAGAGCTGTCGCTGGAAGGCCTTGAGCTTCTCGCGCAGCAAATCACGCTCGACCGTCACCACGCGCAACTCGCTCTTCATGGCAGCGAGTTCGGCGCGTAGCGCTTGCAGCTCGTCGGTGGGAGATGAGGATGGTGGCGGCATCGCCGGATTAGACCAGCCATGCTGGTTCGCGTTTCAGGTCGCGCGCTGATAATAGCGCGTCGGGTGCGCGCGCATCGCTTCGATGTCGATACCGTCGAGCAACCAGTGCAGTTGTTCGGTTCGTAGCTTGAGCACGGCTTCTTTACGCGGCCACACGAAGCGATCCTGTTCGAGCCGCTTCATCAGCAGCCAGAAGCCGTTTCGGTCCCACAGCAACATCTTGATGCGATCGCGACGCTGGTTGCTGAATACGTACACGGCTTGCGCGAATGGATCGAGCTTCATCGATTGCTCGACGATGGCGGCAAGACCGTTGATGCTCTTACGGAAATCAACGGCATCGCGATGCACATAGACCTTCAGCTCATCGTGCAGCCGGAACATCGCACCGTCCAAGCGTTTCGATCATTGCCGATAGCAGCACCGCGTCGTTGCCGACGCATTCGAGCTTGAGCGTAATGCCATTGGGCATCTGCACAGTCAATGTCGATACAGCTGCACGATCCGCGGCTGGCGAAACAGGCATCGCGGCTTTGCGCTCGACGAGCGCGTGTTCGCTTGGGATCGTCACGACCGGCACGAACGCCGCTTCAGTGGCCGACGGAGTTGGGCTGTCGGCCAGCCGTTGCTGGTGCAGCTTGATCCATTTGCGTAGCAGGTTTGCATTGACGCCGTGCCTTAGGGCGAGGCCCGCCACTGATGCCCCTGGCTCAAGGCACGCCTCGACCAGCCGTTGCTTGGTTCGCCGATCAAAACGGCGCTTGCCGTCCTTGCCTACGGTGACGACCTTCAGGCACGACGATTCTGAGTGTTGTTCTGTCATAAGGTGTCCACTGAAAATCAGTGGACATAGCCTGCACGGTCAGATCCCTGAGTGCTAGACGTCGATTCTTGCGCGCTTACGTTGAAGTGGACGCGATTGTCGCCGCTTAACCCATGCCCGTTCAAGACGGGATGCCCGCGCGCTTACATCCAAAGCAAAAACCCCCGGCTGCGCGATGGCGGGCCGGGGGTTTTCATGCACGTTGCGTGGGTCAGAGTGGGCACTGAGGTGCGCACACTCTGCCTGGCAGAGGGAGCCTGACGATTACCTACTTTCACACGGGCAATCCGCACTATCATCGGCGTGGAGTCGTTTCACGGTCCTGTTCGGGATGGGAAGGGGTGGGACCGACTCGCTATGGTCATCAGGCATGACTTGTTGCTGTGCAGCTTGGGCTGCGCAGCCAATCTGGGAAGAAGCAGAGGTGTAATGGTGCTCTGCATTGGCCAGAGTAAGCGCTGAAGCGCCAACTCTGGCTGGCAGGGGTAGTGACGTATCACTAGGGCAAAACACGGATCACAACCTGAGCAAGACGCTCCGGTTATAGGATCAAGCCGTACGGGCAATTAGTATCGGTTAGCTGAACGCATTACTGCGTGTACACACCCGACCTATCAACGTCCTGGTCTCGAACGACCCTTCAAGGGGATCAAGTCCCCGGGGATATCTCATCTTAAGGCGAGTTTCCCGCTTAGATGCTTTCAGCGGTTATCTCTTCCGAACATAGCTACCCGGCGATGCCACTGGCGTGACAACCGGTACACCAGAGGTTCGTCCACTCCGGTCCTCTCGTACT
>NZ_JBMRBK010000009.1:0-7388 GCF_057351765.1 Trinickia sp. | reverse complement strand
GTGCATCGGCGCCCAGCGCGAGCGCCGACGAATCGCGCGGCACGAAGATGCGCACCGCCGACGGGGGTGTCCCGGCCTGCGAATTCATACGGACTCCTTATGAGCGGGCTCGATGCCGGCCTGCGTGCAGGCCGCCTCGAACAGCGCATCGAACTTGGCCGGCGTCACCTTCGCGTGCAGCGTGCCGTTGATCGTCATGGCCGGCGACAGCGCGCATTGGCCCAGGCAGTAGACCGATTCGAGTTCGACCGGCTCGCCTTCGGCAGTGTGGCCGTGATTCGTGCCGTCGGCATGCTTGGCATCGAAGCGGCAACCGGTGCGTGCTTCGATATGCGCGGCCAGCGCTTCGGTGCCCATGCTGCGGCACGATTCGGCCCGGCACAGTGCCACGCCCACGCGCGGCGGCGCGCTCGTGCGGAAATGGTGGTAGTACGTCAGCACGCCATGCACTTCGGCGCGCGAGAGGTTCATCGCCCGCGCCAGTGGCGTCACCACTTCGGGCGGGATGAAACCGGCTTCGTCCTGTATCGCGTGCAGCACCGCGAGGAGCGACACGCCCGGCTTCCAATGCCGGCGGACGAGCTCATCCGGCGCCGGGGGGCTTGCATATTCCAAGTGGGTCTCCTTCCAGCCCGCATATATGTACTTGATACTCATATGGCGCACATATATGCTCGACGTTTTCCAGTTATGATCGAACGATAGGCGCGGTCAATACGAAGTGCAATAGGAAATTGGACGACATAAATGATTGATATCAAATGCGTCGCTGAATTGATCGTGCGCGACAGCGCGGGCCGCGAGGCGAGCCTGACCGATATCGTGCCGCTGCTGGCGCTCGTCGACGAGACGGGCAGCATTGCGCAGGCCGCCGAGCAAAGCCGGCTGTCGTACCGCCATGCGTGGGGATTGCTGCGCCTTTTCGAGGCGCGCCTCGGCGGCGACCTGATTGCGAAAGAGCGCGGCAAGGGCTCGGCGCTCTCGAGTCTGGGCCATGCGGTCGTGCGCGCGCAGCGCCTGTGCGCGGAGCGGCTCGATGCCCCGATGCAGGGGCTCGCGAGCGAGATTGCCGAGGAGCTTGGTCGCCAATTGGGGCGCAGTGCGATGGTACGCATCCATGCGTCGCACGGTTATGCGGTGGCGGCGCTCGTCACGGCGCTGCAAACCCGCGAAGCCGGCTCCGTCGACATCAAATATCGCGAGAGCGCGGAAGCCGTCGCGGCGCTGGCGCGTGGGGAATGCGACTTTGCGGGCTTTCATTTGCCGCGCGGCGCGTTTCGGGAGCTTTGTGCAGACATTTATCGGCGCTGGCTCGACCCGCGCCGGCATGTCCTCATCTATTTGACCCGGCGCAAACAAGGGCTCTTCCTGCAAAAGGGCAATCCGAAGCAGGTCCGCGGGCTCGACGACCTCGCCCGCGCCGATGTGCGCTTCGTCAACCGGCAGCCAGGTTCCGGAACACGGCTCTTGATCGATCTTGAATTGCGTCGTGTCGGCGTCGATCCGGAGCGCATCAACGGCTACGCCTCGACCGAACTCACGCATACCGCGATTGCGGCGTTCGTCGCGAGCGGTATGGCGGACGTCGGCTTTGGCGTGGCACCCGCGGCGCATCATTTCGGTCTCGACTTCGTGCCGATCGTCGATGAAGACTATTACTTCGCCTGCGAGCGAGCGCGGCTGTCAGCGGGGCCGCTGGCCGCCGCGCTGGCGGTGCTGCGCAGCGACACGTTTCGGCTCGGCGTATCGCACCTGGAAGGCTACGACCCGGCGGAGTGCGGCTCGCTCGTCGACATTCAAAACGGCTTGCGGGGCGGGGCCCACATCGCCGGTTGATGCGACGCCCGTCATCGGGCGGTGCCAGCCTTCACGCACGCCGCTGGATCGGCCGTTGCCGCGGCCCGGTATTACCGCGGTAACGCGCGTCGCTGCACAGTGAGTCGGTTTCGCGGTACGCTTGCAGCCTTCTTTCATCCGATCGATCTACGCGCCGTCGAGCGCGGCAAGCGATATGAAACGGCTTATCCAATTCACTGCGTGCGTCATGTCCATCGGCGCGTTATGCGCTGCAACATCGGTTGCGTTCGCACAGATTTCGCCCGGCGTGCCGGGCGGCATCCTCAACGACGAATTCCGTTTGCAGGAGCATCCGCAACTGCAATTTGCGGCATCGGAATCCGCGGCGCGCAACAAGAAGTTTCAGAATGGCCGTTCGCAACGGCGCAAACGCGGCGACAACGGCGACCCGGACGGCTGCAACCTCCAATGTCCGCAGGATCAGTGAGCGTTCCCGCGCAAGAGGGCGGCAAGCGTCATACGACGCAACGCGCGATGTGATATCGAAGCTCGGGTTCGGACACGGAGCCGTCGTCTGACGACGGCTTGTGCACGTTGACGGCGCTGCCGGCCCCGGCGGGCGCGAGCGTGATGCGCCACGCGTTGGCGCGCGCACCGTTGCCGATGACGAGTTCGGTGGCAGTGCCGGAGCTGGCGCGGTGCACGCCGCGCATCCGGCTCGAGAGACAGCTCGTGATCGAGCTCGGCGAGCGGTGCGAGGTGAAGGCCATCGCGGAATCCGACGCACGGGCGGCTGTCGCGGGCGACAGGCCGGCATTGTTCGAAGCGGTGGGAGAAGAGCCGCAAGCGGCCAATCCGAGAAGCGGCAATGCGGCCAGGGCGGCAAAAATTTTGGTCATGTGAACGCGGTTAGGAGCGAAAAGACGGCGAGACCGAGGTCTCCGACGGGGCAACGTTAGTCTAACCGCCGATCGATGCAAAGAATTCGCCGAAAAAAGGCCAAAAACCAGGTCATCTGCTGCTCGCCGTGCCTGCTGTCCCGCTTCGTTTTTTCGTGGCTTCCGTTGAGGGGCCCATGACGATCGTGTCTTCGGGCGCCAACGTGTGCCCACTCCGAGCCCGGATCTCGAGCTTCGGGATAGGGGCGCCGGTCTTTTTCTCGACGAGCACCGCATGCGCCTCTTGCGGCTCGAAGAAAAACTCGTCGCCCCATTGCCGCAGCGCGACAAGCAGCGGAAACAGCCCGCGTCCTTTCTCGGTGAGGACATATTCTCGATGGGCGCTTCCGTCCGAGGCGGGCCCCATATGCAGAATGCCGTGGGTCACCAGATTGCGCAGCCGGACCGACAGAATGTTTTTTGCGAGTCCCAAGCTTCGCTGAAATTCGCCGAAACGGCGCAGGCCGTCGAAAGCGTCGCGAATGATGAGCAAGGACCACCAGTCGCCGATGGCATCGAGCGGTCGGGCCACTCCACACAGCGAATCGGCGTGAGTCGTTCGTTTGACCATAGTCCTGTCTTCCAGCCTGAAACCCGTTCGCCGGACCAACACCGGCGGTTAAATTCACTCGTATGGTTGCAATATAAAACCGAGTGGGATATAACGCAACGGTTTCATATTGAAACTATTTGGCTGAAAACGACCATGTCCCATCCGGAGGAGGCGTTTCATGAATCGATTCGTTGATACGTTCGACGGAATGTACCCCTATGCACCGCACTTCCATGAAGCGCCGGGCTTTCAAATGCACTATGTGGACGAGGGACCGCCCGATGGGCAGGTTGTGCTTTGCCTGCATGGCGAGCCGACCTGGGGATTCCTATTCAGAGCGCTCATTGCAGCGTTGCGCGGCGCTTATCGCGTCGTCGTGCCGGATCATATGGGGTTTGGCAGGAGTAGCACCCCGCCGTTGCGCGACTATTGGCTGCAGGACCACATCGACAATCTGGAGCGTTTCGTCCTGGCGATGGACCTGCGCGAGATCACGCTGGTCATGCATGATTTCGGTGGGCCCGTCGGGATGGGCTTAGCGTCGCGCCACCCGGACCGCATTCGGCGAATCGTCAGCGTGAACGCGCCGACGCCGTTCGGACAGGCGACGCTCGCCGAACGATTACGCGCTAACACCGCTGTTTCGCCGTGGTTTCAATGGGTCATCAAAGCCGAGTCCCAGGGGCGCCTCGATGCCGTACTACGTGAGCTCGGCTTCAACATTCTGAGTACATTGAAGCTGAACGGATTCGAGGATCATGGTGTGATAACCGACGCCTGGCTGCGCGCCTACGGCGGCCGTTTCGCAACGCCCGCCGATTGTGCGGGAGCAATCGGGTGGGCCAAAGGGTTCGCCATCGGCGCGCACCGTTTCGAGGTGCCCGACACGGCCGCGCGTCGCGCCATTTCGGCGATGCCGGCCCTGGCCATTTGGGGAATCGCCGATCGCACGTTGCACGCCGATCATTTTCTGCCGCTCTTTAGCGAGCTTTTTCCGGCGGCGCCGATACACGAGCTCGAAGGTGTGGGGCACTACAGTCTAGAGGATGCGCCGCGAGCGATCACTGCAAGCGTCCGTTCCTTCCTCGAGCGGACCTGATGGACTCCCGCCCGCGTCGCGCATGTCGGGCAAGATCTCGGGGTCGCGATGCCTGACCGGGCGACGGTCTCTGAAAAGAAAAAGGTTCGGAGATCATCCGAACCTTCGGTATTGGTGGAGCCGGCGGGAATCGAACCCGCGTCCGCAAATAGTCCACAGCCAGTTCTACATACTTAGTTCAGTCATTTGATTTAACCGCACCGACGCGGACGAACACGCTTCGTTACGGCGAGTCACTTGATTTTCGGCCCTGGCAGCGTGACACCACCAAGGATTAGCTGACGTAAGAGACCTCGCTGGTCTTGCGACCCTGACCCATCAGCGAGCCAGTGCGAGGGAGACCGGTTTTAGGCGGCCTGCAGTGCGAGAGCGTCGTTAGACGCCGCGCCGAAGCGCTTCGAAAGATCGTTCGCAGTTACTTAATTCCCATTGATTTACGAGGTGACGGGTCCTCGGTATGCCCTGAACTGCTTCATTACCCACGTCGAAACCAGGTCGGCCCCTGTGTGTAGGGTGGGATTATCCCACAGAACACAAGATGGTGCGGCTTCGCCGCATTTCAAGCGCTGTGCTGTCGACTCGGCGGGCGCCCCGGCCGGGCCTTCATCGCAGCTCGTGCAGCAACTGCTGCAACTGTTGCGGCGAATCGACGATGTGCTGCGCGTGCCACATCGCCGGCGGCAGATCGGTGCCGCAATACCCGTAGGCCGCCGCCACCGTGATCATGCCCGCCGCGAACCCCGCTTGCACGTCACGCAGATCGTCACCGATATAAACGATCCGCTCGGGACGCATCGCGAGGCTTTCAGCCGCATGGAGCAGGGGGGCAGGGTGCGGCTTCGAATGAGGGGTCGTATCACCGGAGACGACACATGCTGCGCGCGAGGCAAGTCCGAGCTGCTCGACGAGAGGCATCGTCAATCGGCCGACTTTGTTCGTGACGATGCCCCAGCGCACGTTGCGCGCATCGAGGACGTCCAGCAATTCGCCGATGCCGGGAAAGAGCGTCGTTTCGATGCAAAGGTCCGCTTCGTAATTGGCGAGAAACTCCTCGCGCATCGACGCGTACCCGTGATCCTCCGGGCCGATGCCGAATGCGCCGCCGATCAAGCCGCGCGCACCGGCCGAGGCCAGCGGCCGCAGCGTGTCGAGCGGCACCATGTCGAGGCCCCGGTCCGCGCGCATCTTGTTGACGGCAGCAACGAGATCGGGCGCCGTGTCGGCCAGCGTACCGTCGAGATCGAACAGCACGCCGCGGCACAAGCCGATCGATGCGATGCCGTCGGTCAGTTCGGGTTGGGGCGTCGGCTGACTCATGCGTCCACCTTCGCCCGGCGGCAGGCAAGAAGATAATTGACGCTCGTGTCGTCGGAGAGCATGAAATGCTTGCCAAGCGGCCGATACGTGATGCCTTTCACCTCGGCAGCGTCGAGGTTGGCCGCGCGCGCGAATGCGGCGAGTTCGGAAGGGCGGATGAAGCGTGCGTAATCGTGCGTGCCCTTGGGCAGCATTTGAGCGATATATTCCGCGCCGATGACGGCGAACAGATATGACTTGATGCTGCGGTTGAGCGTCGAGAAGAACACCCATCCGCCCGGCTTCACGAGCATGGCGCACGCCTTCACGATGGCAGCCGGATCGGGCACGTGTTCGAGCATCTCCATGCACGTGACGACATCGAAGGTGCCCGGTTCGCGTGCCGCCAGGGCCTCCGCGGCGATTTCCTCGTACTCGACGGTAATGCCGCTCTCGAGGCTGTGCAGATCGGCTACGCCAAGCGCCTGCGACGAAAGATCGATGCCTTTGACCTGGGCCCCGAGGCCTGCCATCGATTCGGACAGGATGCCACCGCCGCAACCGACATCGAGCACGCGTTTGCCGGGTAGGTGCGCATGGGAGTCGATCCAGGCGAGCCGCACGGGATTCAACTCGTGCAGCGGCTTGAACTCTGCATTCGGATCCCACCAGCGATGAGCAAGATCGCTGAATTTCTGCAATTCGTGGGGATCGGCGTTGGTCATGGCGTATCGAGCGGTAACAATATTAATAGAGGGTAACAATATAAATAGACGCACACGGGCTAGGGCCGAGTATATCGGGCCCGGTGCGGCGTTAAAAGTCGCCGGCGCGGCGATGGGTCGAATCCGCGCGCCGAGCAGAAAAAAACCCCGCCGAAGCGGGGTTTTTTGAGGCTGCAGCGGACGCTGTTTTACTGAGCGTTCGTTTGCTGCGTGCCGACCACTTCGACTTCCACGCGGCGGTTCGGTGCGAGGCAGGCCTTGAGGCTTGCCGTGACCTTCTTGCCTGCGCAGTCCTTGACCGGATTGCGCTTGCCCTTGCCTTCCGTGTAGATCTTGTTCGCCGGAACACCCTTGCTGACCAAGTAGGCCTTCACGGCTTGCGCACGGCGCAGCGACAGGCGGTCGTTGTACTTGTCCGAACCGATGCGGTCCGTGTAGCCCGTTGCAACGACGACTTCCGTGTTCATGCCTTGAATCTTCGAGGCCAGATCGTCGAGCGCCTGCTTACCAGACGGCTTCAGGACGGCCTTGTCGAAGTCGAACAGCGTGTCGGCCTGATACGTGACCTTCTGGCTCGTGATGGCCGGAGCTGCCGGGGCCGGGGGAGCCGGCGGCGTCGGGGCCTGGGCGACGAGAGCGCCGTCGCACTTGGCATTCGCCGTTGCGGGCGTCCAGAATGCATCGCGCCAGCAAAGCTCGTTCGTGCCGTTCATCCACACGTATTCACCGGTGCCGTTGACCCAGTTGTCATTCGTGGCTTGTCGCGACGCCGGCACCGACTGTGCCGAAGCGGATGCAGCCATAACTGCGGTAGCTGCAATGAACGCGAGCTTTGAAAGTTTATTCATATTTCTCCTCTCGAATTTGAGATTACCGCAGGTTTACTGCGAGCCTGGATGACGAAGACAAGTCATACATTGCTCGAAGTATAACATTGGTGCGGCACAAAAAACGCCACGCCATGCGGACACTTCGAGCAG